>NZ_CP017705.1:4414557-4743086 GCF_002706795.1 Brevibacillus laterosporus DSM 25
AAACGTTCGATTCGCTCTATCAGGGAAAAGCGGACCCGTGTACATGACGAGTTGCAGCGACGTAATATTTCGATTCGCTTTCATAATGGAGGCGGTACCGGAAGTATGACCTCCACGTGCCACGAAGACGCAGTGACAGAAATAACGGTAGGTTCTGGTTTTTACGCTCCTGCCCTATTTGACTACTACAGAGAATTTCATTTACAACCAGCGGCTGGATTTGCTATTGAGATTGTGCGACAGCCTAAGCCCAATATCTATACTTGTATGGGGGGAGGGTATGTGGCCTCTGGGGCCGTAGGGAAAGAAAAGCTCCCCCTTCCTTACTTACCACCACAAGCTAAGTTATTACTTTTAGAAGGAGCAGGAGAGGTGCAAACACCTGTACGTTTTGAAGGGGTGCAAAAGCTTACAATCGGAGATCCTATCTTTTTTCGGCATAGTAAGGCAGGAGAATTATGTGAACGCTTTCCAACTCTCCATTTGCTGCGCGACGGGGAAAGGATAGGAGAAGCAATAACGTATCGGGGAGAGGGCAGGTGTTTTCTATGAGAGCAGTGGCAATGCAATCATGGAAGAATTGGGCAGGGTTAGTTACTAGCACACCACAACAAGTGGTTTATCCATCCAGCTTAGAGGAAGTGGTACAAGTTGTAAAAGAAGCTAGTCAACAGGGGAAAACGATCCGTGTAGTCGGGTCTGGACATTCTTTTACTGCACTTGTTGAAACAGATCAAATTCTTTTATCATTAGATGATTTACAGGGTGTGATAACAATCGATGATGAAGAGCAAACAGCCACCGTTTGGGCAGGGACAAAACTCAAGCTTTTGGGGGAATCACTGTACGAACGAGGCTATTCGCAAGAGAATTTAGGAGACATTAATGCCCAGTCCATTGGGGGAGCGATTAGCACTGGAACACATGGGACTGGGATTCAGTTCGGGAGTGTTTCTACGCAAGTAGTCGGTTTAACTGTAGTAACGGCTCAGGGTGATATACTGGAATGCTCCGAAACCTATCATCCTGAACTTTTTCGTGCATTGCAAGTCTCTCTTGGATTGCTAGGGATCATTGTCAAAGTAAGGCTACGTGTGCTACTTGCATACAACATTCATTATAAAAGTAAGCGAATGAATTTAAACGATTGTTTAAATAATTTGACAACCTTTACTGATAACCATCGTCATTTCGAATTTTACTGGTTTGTTCATACGAATGTGGTACAAGCAAAATTTATGCAAATCACTCAAGAATCGGCTTCTAAAAATAGTGTTTGGAATCAGTTTAAAAAAATTGGTATTGAAAATGGCCTATTCTGGTTTTTATCGGAGGGGTGTCGTTTATTTCCGCATTTGTGTGTCCCGATAAGTAAACTTTCTGCAAAAGCGGTTCCTGATATTGAAGAAGTGGGCGCTAGTCATAAACTGTTTGCTACACCACGCTGGGTTCGATTTAGTGAGATGGAGTATAGTGTACCTGCTGATAAAATGAAAGAGGTGATGGAAGAGATCAGAGAATGCTTACAAGAGCATCGTTTCGCTGTCCATTTTCCTATTGAATGCAGGTATGTAAAAGGAGATGATATCTGGCTCAGCCCGGCCTACAAACGAGATTCTGCGTATATTGCGGTGCATATGTACAAAGGAATGCCATACGAGGCTTATTTTCAAGCAATGGAACGTATTTTTCTAAAATATGATGGAAGACCACATTGGGGGAAATTGCATGAATTAACAACTGCTGATTTACAAGAACGGTTTCCTATGTGGAATCAGTTTAAAGCTATTCAAAGACAGATGGACCCGAATGGATTGTTTCTTAATCCGTACTTGTCACGGTTGTTTGGAGTATAGTAGTTAGGATGATGATGACACATTCCTTCTGACTTCGTAGCAAAAAGCGTTCTCTATCCTGTACAGGCGAGAACGCTTTTTGATTTGAAAGTGATCATAGGATATATTCTCTACGTTTGAACAATCGTATTACGAGGCGATAGTAGATTCTGAATTTGTAGTCACCATTGGATGGAATTCTTTTTCCGATTTGGAAACTACTACAGTAGCAACACCGTTACCAATTAGATTTGTGACAGCACGGGCTTCAGACATGAAGCGGTCTACACCGATCAATAATGCGATTCCTTCAACTGGGATCATCGGGAAAGCAGCCAATGTGGCAGCAAGTGTAATCAAACCTGAACCGGTAACTCCAGCGGCACCTTTTGAAGTGAGCATGAGCACAGCTAATAAGGTAATTTCTTGCCAAATTGTTAAATCAATACCATAAGCTTGAGCAATGAAGATGGCACCCATTGACAAGTATATGGAGGTTCCATCCAGGTTAAAGGAATAACCAGTTGGGACAACCAAGCCTACTACTGACTTGGAGCAGCCATAAGCTTCAAGCTTACGCATCATGCCAGGTAGGGCAGATTCAGAAGACGAAGTACCAACAACCAATAAAATTTCTTCCTTAATGTAACGGATAAAAGAGAAGATGTTAAACTTATAAGCCCTTGCGATAAGACCTAATACTACAATGATAAAACAAAACATAGTTAGGTAAACAGAGCTCATCAGAAGACCTAAGTTAATCAATGATTTGATTCCAAAATTACCGATAGTGTAGGCCATCGCTCCAAAAGCTGCGATTGGGGAGAGGCGCATGATCATGTTAACAACTCCGAAGAATCCTTGGGCCAGCTTCTCAAATAATTGTAGAACGGGCTTCGCCTGCGACCCCATTGCCGTTAGTGAAATACCAAACAGGACAGCAAAGAACAAAATAGGAAGTAATTCACCTTTTGCCATTGCACCTACTACATTGTCAGGCACGATATTAACGAGGAAGTCCAGGAAACCACTACTTTCCGATGCGGATGAAGTGTACTTGGAAATATCTGTACTAGCTGCTTTCGATGTATCAATACCTACACCTGGTTTTATTACGTTAACGACACAAATTCCGATTGTTAATGCTAATGTTGTTACAATTTCAAAGTAGAGCAAGGCCTTTCCGCCTATTTTACCTACCTTTTTCATGTCACCCATACCAGCGATACCATGAACGATTGTGAAGAATACAATTGGTGGGATCACCATTTTGATCATTTTAATAAAGACATCTGCTAGTACCTTTAGCTTAGCTCCAAATTCGGGGAAGATAAAACCAACAATAATTCCTAAAATAACCCCTGTGATAACCTGAAACGTTAAATTTTTCAATATTTTCATGGATAGTTCACTTCCTTTGTTTGTAAGCGTTTTACTTATCTGAGATTATTGTAAGAGTTTTTAGAAAGTTATAAAAGAATATGGTCTTATTGTTCTTTTTGGTTTTTTTGGTCTTGAACAATCATGACTAATCTAGAGTTATCAAGGAAGAGAGCTAGTTGGCGTATGATTTTTTGACTACTTTGAAGATAGCAGACCATGAGGTTGCATCGTTTGATTTGGAAAGGTGCTTTTTGTTATGATTTTTAAGGTAGTTTATGGAATTAACGTGAGGGGGAAATGTTATGAATCAAACTCAGAAGCTGAGGCCGAAATAGTGTTTTGCCGTTCAAGAGACGCGTTTGAGGGTGAAAATGGAGATTTGAGCATTTCAGAAGATACAAAATACGAATATTTGTAATTTGTGGATATACAGGGGGTTTATGGCTGTACAGACAACTCCTCCTCCGATTATAATCAACTGATGTATGGAGGCATGTTCTATGCGTCAGCTTTATTGCAATAATCAATTTTCATAAGGATAAAAACAGTTCGAGATTTCGAAGCAATTCATCTTCCTTCTTAGGAAGTAACGGATTTGGAGACAAAAGCTCAGCTAGTAGTACGCAACGAGTTTTTAGCGGTAGATTTTCATCAGGGAGTGTAATAGTAAAACACCAGAAAAGCAGTAAAAGGAAGAATTAGGAGGATCACCATGAATCAAACAAAAAAAGTGGTTTCCAAAGTGGCAGCCATTGCTCTCATGTCGATGGGTGTAGCAGGATGTTCCTCCTCCGAGTCTCAACCACCGGTACCAGAGGATCGGAACTGTGGCGCATGGGATTATGACGGGGATGACGATGTATACAAATGTTCAGATAGGAGCTCGTCCTATCATGGTAGCTACTATCATGCAGGAGCGTATTACAGTAATAAAAACCAGCTCTACGATAGTAAATCATATAAAAGCTACAAAAATAGCTCCAGCTTTAAAAGCTCTTCTCGAAGCGGATTTGGTAGCGGTTCTCATTCTTCGGGTGGCTGAAGCTAATTGTAGAGATAGTCGTTGTAGAACAATCATAAAGATATAACATACAGGAGTGATGTAACATGTCTTTGGTCATAAATTTTTTGCTTTATGCTGGTACTGCTTTTGCCATGATGTTGCTTGGGTTGGTTTTATTTGTTGTCAGCACAACAAAGGTAAAAGAGTTTCAATTAATTGCGAATAATAATCAGGCAGCAGCAATGACCCTTGGTGGAAAAATGCTTGGTCTTGCTTTTGTGCTTGGTTCTGCTGTGGCCAACTCGGTATCTTTGGTCGATATGGTGATTTGGAGCGGAGTTGGAATTGTAGCCCAAATTATTTTCTTTTTTCTAGCTGAACTCATTACAATTCGATTTAGCATTCGGGAAGCGATTGAAAAGAATAATACCGCCGTAGGAATACTTTTAATGATGGTGTCGATATCAATTGGCTGGATAATTGGGCAATGCTTGACCTATTAGGCTGAAAAATGATGTCGAAGCGAATCAGCTTTTGCGCTTTCCCGGGTGATGAATTGCCCAGAATAAAAACTAAGTTGGGAAAGCGTCAAAACGATTCTAAATGTTACACCACATAAATAACGTAGACACCACGATCTTCATCAATTTCTGTAGAATCCACCTCGAAATGTCCTATCTCGGCTATATGGATATAATCCTTCAATAAATAACGCACCACATCCATATGATGGGGGACAATCAAGTGGCTTAGAAGCTCTGTATCGCCAGCGGCTAGCAATCTCCGAAACTCAATAAGAACCCCTTTATTACTGTTAAACAGCTCGTCGTGAAAACATTCTGCACTTCCTTGATATTCATAAATGAGGATTTCTCTGTTTTCCTCCATTTCATTGGACAGAAGCTGATATTGTTTCCCATCTTTAATTAGATAGTGGCATAAGTGACGAGCTAAAATACCATCCTCTCCAATTTCTGTAGAATGGTATTCGGCAAAGGCCGTAAATTGCTCGTCCTTTTGTTTGATATAACACGTACACGTATGGATATAAATCACCCTTTCATCTGATAGATTGATTATGACATACGCTTTTACTATAGAAAAGGATGCGACTCTCCTTCATGAATCATAAAGAGAAAAGAAAGCAATTTTATCAGAAGATCCCACATTATTGGGCAGATCTCTATGGGCAAGAGTATAGCTTATACGACGTGCATCCGGTGACAGAACAAGAGGCGTCTACCATTCGAACAACTACCACTCGAGTAGGACATCTATTTTTTAAAACAGCAGGGTTATTGCGTCAGATTGATGATGATCTATTGCTTTCTTTAGGTTTTCCCGCTAGCTCTTTACGTTTTTTGCGAATTCGTCAAACCAATTTGGAGAGTGTTATTGCAAGGTTAGATCTCGTACAGGTCGATGATCGATATGTTGTCCTCGAAATCAACAGTGATACGCCCACATTTTTGAAGGAGTTATTCTTTGTAAATGATCGGATATGTAAGGAATTTGGTTATAAAAACCCCAATGAAGGGGAAGAAAAAAGACTTCAACAAGCTGTTCAAGCTGCTATTTTTATTAGTTTACAAAGTATAGTGCCAAACAATGTAGACTCGCCTCATATCGTGTTTACCTCACATGCAGATAACCAGGAAGATCGGTATACAGTCGAATATTTACGTGAATTGGCACAGGTACCGAGCTGCTACGTACCCCTTCATGAGCTACAAATCGTCGATGGAGAGGGGTTATATGATGCGGGTGGTAAACGTATTGATCTTTTATACCGTCAAACGTACCCCATTGAGCAAATGGTAGCTGATTATGATCCGAATACCAAAGATCCCGTGGGAGAGATGCTACTTGAATTAGTAGCACGTCGCAGGTTGGCTATGCTTAATCCAATCTCAGCTTTTTTGTTGCAAAGTAAAGCGATTCAGGCTGTCATTTGGGGTCTACATGAGGAGCAGCACCCTTTTTATTCAAGTGAGGAACATGCTTGGATTGCCGAGCACTTTTTACCTACTTATTTAGAACCCGATCTTTTCCAACAACAGGGGACAGCTTATGTTCGAAAGCCTGCCTTTGGAAGAGAGGGGGATACCGTGCAAATTATTAAGGGTGATGCCATTCTCCATGAAGACATCAACAAGTCATATACCGATTACTTGTCTGTTTATCAGCGATATGTACCACTTCCGACTACTTATGTTCAGACCGTTGAAAAAGTCGTTAAGGGACATCTCATGGTGGGGAGCTTTCTTATCAATGGTCAGGCTTCTGCTTTTGGGTATCGGTTAGGTGGACCTATTACAGATAACATGGCGTATTTTCTACCATGTGGATACCAGCGATGAGAACTTATTTTTGTATCTTCAAATCCGCTATTTTTTGCATGAGCTCCTTACCGATCGTTGCCTCAAATTGTTTGTAAATGGGCTGTAGTGTAGCAATCCAAGCTTCTTTTTGTGCAGGTGTCAAGGTTTGAATAAAAACGGACTTTTTTCGGCGCAATAAAGCTAATTGTTGTCTGTTCATCTCAATCGCTCGCTGTCGATTCCACGTTGTTGTTTCTGCTAAAGCTTCTGTTAACAGCTCTCGGGTATGTGGGTCAAGTCCCTCCCAAAAGTCTTTATTTACAATGACTGCATAACCCAAATATCCATGGTTACTGATTGTAATATAAGGCTGAACTTGATCCAGATGCTTAGTAAAAATGTTAGAAATCGTATTTTCTTGTCCATTTACGTAACCCGATTCAATACTGCGGTAAACCTCTGTAAAGGGCATTGCTATGGTTTTGGCCCCTAAAAGTTTAAATTGGCTCTCAAGGGCTTTACTAGGTAGAATACGAAAGGTATGTCCAGCAAAATCAGCAGGACGCAGCAAGGGATGCTGATTACTACTGATTTGTTTAAAGCCATTACTCCAAAAGGCCAGACCACGCATGTTTTTTGGTTCTAGTGTTTGAAAAAGGAGACGACCAATCTCTCCGTCAAAGACTTGATGAATGGAATTCTGATCGGGGTAAGCGAACGGTAAATCCAAAGCAAGCCATTGTGGTATCACATTGGAGAGATTAGAAAATGCTGGAGCGATCATCTGAATCTCACCCTTGGCTAAAGCTTGGAACTCATCCTTGTCTGAATAGAGAATTCCATTTGGAAATACTTGTACCTCAACTTGATCGTTCGTTTTCTTCTTGACTAATTGGGCAAATTTCTCAGCGGCCAAGCCTTTTGGTGTATTTTCTGCAACTACATGACTAAATTTTATGACAACTCGATGTTTTAATCCGCTTTGTTCCTCGTCAAGAGGTTTTGGCTCGGGGGTTAACTCCGTACCAAAGCCAATAAACAGGGCTGTTAAAAGTCCGATCATGATAAATGAAAAAATGCCAATCAATGATTTCAAGAAATTCACCTTGCTTTCCTAGTTGAAGAATCTATCAATCTATTTCAAAATAGAAAAATAAAGATGATAGCGGAAGGATTGTGAAGATTCTGCTCAAAAACTTGCAACTTCATTGGAAAATTACGATTCTCTCCTTTGGTATTGTACTATTTTCTCTCTTAATTGGGGGAATTATTATTATCGGAAAAATGTCAATGGAGATAGAGTCAGAGTTAGGCCAACGGTTATTGGTTACTGCGCGTACCGTAGCTGAAATACCTGCGATTGGAGAAAATATAGTAAAACCAGATGGTTGGAAATCGATTCAATCAACGACTAAACGTATTCAGATTGTAAATGATGTAAGTTATATCGTTGTGTTATCGATGAATCGAATTCGATTGTCTGATGTTAGGGAAGAGCGAATTGGCACAGTATTTACCGGGAAAGAGGCGGGGCCAGCCTTTGCTGAACATACCTTTGTCCATAAGGTAAAAGGGGAACTAGGGATGGCTTTACGTGCTTACGTACCAATTATGAATGCGGAGCACCGTCAGATTGGTGTTGTTATGACAGGGCATATACTACCTACCTTATATGAAATGCTTGCGAATCAAAAGGAGAGTATCACCATTACATTGTTTCTATCTCTCTTGTTTGGCGTAATGGGCTCATGGCAGTTGGCTCGTCATATGAAAAAGCAGTTGTTAAATCTGGAACCCCAGGAGATTGCCCGGCTACTAATTGAACGCACTGCAACCTTTCAAGCTATGCATGAAGGTGTCATTGCAATTGATAACGCTTTAACCATTACCATTTTTAATGAACACGCCAAACGAATCTTTCAAGTTACGGGTGATGTCATTGGTAAAAAAATTAATGATGTAATCCCTGATTCCAGACTACCGGAAATTTTACGCTTGGATCAACCCATCTATAATCAGGAATTGCAAATGCAACATGCCATCATTTGGTCCAATCGTGTTCCGATTAAAGTGAATAACAAAACGGTAGGTGCACTGGCTATCTTTCAGGATCGAACAGAGTTTGCCAAAATTGCAGAAGAACTAACTGGGGTAAAAGCGTTTGTAGAAGCCTTGCGGGTACAAAATCATGAGCACCGAAATAAAATGCATACCATTGCAGGATTGCTCCAGCTAAATCAAGCAGATAAAGCTTTGCAATACGTTTTTGATGTTTCAGAAAAACATGAGGAGCTTAGTAGCTTCCTAACTGAAAATATTTACGATGATAATCTCTCAGGATTATTGCTTAGTAAAGTGGGGCGTGGTAAAGAGTTGGGCATACAGGTGGAAATCGATCGTAAAAGTAGATTCTATGCTTTTCCAAATAGGATGGATCACCATGATTTTGTGCTGATCATCGGCAATCTAGTAGAAAATGCTTTTGATGCTTTAGCCATGTCTGAGAGGGAAGACAAGAGTTTATTTATCAGCTTACACCAAGACGAGGAGAGCCTATCTTTAATGGTAGAAGACAATGGATTTGGAATGGATGAGAGTACCCAAGCCCGTGTGTTTGAACGAGGATTTACTACCAAATTTGAGCACAATCAGGGATTAGGACTATATTTGGTAAAAACACTGGTCACAAAAGGGCGCGGCGACATTTCAATTGACTCTGCACCGGGATATGGAACTACCTTTTTGATTCAGCTTCCTATGAAAGGAGAAAAGTAAGTATGTTTCGAGTCATTATTATCGAGGACGATCCCATGGTTCAGGAATTGCATCGCCTATTTATCCAGCAAGTAGAGGGATTTACGGTTATAGGGGTAGCTTCTAATGGATCAGAAGGACTTTCCATGATTAAAGAGCTACAGCCAGATTTGGCTATCATGGATATTTTCATGCCTTCCCAAAATGGTATAGAGACGATAAAACAATTGCGAAGTGGCGATAATCCAGTAGAGATAATCGTAATTACTGCCGCTAAAGACATGGAGACCATCCAGACCATGATTCGCCATGGTGCATTTGACTATATTATGAAACCGTTTAAATTTGAGCGTATAAAGCAAGCGCTGGATAATTTTCGTAAATATGCGAAACAGACAGGCGAACAATCCACAATGTCGCAATCGGAACTAGATTCACTTCTATTTGGGCAAACCACTAGACAGGAGCATCAGCAGCAAGAATTACCAAAAGGCTTAAATACGCTTACAATGCAACAAATTAAACAATTCATGGTTGAGCAAAAGCAGTCCATGTCAGCTGAGGAGGTAGCGGAGCATGTTGGCCTTGCACGTGTCACAGCAAGGCGTTACCTCGAGCATTTAGAACGTATTCAAATGGTGGAACGTGATGTGCAATATGGTGGGGTTGGCAGACCTGTTAATCGCTATTTAATTAAGAAATAGGAAGCATGAGTGGACAAAAGCTTGTATCTTGTATTCCTGTAGTCAAACACAATTATATGGAGTCATTATCGCTAGAGAATATTTTTTTTGGTACAATATAAAAATATGTGCGAACTTATGCTATGATATACAAATTACACAATTTATTGCAAAGGAGAATTAGGTAGCAATGGATATTATTCAAGAGCTGGAAAGCAGAGGGCTGATCTACCAATCAACAGATAAAGAAGAGCTCACAAAGCGTCTTCAACAAGGTAAGCTCACACTGTATACGGGCTTTGACCCAACTGCTGATAGCTTACATATTGGGCACCTACTTCCCATTCTCACCTTACGCCGTTTTCAACAGGCAGGTCATCAACCAATAGCCCTTGTAGGTGGGGGCACAGGTATGATTGGTGATCCGAGCGGTCGTTCTACAGAGCGTTCATTGAACACAGAAGAGGTTGTAAAAGGCTATTCTGACAAACTAAAAAGCCAATTAGAACGTTTTTTAGATTTTGATCGTGATGGTAATCCAGCGATCATGGCTAACAACTATGATTGGTTAGGGCAGCTGACTCTAATTGAATTCCTACGTGATATTGGGAAACATTTTTCGATTAATTATATGCTCGCAAAGGATTCTGTAAGTGCGCGTTTGGAAAACGGAATCTCTTTCACTGAGTTTAGCTATATGATTATGCAAGCGTACGATTTCTGGAAATTAAACCAAACTCATAATTGTGAATTGCAAATGGGTGGTAGTGACCAGTGGGGAAATATCACAGCTGGTACAGAATTCATTCGACGTGCGAACCAGAATGATGAAAATCAGACGGAAGCTAAAAAAGTATTTGGTTTGACGCTCCCATTGGTTCTTAAGAGCGATGGTACCAAATTTGGTAAAACAGCAGGTGGAGCAGTATGGTTAGATGCTAGCAAGACCTCTCCATATAAATTCTATCAATTCTGGTTGAATACTGATGATCGTGATGTTGTGAAGTTCTTAAAATACTTTACGTTCCTAAGCATGGAAGAGTTGAATGCGTTAGAAAATGCTGTAGCTACTGAACCAGAAAAACGTGAAGCACAACGTACCTTGGCTCGTGAAGTAACCAGTTTGGTTCATGGGGAAGCAGCAATGAAACGTGCGGAAGAAATCTCTGTTTCTTTGTTTAACGGGGGACTAAAAGAGCTAACCCCAGCTGAAATTGCTGATAGCTTTAGCGATGTGCCATCTACTACTCTAGAGGATGGAGAGCTAACAATGGTAGATGTACTTGTCCAAGTAGGCGCAGCTAAATCTAAACGTGAATCTCGCGAATATCTGAACAACAATGCCATTACGGTAAATGATGTTCGCTTCACTGATTTAGAAACTAAACTAGCTGATATCGAGCGTCTGGGCGGTCAATACTTGGTCATTCGCCGCGGTAAGAAAAACTACTACCTCGTTGAATACAAAGGATAGAAACTGCTTTTTTGACCTCCTTACCCGAGGGCAAGCGTAGGGCTGTTGTCGATTATGACAACAGCCCTTTCTTAAAATGAGTAAAAGTTAGATTAAAATCAATATTCTACGTACTATAGCATTTACTTTGTAAAAATGTAGGTACATCCCGTGCTCATTTTTACACCAGAAAAAAGGCTTGGTCAGAGTAGTTTCTCTTTCCAGGCCTTTGATTTGTTCTATAACTTAAAAGCTTTCATTAATAACGACTTCACTAAGAGGCAAGCGACCAGTAGGATGGGCAGGAGTGCTGGCTTTTCCCAGTGTAAGCATCATGACCGGGTAATAGCGCTCTGGAATGTTGCATTCTTTCACAATACCATCACGATCAATTCCACCCATTGGGCATGTATCATAGCCTTTTGCTTTTGCTGCAAGCATTAATTGCATGGAAGCAAGAGAGGCATTCAAAATAGCTTCCTTTATACCAATCTCAGCGTTGCTTGCATAAGCGCCTTCTACTTGGTTAACCATGATATCAAACACTTGTTGGTTGATTAAACCATCCTGTAGAGCTTTTCCGTAGATATCGCGAACAGCTAGATCTGCTTTAACATCACCTAGAACGATAATGACCGCAGAAGCATCTACTACTTGTTGTTGATTATAAGCAAGTGGGAGCAACTTTTCTTTTTTCTCTTGATTTGTAACCACTAGGAAACGCCAATGTTGCAGGTTCCAAGAGGAAGGAGCGGATGCAGCTAGTTCCAGAATTTCATTAAGCTCGGAACGGGGAATTTCCACACCAGTTTCGTATTTGCGAACACTATGACGTGCTTTCATTACCTCAACAAGTGTTTCAAATGTTGCCGTATTCATAGGAAAATCTCTCCAATCATTAAATGAAGTAGGATAACTGTAACATAAATCGAAGTTACTTACAATAATATAGTGTGCTTCGGAGGTTTTTTGATTGTTTATTCATCTACTGGTTATATTGTAACCGTAAAGTGCACAAAGTAAATGTTACGATATGACTCAATCAATTAAAAAGCTTTCAATAACTATTCTGTTCTAAGAAATAATAATAGGAAAAAAGTCCTGTTTATCATATAGGTAGATGAAAAATCAGTAAGACAAAAGTTAGATTTTTCAAAAATAGAATAACAAAGTGTGATTTGTAACGTCTAGTAATTAGGGGAACAGGCAAGTGATTGGTGACAAGTATTTACATGATGTATAGCTTAGATTCAGGTAGGATGGATAATGCTTATATGTACTCACAGAAAAGAAGAAACATTGCTCTAAATTGAGGGGAGATTGAGGTGAACGTTTGTTGACAAAGAAAAAATGGATACAGGCGCTTTCTGGTATGCTTCTACTTACATGTTTAGCCCCGTCTCATCATGTGAAAGGGGTAGATCAACAGCAAGGCTTACACGCAACCTATACAGAACAGCGTACGAATCAGTATAATTTACAGAAAAAACAAATAATGTTCCCCAACCAAGATCGTTATTGGATCGAACGAATACAATCTAAACCAGGCGCAAAGCAAACCAAGCAAAAGATTTCCTTGTTTATTCCCGGAACGCGCGGAGAATTCCGCTATCTTGCAAGCAATGGGGCCGTACCCAAATGGACGAAAACAACTTTACAGGGAAACTTACCTGTACATACCGGGTATATTATGACAGATCAGTATTCAATCATTTTAAGTAAACCGCACATTTATATACCTAGGACACATAATTCCATCGAGGTTGTACCTAAAAATATGAATCAAATTAAGATAATTGCGAAAAAGACATATGGCGGCTACAACGTGAGTATTGAAATGCCTGTTGAATCTCATATGTATGGAGAAGTTTGGGCATTGGAATCTTTTCAACCATTAATTGACTGGAATACACCAAATATGGAGCTAATCTGGCGAAGTATTGATTTTGAAGACCGTCTACGCTGGAGCTGGGATGGTTTTTATGACCGGACACCAACTACATATGTTCCAACAGGACCCAATTATTTCTGGCGTAATCCAGATAACTATTTTGCTACCTCTTTTGTGATTACGGAAGGAAGTAGGGCAGCACAGGATCTTGGCTGGATGATGCTCCACACAATTTTGCCAAATCAAAATGCTAAGGGGTACTGGCCGACAGCTCCTAAATCAACATGGTTATGGGATGATTACCAAATCGATGCCGGATTTTATGACACACGATTTAATACTGATATTGCATTTTTATTACTAAAAGCGTACCAGTCTTATCATGATGAACGCTTTTTACAAGCAAGTATGCGGTATGCAGAGTTTTTCTTACAGCATAGTAAGCAAAATCATTTCCAGATTGAGCGAGATGGTCAAGTAGGCATATTGGTAAGTGATTATTCTCATGAAAAGCCACATCAAATAACTCATACCTCCTTGAACCATCAATTACAAGAGATAAATTATTTGTATGAGCTATATATCCAGACTAAAGATGATCGCTTCAAAGAACTTGCAGAGAAAATGCTCTGGGGGATTAAACTGACGAGGGATGCTTGGGTCATGCCAGATTCTAACTTACATTATGCGTATATGCCAGATGGTACGATGGGGCTCAAAGATTACCCATACTTAACGTATAATGACCTAGTTGTCGTTCAAAGGGTTCTTCTAATTATACAAGGTTGGGAAGATCCAGATTTAGCTTATCTGATGCAGATGAAAAAACAATGGATGGATGCAAATAATGTAACAGGCTATAGAAAATAATAAGCATCTGTAAGGTAAGCGTAGGAATCATGAATAGCGTTGTGAGAAGCGGAATGAAAACTGAAAAATATGGTGCGAAGCAAGGGCGTAGGCTCTTGCTTTTTTTTTTGTATTTTTTTGTTCTAACAAATAAAAGACGAAATGCTTATTTGGGGATGATGACCAAATGAGGAGCACTTCGTCAGTGTTTCGTGTGTTTGTTCATTTTTTCCTCCATCTATCATGGGCAGCTCGTTCATTTTTTAGAGAATAGAGTTTTGTTACTTATTAAGCATATTGCCAAAGGAGGCTGGGTGAGAAAAATGGGTTTGAGTGAATTTTTCTTTTTTGCATCTGCAGGATGTAGGTATCGAGAGTTTGACTTAGGTGAATAACCGAGTGATCTAAAAAGCTACCCTTTTCTGATACTAGTTGAACCAACTCATTTTTTAATTGATTAATTACTTTTTGTAGCTCAATTTCATCCTCTACAGGTTCAGGGATATCTGTCCGAATTTTTAGCTGTTTTGGTTCCATCAAATTTTTTCTCCTCTCATCTTTTTCTTACTCTTACTATATCTAGCGTATCAAAGGAAAATGGCTTATTCGGTAATTAGAAACGTTTTACAGCCTTCGACAGTCATCGTCTGGTTTCTTTCAGACATAATTCTACAGATGTTCATTGTTAATATTATTATTTCATATAACATTTATTTGAGATAAAAAAGTTAAAAAATGAAAACTTGATACGATTTAGTTTGCGATCCGAAAGTACCCAATTTTATCTGATTATTACACAGGTAAACCAGAATGTGGCTCCTGGTTACTCTTGCTTTCCTATGTAGCTCTAGTTAATTGATGTTAATATTCTAAAAAAGTAAATAAAAAAACAGGCCCTTTTTTTTACAATATGAAGAGAAGACCGAAAGTCCGAAATGAGAAAATGTCGAGAGTATAGGTAATTCTGCTTTTTTCTACTTCGTTTTCAGCTTATAAAGTAAGAATGTCGGAAAAATATGTTGTTATCCTGTCAAAGTTTTACGAATTACTTACGAATTACTTACGAATGGATTTATTGGGATGTTTGTAGAGGTAGATAGCGGGGGCAGACACATCGGATTTTTCATTATATGGAAAGTGAAAGTGCCATACAATAATAAGAGTAAGGCTGGTCAGTACCTTTCCTTTGGTGCTATTATTGGTGTTCCATTATATGGATTTATTTATATTTACTAGCATGTAATTTTATGGTAACGTTAGTTTGCAAATAGAAATTGAAGTAAAAATTAACATTTTATCAATCAGGATAAAATAAGTATGAACCAAGGTTTTATGAAAATTGTGGCTGTTACACTCATTTGCATTAGAGTGAATAGTATTTAGATTTGAAAGCAGGTGATCCTCATGATTTATAAACATTTGAAGCAACTAATTGAACACAACCCTCGGTTAACAGCCATTATTAAAGAAACGGAAGAAATTCCTTATCAGGCTGTAGTAAGTGAAGCGGATCATTTGATACAAATTTTTCAAAAGTTTGGCTTACATGCAGAAACGCCTTTAGCAATTGTTCTTCAAAAAAGTGAGGTCATTTGGGCCGCGATAGTAGCTGCAAGCCATCTAAATATTTCCGTCATGTTAGTTGATCCTCTATTGAAAGAAGAGGAAATGCAAAAGATCATGACGATGTATAAGACTCAGTATGTATTACGTGAAATAAATAGTAAGTCAATAGATTCGCTTGAATACAAGGAATGGTACGAGCTTTCCTGCTTTGAGCATGTCTTCTCGATAGGAAATATAGGAAAGTATGCGACGTGTTGGAACGAATATCTAAAACCAACAACAAATCAAAGCAATCTTGTGTTTTTAACATCGGGTTCAACTAAGATACCGTCTGCAGTGGTTAAACCAATGGAGAGCCTTATGTCTGATGGGAAACGGATAGGTCAAACCCTTGGGATTGTCCCTGAAGATCGTATCTTATGCGCAGCACCCACATATCATATTTATGGCACAATTTGTGGGTGTTTTGTTCCTTTCTTATGTGGAGCATCTGTATCTTTCACTGGGGCATATGTTTTGCCGTCTAGTTTGGAAAAGAAAATATACAAGCAAGCTTGTAACATACTAATGGCTGTTCCAGCCCACTATAAAATGCTGGTTGAACATGTTGATAAGCCACTTGATCAAATTAGGATTGCTTTATCAGCAACTTCACCATTATCAGATGAGCTGCTTTTATCCTGTAAGAAAAAATTGAATCTATTCATTCAAAACATATACGGGTCCTCAGAAGCAGGTGTCGTGTCCATTCAACAAAATCGTTTCTCTTCTAGAGAGTCTACTAGCGTAGGCACTCTTATTGATGGGGTACAGGTAAAGCTTGATGATACAAACCCATTTGAATTTGATGGAAAAACAGTTTATGAACTACTCATAAAAAGCGAGTCACTTGCTAAAGGGTACTTACGCAAGGGAGATTCGGATGAAAGTGGATATGTAGTGCAAGATGGGTGGTGGCGAACCGGAGATTTGGCCTATCTAAGTGAAGAGGGTGAGCTACATATAGTTGGTCGTCTAAATATTACGATAAATGTGAATGGTAAAAAAGTTAACCCGTATGAAATTGAGGAAGTGCTTAGTCAGCACCCAGCAATAGCAGATGCAGTAGTGGTTGGCGAACATGATCCTATCCGTGGGGAAATGGCGGTAGCCTATGTAGTAGCTAAAAATCAGATTACGGAAGTAGAGCTACTAGAATATTGTCGTGAAAAACTATCTGATTTCAAAGTGCCAAGAAGAATCGAATTTAGAGAGGATTTACCTAAAACGGCGGCGGGTAAGGTGCGTCGAAAAGAAGTGAGATAGCTTAAGCAAAGAAGGGGAGAACAAGATGGGAACTACAAATTCAGCAGACTACGGACTAGTTATTAAAAATGATCTGGCGGAAATTATAAAATCACATTATGGTCAAGAGATTGATCCTAATAGTATTCCAGACGATTTAGATATTATCAAACAATATAATTTAGACTCCATTGTTATTATGGAGTTGTTGGTACAAATTGAAAAACGATTTGATATTCAGATAGCAGATGAAGAGCTTAGCTCAGAATTAGTACGGACAATTCATAAGGTAGTGGCTTATATTCAGTCCAAAAAAAGATAAAGAGGAGTCCTTGAACATGTGCGGGATAACAGGCTGGATCGATTGGGAACATAACTTGTTGAATCAAAAACCTATTTTACAGCAGATGTCTGATTCTATTCGTCATCGAGGACCGGATGCTGAAGGATATTGGATTACGGAGCACGCAGCTTTGGCGCACCGACGTTTAATTGTTATTGACCCTGAAGGTGGTGTTCAACCCTTTATCTATCACGAGTCTGATCGATTATATGCCATGACTTATAATGGAGAAATTTATAATTATCTTGAACTACGTCGTGAATTAATAGAACGAGGCCATCAATTTAAAACAAATTCTGACACGGAAGTATTACTTCACGCTTATATGGAATGGTCAGAAGACTGTGTTAAGCATCTGAATGGTATTTTTGCCTTTGCGATTTGGGACCGAATGAAGCAAAGTTTGTTTTTAGCACGAGATCATTTAGGGGTTAAGCCTTTATTTTATTATCAACAAGGAAGTTCGATTTTGTTTGGCTCGGAAATAAAGGCAATTCTTGCTCACCCAGATGTGAAACGGGAAGTTGATTTTCAAGGATTATCCGAACTAATTGCTCTTGGAGGAATACGTACGCCGGGCAATGGGATTTTCACAAATATTTTTGAAGTAAAGCCAGCTCATTCGATACTGTTTACAAAAGAAAGAACAAGAGAGACCCGCTATTGGCAGCTCCAGAGTAGATTACATACTGAAACGGCTGAAGAAACGGCTGAACATATTACGCACTTGTTAGAAGATACAGTAAAACGCCAATTAATTGCTGATGTTCCGGTTGTATCCATGCTTTCGGGTGGTTTGGATTCAAGCGGTTTAGTTTCGATTGCAGGGCGTCAATTTTTTGATAAAGGTCAACAGTTGTCTACATACTCCGTCGACTTTGTAGGGAGTGATCAAGATTTTGTAGCAGATGGAGCTCGTCCTAGTTTAGATGCACCGTATGCAAAAATGCTGTCTGAGCATGTGGGAACGAAGCACCATGTTATAACACTTACCTCTGAACAGCTGCTTGAAAATTTACTTATTCCAATGCGTATGCGTGATTTACCTGGGTATGGCGATATGGAAACATCCTTACATTTATTGTGTAAAGAGATGAAGAAGGATGCTACGGTAGCTATTTCAGGTGAATCAGCAGACGAAATATTTAGTGGATATCCATGGTTTCACCAAGAAGAGTATTTGGATTCTAGTAGATATCCATGGCTGCTTAACACATGGGATAAATTTGCTTCTATATTACAGCAGGATGTAATCGAAAGCATTCAACCAAACGATTATGCGGAAATGAGGTATGCTGAAGCAACAAGGGAAGTACCTTTGCTTGAAAATGAAACGATGACACAGATGCGTCAACGTAGAATGTCTTATTTATTCATCACTCGATTTTTAATCGGTTTATTGGAGCGTAAGGATCGCGCAAGTATGTATGCAGGCTTTGAGGTACGTGTTCCATTTTGCGATTACCGATTAGTGGAGTATGCATTTAATATCCCATTTGAGATGAAGACCATTGGGAATATCGAAAAAGGTATACTGCGTCAAGCCTTCCAAGGTTATGTACCAGAAGAAGTACGACTTCGTAGAAAGAGTGCTTATCCATCTACACAAGACCCAGTCTATTTCGCAGGTGTTCAGTCTATCTTTCAAGAGATGATGTCTAATTCAAATGCACCAATTCATGATTTACTGGATAAAAAGAAATTGATGCATGTTGTAGATGGCAGTTCCTCACTCCTTCAAGGAAAAATGCACTCTAGTCAAGGCTTGTTACTTAAGCTAATGGAGTACTTTATACAGGTAAATATGTGGCTAAGCGAATATAGAATTACGGTAAAATCCACTAACAGGAATCTACACGGCTTTATATAATATAGGAGAAGCCAGCATACATTGTGCAGATAAAACGAATCACGATTACATTCTACCCAGAGGTGTTTCCAGGTGAATCCATCGATTGTATTTATGTATTCAGGTCAGGGATCACAGTATTATCAGATGGGAAGGGCCTTATTTGAGCAAAATAACATTTTTAGATCATACATGTATGAATTAGATGCAAAAGTCCGCGAATTGATCGGAGTATCTGTACGCAGTGAGTTGTATGAGATCAATAAAAAAATGACAGAGCCTTTTACTCGTACGCTTTATACTCACGTTTCTATTTTTATGGTGGAATACGCCATGACAATGGTTTTATTAGAAAATGGCATAGTTCCAGACGCTGTTATTGGTGTTAGTCTGGGGGAATTTGCAGCAGCTGTAACAGCAGGTGTATGTAGTGTTGATACTGCACTCCAATCCGTTGTGAAACAAGCCCAATTAGTAGAGAGTCGGTGTGAAGAAGGCGGTATGTTGGCTATGCTACATCATCCGTCCCTATTCTCGTCTGATCCGGTTCTATATGAAAATAGCGAGTTGGTCTCTATTCATAGCGAAAATCATTTTATTGTATCAGGAAAAAAAGAACATATGGCTTTGGTTGAACAGCATGCAAAGAAAAAAGGAATCATGTGTAGTAAATTACCTGTTACTCAAGGATTCCATTCTTCTAGCATTGATCCTGCATCAGATGAATACGTTGCTTTTTTACAAAAGCAACTTTTTCTTGATTCTAAAATAACGTATATATCAAGTGTGTACGGAAAACCGCTTAGAGAATGGAATACAGATTATTTTTGGAAGGTTATTCGAAAGCCAATTCAATTTACTGAGGGGATCACCTTCTTACAAGAGGAGGGTAACGATCGGATATATTTGGATGTCGGTCCTTCAGGAACGCTTTTTACTATGTGTAAATCAATGTCTATTTTAAGAAAGAATCAAATCGTTCTGCCGATTCTTACTCCATATAAAACAGAGCTACAAAATTTGGATTATATCCTACGCAATTATGCTCAAAAAAGTCCAACTACAGTGAAAAAGGAGAATAAAAGTATGCTTGCTTTTGTATTTCCTGGACAAGGATCGCAAAAAAAAGGAATGGGAGGAGACTTGTTTGATCAGTATCCTGATATCACGAGTCAAGCTGATTCGGTTTTAGGATATTCCATGAAAGAATTGTGTCTAGAAGATCCATTAGGGAGATTACAACAGACCGAGTACACACAGCCTGCCTTATATACGGTAAATGCGCTGATGTATTTGGATACCATTAACGAATCGGGAAGAAAACCAGATATTCTGGCTGGACACAGCTTAGGTGAATATAATGCATTGTTTGCAGCAGGAGCTTTTGACTTTGTGACTGGATTAAAACTGGTGAAAAAAAGGGGAGAATTAATGAGTCGAGCTGTTGGAGGGGGGATGGCAGCAGTTATAGGAATAGTTGAGGATAAGATGAAGCAGATCTTACTTCAAAATCAATTAGACAGAATCGATATTGCTAATTTGAATTCCCCTAAGCAGTTGGTTATTTCAGGATTACAATCGGATATAGCTCGGGCCAAGCTAGTATTTGAGGCGATTGAAGGTATCACTTATATTCCGTTACGTGTAAGTGGAGCCTTTCATTCGAGACATATGTTGGAGGCAAGAGAGCAGTTTGAGACCTATATCAATTCTTTCGTTCTTTCTGAATGTACCATCCCTGTTTTGTCTAACGTCCATGCGAGATTATATCAAAAAAACGATATGAAAATGAATTTGATTAGACAAATAACAGAGTCAGTTCGCTGGTGTGAGACAGTTCAAGTGCTGATGGGATTTGAAGGAATAGAAGTCAAGGAAATTGGACCGGGGAAAGTGTTAACTGGGCTGATGAGGAAAATAACAGCAGAAGCAACCCCAATCTACTTGCCTACTGAAGCAACATATGAGTTTGCAATTCCTACTATATCTCAGCCTATGTCTCAGCAATTCAATAGGGATGAAAACAGAAGAGAGGGCGTAGAAGAAATTGAAGAAAAACCTTTCGTTCAACAACCCGAAGCTAGTGTGATTACAACTGTTGGATGCAAGCAATTTATGCAAGATTATCAATTGCAGTATCCCTATCTTGCTGGTGGTATGTATAAGGGCATCGCATCTAAAGAATTAGTAGTAAAGCTGGGCAAGGCTGGCATGATGGGTTTTTTAGGTACTGGAGACTTACATCTTTCTCAAATCGAGAAATCGATTCAATACATTCAAAGAGAACTACATGCCGGACAAGCGTATGGGATGAACCTCCTACATACTCCCGATAAACAAGAAAGAGAAGATCAACTGGTCGATTTATATATTCAATATGGGATTAAAGCAGTAGAAGTATCTGCTTACATGAGTATAACATCGGCATTAATTAAATATCGTGCGCATGGAGTAAAAAAGCTACCTGATGGAACCGTATCGAGTACGAATCGAATCATTGGCAAGGTATCAAGACCTGAAATGGCTGAACAATTTTTACGTCCGGCACCAGAGTACTTAGTCGAGAAAATGGTTAGAGAAAATAAAATTACCAGAGACCAAGCTCATATGCTTAGTACAATTCCTATGGCAGATGACTTGTGTATAGTAGCTGATTCAGGCGGACCTACAGATGGGGTAGCATCTTATGTTTTATTGCCAGCCATGATACTGCTACGTGATGAGATGATGAGAAAATATAAATACCCTAAGAAGGTTAGGATTGGAGCAGCTGGAGGAATTGGGACTCCTGAGGCAGCAGCGGCAGCTTTTATGTTAGGTGCAGATTTTATACTAACAGGTTCTATTAATCAATGTACAGTGGAAGCAGGCACAAGTGATGCAGTTAAAGACTTGTTACAACAGGTGCAAATTCAAGATACCGCATATGCGCCAGCAGGAGATCGATTTGAAATAGGAGCTAAGGTTCAAGTGTTAAAAAGAGGTGTGTTCTTCCCTGCTAGGGCGAATAAGCTGTTTGAATTGTATTCTCAATATAATTCACTGGAAGAGATCAATGAAAAAGATAAAAAACTCATCCAGGTAAAATACTTTAAACGCAGTTTTGAGGAAGTTTATGAGAAATGTAAACAGAATGCCTCACAGGTAGAAATAGATAAGGCAGAAAAAAATCAGAAGTATAAAATGGCTTTGATTTTTAAATGGTACCTAGCACACTCTATAAATTTAGCAATAGACGGTATTCCAGAACAACAAGTAGATTATCAAATTTATTGTGGCCCTGCGTTAGGGGCGTTTAATCGTTGGGTAAGAGGAACAAGCTTGGAAAGCTGGAAAAATCGTCATGTAGATGAAATCGGTGTAAAGCTAATGGAAGAAACTATAAAAATTTTAGATGCAAAATTACGAAGTTTTGTTATGAGATAGTCGGAAAGGAAAATTCGTTACTGAAACGAGGTATATTTCATGTTATCCATCTTACATCATTATTCTCATGGGTATTTGGCAATTCCAGTGCTTTTATCGTGCAAAAAACGAGGTTTATTTGATCTTTTACAACAAAATCAATCTACTCCGTTTAGTCAAATTGTACATGAGCTACATGCTAATAGTGGTCACTTGCGCAGTGCTCTTCATATGTTAGAGTCCCTACAAATCTTATGTCGAGACAGTGAGGATGGGTATACGTTACTGACAGGATGGAATGTGGTAGAAAAAATACCGGAAGAAGTGGTTGAGCTATTCGATTTTCCGATGAAGGAATACTTTAAAAAATCCCAGAGAAAATATCGTCTGCAAAAGTGGATTGAGCTGTCTGCTAAACAATGGAATATTGACAATGTGATGTATTCGCAGTTTCTGGATGGGATGGTAATGATTCCTTTGCTGTTCTCATTAAATGAACAAAAATTCATTTTGCAGTATCCTTCTCAACAACACGAATTACTGTTCCATAATCTATCTGGTGTCGCTAAGCAAGAAATTACGCAGCTATTCCTAAAAAAAAATTGGTTGGATCAAACAAAAAAGATTGGCACCTTAACAGAAACCGGCATGTATATGTTAGATGGAATTTTGAATACGGCAGCTATTTATTCCTATCATCCAATAATAAAAAATATAGATGAGCTACTTTTTGGTGATTGCCAAGCTGTTCTTACTAGAGACGGTCAAGAGTATGGAGCATATATGGACCGTATGCTACAGGGGCTAAAATACGGATTTCATCAGGAAGAATATGTAAGAGATATGGAACAAATAGTAATTTCTATTTTTGATAGAGAACCGCTTGAGGAGCAGCCGAAATATATAGCAAATATGGGATGTGGCAATGGAGCGCTATTAAAAAAAATATACGAGATTATTAAAATGAAGTCACTGCGAGGTAAGAGAATTGATCAATATCCCTTGACGTTAATCGGAATTGACAACAAGGAAGAATCTCTTATAGAAACCGCTACAACCCTAAAGGATATCAAACATGTTTTGCTAAAAGGAACGATCGGGAATCCTAATGAGCTTATAACTACTATTAGAGAAGGCGGAATTCCTGATACAGAAAATATTTTATATGTTCGGTCATTTCTTGATCATGATCGACCTTTCATCGTACCAGAGGATACTGATGAAACGAATTGTAATTCTTTCATCCCTACCAAAACGGTCTTTGTAGATGAAACTGGACGGGAATGTTCTTCTAAATTAGTGAAAAAGAAACTGATTGAACACTTACAACTCTGGTCACATCTAGTAAATAAGCATGGTTTCATCCTTTTAGAAGCGCACTGTTTGGAGCCGAAGACAATTAGTCAGCATATTGATAAATGTGAGAGCTTTCATTTTGATACTATTCATAGATTCTCGCAAAAGTTATTAGTAGAAGCAGATACTTTTATTTTAGCTGCCGCAGAGGTAGGATTATTTCCTCATAAACAATATTTTCGTAAATATCCAAAAGCTATGCCGTTTTCACGAATCACGTTAAATTATTTTGAGCAGAGAGATTACAAGATCAGAATGGCACACGAGCATGATATTTCGGTGTTAAGACAACTTGAGTTGCAATGTTGGGGAGAGGATCTCGCTGCTCCTGCTGAAAAAATTTTGCACAGAATAAAGAAATATCCAGAAGGGCAACTAGTCCTTGAGGTAGATAATAGAGTAGTAGGTGTTATTTATTCACAAAAAATTAGAGAGATTAAGGATATAAAGACATCTCAAAGCAATACTGTTGAACAGTTTCACCATCCAGAAGGGACTATTATTCAATTGTTAGCTATCAATATCTTGCCTGAAATGCAGGATCGCAAGCTGGGAGATCAGCTTTTGGAATTTATGCTACAGCGTTGCAGTTTGATAAGCGAGGTCAGGTCTGTCATTGGTATTACAAAATGTAAGGATTATCAGCGGTATTCAACGATAGATAAGGACAAATATATCACCCTTCGTAATAAAAATAATAAATTAGTCGACAAAACGTTGCGATTTCACGAAATGCATGGAGCAAAGATTAAAGAATTAATTCCGAATTATCGTCCATTAGATGTTGCAAATCTTGGCTATGGAGTACTTGTTGAATACGATATTTTAAATCGAGGCTATTGTGAGTCTCTTGATAAAGTACGTAACCAGGAATGTCTTGAAAAAAAATGCATTTCGATTCAAACGGGGAACAGTGATCTTTCTAAGGCTATTACAGATTTTGTGTTAGATAGTATAGGTTCTCTTTTGGATAAAGAGAGGAAGGATGTTCTAGCTTATGTAGATCGTCCACTAATGGAGCTTGGCTTGGATTCAGGTGATTTACTAGAATTAAACGATCAGTTAGGTACAAGGTTTCAAATCGAACTTAAAACAACGTTCTTTTTTACATACAATACCGCTAGAAAAATTATTTCGTATCTCATAGAGAGCTTGGATGTAGTAGAACAAGTGTCTGTAGCAGAAGAATCTGTCTCAGAAAATGAAATAGTTGCAAGGACTAATCCTTATGTAGAAAAGGATGACATTGCAATTATCGGTGCTTCCTGTCGTCTTCCAGGAGGGGTGAGCAATCTCGAAGAATTATGGGAATTATTAATTAACAACTGCAATGCTATTAGACCGATGCCTGAACATAGATGGGATTGGCCCGATACAATTCATCCTGATTCAGAACATAAAGGGATAGATCAAGGTGGATTCCTAGATAATATTGCTGAATTTGATCCATTGTTTTTTAGAATTTCCCCTACGGAGGCAGAGATTTTAGACCCTCAGCAACGCTTGCTCATGGAGTTAAGCTGGGAGTGTATAGAAGGAGCTAATTATTCTGCTACCGCCATTTCAGGTAGTAATACAGGTGTATTTATTGGTGCGAGTGGCTCCGATTATAGTAAGCTCTTGGATCGTTACAGTGATGATGTTCAAGCTAAGTATGGAATAGGTACATCCATGGCGATTCTCCCTAATCGGATCTCATATTTTTATAACCTTCATGGTCCTAGTATTCAAATAGATACGGCTTGCTCAAGTTCTTTGGTTGCCGTTCATCAAGCTGTAAAATCTCTGCAAGCAGGAGAGTGTGAGCAGGCTTTAGTAGGCGGAGTTCATCTAATGTGTCATCCTGCTAACAGCATTGCTTACTATAAAGCCGGAATGTTATCCAGAGATGGGAAATGTAAAACGTTTGATAAAGATGCCAATGGATATGTTCGTGGAGAAGGTGGAGTTGTATTACTGTTAAAACCTGTGAAACAGGCAAAGCTCGATGGCGATTCTATCATGGCTGTCATTAAAGGAACAGCTACTAATCATGGAGGGCAGGCAAACGGTTTAACTGTGCCGAATCCAGCGAAGCAAGCTACTTTAATCAAGGAGGCCTTCCGTTCAGCTGATATTGCACCCGAGTCAGTAGGTTATATGGAAGCCCATGGTACAGGTACTTCATTAGGTGACCCTATTGAGTTTGCAGCCTTGAAAGATGCGTTTTTAGAGCTTTCACAACAAGATGACAATAAATGGGAATCGTATTGTGGGTTAGGCTCTATTAAAACAAATATCGGACACTTGGAAGCTGCCGCAGGCTTGGCAGGCTTGGCTAAGGTTTTAGTAAGTTTACGTCATCGTATGATACCAGCATCCTTGCATTTTCAGGTATTAAACCCGCACATACCTATTGAAAATTCTCCATTTTATATCGTAAACAGTAATCAAGAGTGGATGCCACCTCATAGAGGAGGCTTACGCAGAGCGGGAGTTAGCAGTTTTGGTTCAGGTGGTTCAAATGCTCATATTGTGATTGAGGAATATCCCTCTACTGATAAGGTAGATACAAAAAGGGACACCAGTAGTAGCAATCCTGTCATGATCGTGTTGTCGGCAAAGAACGAGGAACGCTTAGAGGAGCATGTGAGGCAATTATTACAAGCAATCAAAAAGCAAAACCTGACAGATTTTCATCTGAAAGATATGGCTTATACCCTACATGTAGGTAGAGAGGCGATGGAAGAGAGATTTGCTACCGTCATCAGTCATATTGAAGAATTAGAAAAATCATTACTCGATTACCTCGATAATAAAGGGACTCTGAAAAACAATTATCAAGGAAATGTGAATAAGAATAACTCGATTTCTAGTTTATCGATTGGACATGAAGAAAAGAATGAGATGGTCAATCACTTTATTCATAATAATGATTTGCATCAACTTGCTTATTTATGGGTTTCGGGGCTAGATATCGATTGGCAGGAGCTGTACAGATCTGAGACAGATAATCGAAGAATTTCACTTCCAACCTACCCGTTTGCAAGAGAACATTATTGGTTATCAGAGATAGAATCCCGCACCCTCACCAGTAAGCCAAAGAAAATAACTTCAGGTACACAAAATGTGATTCATCCGCTATTACAGCAAAATACATCATATTTATCGACGACTCGATTTAGTTCCACTTTTACAGGCAAAGAGTTATTTCTTAGAGATCATGTAGTGAATGGCTGTAAAGTTCTACCAGGTGTTGCCCATCTGGAAATGGCGCGTAAGGCTATGGAGCAAGTGCTGGAAGATAGGGGGGGTGATCACGGGGGTTTTCAGCTTCATAACGTAATTTGGAAGAAGCCCATCCTCCTAGAGGAGCAATCAAAACAAGTGCATGTACGAGTTTTTTCAGGAAATCATGATGAGATCAACTATGAGATTTACAGTGAGGAAATTCCAGGAAGCGACAACCCTATTGTGTATAGTCAAGGCGTAGCATTACGTTGGGAAGAAAAGAAAACATTACCCTTGGATGTCCCCACTTTACTATCCGAATGTAATCAACGTGTCCTGACAGGTAGAGAATGTTATCAAGCTTTTCATAAAGTGGGGATTGCTTATGGGAAAAGTCATCAGGGAATACAAAGTGTGCATGTAGGGAAGGATCAGGTACTGGCAGAGCTAGTCTTACCTTCTTACTCAGAGGATACTCAAGAACAATATGTCCTACATCCTAGTCTAATGGATGCTGCTTTGCAGGCATCGCTTGTATTTCAGATGCAATTGAATAATACCTTCAATACGTCTGTAAAGCCATCGTTACCTTTTGCTTTGGAGACGATGGAGATTATTCGACCGTATACACCCAAAATGTGGGCTCATGTACGTCATAGTGAAGATTATATCAGCGGGAATGAGACTCAGAAGTATGATATTGACCTTTGTGACGACAGGGGTACAGTTTGTGTACGAATGTCTGGATTCTCGTCTAGGGTATTAGAGGGGGGATATTTCGACTGATTGCTCTATGGATTCTACGTCGAGAGAAGCTATAATCACACCTCCATTTGAACCCATGCTGGTATCCCCTATTTGGGAAGTAATTCCTCATGAAACAGGACAAAGGATTCCTTCAATTGATGACAACCTCGTCATAGTTGGAGGCAATGAAACAAATTGGAGTGATATCCGAAAACAGTACCCCCATGCTCGTGTGCTACCTATTCATAGTGGGAATACGGTCGAGGAAATCATCCGAGAATTGAGACAGCATGCCCCAATCGACCATATTTTATGGATCGCACCAGAGGAGCACAATTCATCGATAACAGACGATGCCATTATCGAGGGGCAAGAAGCAGGTGTGATCTATTTATTTAAAATCATCAAAAGTCTGCTTGCTCTTGGATACGATAGCAGACCAATAGGCTGGACTGTCATTACCATACAAGCTCAGCCGATTCATAAATACGATGAAGTAAATCCGACCCATGCCAGTATTCATGGATTAATGGGGACGTTGGCAAAGGAATATAGTCATTGGAAAATCCGAGTCATTGATCTGGAGTCAGCAGCTACCTGGCCCATGCCGGAGCTATTCACCCTACCAAGTCATGAAGAAGGAAACGCTTACGTCTATCGAGAACAGCAATGGCATCATCAAGAGCTGGTTCCTGTACGTTATAACAAGCAGGATGAGACGCTGTATAAGAACGGTGGCGTGTATGTGGTGATTGGCGGAGCTGGGGGAATTGGCGAAGTATGGAGTGAATATGTGATTCGAATGTACGAAGCCAAGGTGATTTGGATCGGAAGAAGAGAAAAGGATGCCAATATTCAAGCAAAAATAGATCGACTAGCATCGATAGGCCCCACACCGAGCTATATCGTGGCAGATGCAACAGATCAAGAAGAGCTGTACCGAGCCTACGAAGAAATCAAACAGCAATATGGTCACATACATGGCATCGTACATTCTGCCATCGTTTTGCTGGATAAAAGTCTAGCAAATATGGATGAGGAAAGATTCCGGGCGGGACTCCGTGTCAAGGTAGATGTGAGTGTGAATATAGCAGAAGTATTTGAGCAGGAGCCGCTTGATTTTGTTTTATTTTTCTCCTCGATGAATTCGTTTGTAAAAGCAGCGGGACAAAGCAACTATGTAGCAGGATGTACGTTTAAAGATGCTTTTGCAAGCCAGCTCGCTCTGGAGTGGCCGTGTGCCGTGAAAGTTATGAACTGGGGGTACTGGGGAACGGTAGGCACAGTGGCATCCGAAGAATATCAAAGACGGATGCATAATAGAGGAGTTGGTTCGATTGAACCTCCAGAGGCAATGGAAGCATTAGAAGCTCTCTTGATAGGACCGATGAACCAATTAGCGTTTGCAAAAATGACTTCATCCTCTGCTTGGGTTAATGTCAATCGAAGAAAATGTATTACCATTTATCAATAAAAAAATTCGTATTCGTCAGAAATCAATCATTGGAGAGATAAAACATGAGAAATGATGACCAATTCATTTATGTGACTAAGCAATTGGACGATATGGATAAGCTTCTAGTCAAGTTATTGTGGGACCAATGTAGAGGGATGGGAATGTTTATATCTAACACCTTCGATCCAGCAACTGTCATAACAAGAATGGGAATCATCGATTTATATGAAAAATGGGTAGATGAGACGATCGCTATATTCATAGAGTATGGTTATTTGTCATTTGACAAAGAAATGTGTACGGTCATGAAAAACCCTTCTATTGAATTGACCGACTCGTGGAAAGAGTGGGAACAGCGAAAGAAGGAATGGCTAGGAGATGCTAACCTAAAATCTCAGGTCGTATTGGTAGAGACGATGCTAGGTGCGCTACCTGAGATACTCACAGGAATACAACCTGCCACTGATGTAATGTTTCCCCAGTCATCTATGATTTTAGTGGAAGGGGTATATAAACATAATCTACTTGCAGATCACTTTAATGAAGTACTTTCTGAAAAAATAGTTGCTTTTATGCAGGAGCGTAGTAATCAAAGCACGATTGCAAGTAAACCAATCCGAATTTTAGAGATTGGAGCAGGTACGGGAGGAACCAGTGCTAGCGTTCTTCCCAAGATAAAGCCTTATCAGAAGTATATCGAGGAATATTGCTATACGGATCTTTCGTTAGCTTTTCTTAGACATGGAGAGAAGGAATATGGACCAGATTATCCATTTTTAACCTATAAGATTTTTAATATTGAACAACCTGTTGCCAATCAGGACATTGAACCGAATAGCTATGATCTGGTCATTGCGACAAATGTAGTGCATGCTACGAAAAATATACGACATACGCTACGTAATGTGAAAGCTACAATGAAAAATAATGGTTTATTGCTATTAAATGAAATAGCAGATCGTTCAGTGTTTACACATCTTACCTTTGGTTTTTTACAAGGCTGGTGGATGTATGAAGATACGGCACTACGTATTCCAGGTTGTCCAGGATTATATCCAGATAGCTGGAAAAAGGTATTAAAAACGGAAGGGTTCCATTCTATTTCCTTCCCAGTAAATGAAAAAAACGACTATAAGCAACAGATTATCTGTGCAAAAAGTGATGGAGTCACCATGCAATTGCAAGACCCTGTTCCTACTGCATCGACACTAGACTATAACAATAGACAAGACGAGAGTGATACACAATTTGCACATAAGGAACGTCATCAAAAGTCGTCTTCAATGGAGAATCCTGAGGACAGGATGGAGCACATCAATGTTACAGATCAAATGATCGAGGAACATCTTATACAGATAATCAGAGAAAGTATTTGTGAAGAATTGAAGATCAGTGAAGCAATGATTCAAAACGATCGGAGTTTTTCGGAGTATGGTGTAGATTCAATTATCGGTATTCAACTCATTCAACTCATTAATAAAAGATGCCATACAAGGCTACAAACGACTGTTGTGTTTGACTACAATAACGTGAATCAATTGGTTCATTACATGATTAGGGAATATAGATCGACTATAGTAGCTTTATTGGAAGAAAAAACACCTGTAGAAGTTGCAAGTTCAAAGTGGAGTAAAGTAGAGGCCATGCAAAACGGTCAACGAAAAGTGAAAGCTTCTAGCGAAAAAAATATCAAAAAAAGCGACTCTTTAAAAGTAGCAGTTGATCAATCAGATGTACATTCACCCATTATAAAGGAACGATCGATGTTTCATAGAGTACTAATTGAATCCCCAGGGAGTACAGATGATATTCAGATAGTAGAGTCCGACATTCTCGAATTAAAAGCAGATGAAGTGAGAATTTCAGTTCGTGCTTTTTCCTTAAATTTTGGAGATTTATTATGTTTGCAAGGCTTATATCCGACTATGCCCCCATACCCATTTACTCCTGGATTTGAGTCTAGTGGTGTAGTAGTAGAAGTGGGGAATGCAGTAAGCTCAATCCGTCCTGGAGATGAGGTTGTTTATTGCGGGGGAGAACATTTGGCAGGGCAGGCCAGCTTACTTACCTGTAAGGCAGCCGATGTTTTTCCTAAGCCTTCTTCGTTGTCCTTTGAAGAAGCTTGCTCTTTACCCATTGTATCGATGACGGTTATAGCTGCTTTTCGGAAAGCACAAGTAAAGAAGGGCGAAAAAATCCTTATTCAAACAGCAACCGGCGGAGTTGGACTTATTGCTGTCCAGCTAGCCAAGTATTATGGAGCTGAAATTTATGCTACTGCAGGTTCTGAGCACAAGCTAGAGTATGTAAGACAAATTGGCGTGTCACATGCTATCAATTACATTGATTCTGATTTTGAGCAAGAAATCTATCGACTGACGGATGGTAAAGGCGTTGATGTCGTCATCAATACGTTAGCAGGAGATGCCATTCAAAAAGGGTTTGGATGTCTAGCAAGAGGTGGTAGATACATTGAAATTGCGATGACAGCACTTAAAAGCGCCAGGACAATTGATTTATCCATTTTAAACAACAACCAGTCTTTTTATAGCATTGATCTGAGAAAATTGGGTTTGGAACAACCTAATGTACTACGAGGTTATCGAAAAGAGATGCTTCGATTAATAAAGGAAAATGTGATTCAGCCGACTATCTATAAAGTATTTTTATTTGATGACATTAAAGAAGCGTATCAATGCATGGAAAATCGAGAAAATATCGGAAAAATAGTCGTACAGATCCCAGAACGATATCAATATAAAGTAGCCCCAGCTATCCAAAAAGAACCTATTGCGATCATTGGGATGAGCGGAAGATTTGCGAAGTCAAGAACAGTCCATGAGTTATGGGAGCATCTATCAAAGGGCAATGACCTAGTGGAAGAAGTATCGCGTTGGGATCTGTCACAGTATTACAAAGAAGGCACATCTTATTGTAATCAGGGCAGTTTTGTTGAGCACATCGATCAATTTGATCCGCTTTTCTTTAATATTTCAGGTGCTGAGGCGATTTATATGGATCCGCAGCAACGAATCTTTTTAGAGGAATCCTGGAAGGCATTAGAGGACGCTGGATATGCGGGAGCGGGAGTTGAGGGCAAGAAGTGTGGAGTTTATGTAGGCTGTAGCGGCAAAGACTATCAAAATTTATTCGATACAGAGCCCCCTGCGACTTCGTTTTGGGGAAATGCCGCCTCCATCATTGCTGCACGTATTGCTTACTATTTAGATTTGCAGGGACCGGCCATAGCTGTAGATACCGCGTGCTCAAGTTCTTTAGTAGCGATACATCTTGCTTGTCAAAGTCTTTGGACGAAAGAAACAGAGATGGCATTGGCAGGCGGTGTATTCCTGCAATCTACTCCTGCTTTTTATCTGGAATCGAATCGAGCTGGGATGTTATCTCCTACTGGTCGGTGTCATACCTTTGACGAACGTGCGGATGGTTTTGTTCCTGGTGAAGGAGCTGGGGCAATCATACTTAAACGTTTGTCTGATGCAATCGCGGACAGGGATCATATTTATGGCGTGATTCGTGGCTCAGGAGTTAATCAGGATGGCAGTACAAATGGTATTACAGCACCTAGCGCCAAATCGCAAGAACGACTGGAACAAGAGGTCTATGATACTTTTCACATTCAGCCTCGAAACATTCAAATGATCGAAGCGCATGGAACCGGTACGAAGCTTGGGGATCCGATCGAATTTCAGGCTTTGACGCGAGCATTTACCAAATATACAGATGAGAAACATTATTGTGCAATCGGGTCAATAAAAAGTAATCTTGGGCATCTAGCCTTTGCGGCTGGAGTCACAGGAATCATTAAAATTTTATTGTCTTTACAGCATAAACAAATGCCGCCAACCCTACATTTCCAGAAGGGTAATTCAAATATCGAATTTGAAGACAGTCCTTTTTATGTGAATACTTCGCTTACAGAGTGGACGGTTGAACCAGATAAGAAACGCTGTGCTGCGATTAGCTCGTTTGGCTTTAGTGGAACGAATGCACATATGGTTATTGAAGAAGCTCCGAGAAGACAGATAACATCTACACTAAAATCAGGCTATTTACTTACATTATCTGCTCGTACCCAAGACCAGTTAAAACAACAAGTAGAGCATATCATTCAGTATTGTGAAAAAGCAGATCAGGTTCACTATGGGGACATGAGTTATACCTTACTGATGGGAAGAAAACACTTTAATCACCGGTTAGCCTTTGTGGTTCACGAACGGAATGAACTCGTACCTGTCTTGAAAAGGTGGCTAGAAAGTGGAAAAGCACCAGAAGTATATACGTCTATCGTAAATAAAAATGAGCAACGCGAGCAAATGGAATTAAAGCGCTACGGTAATGAATGTATACGAAATATAAATGCGGTTATGACTGCCAATGTTTATATTGAACAGCTGTCTATGCTGGCATTCTTGTATACCCAAGGGTATGAATTAGATTTTGAGCACCTATTTGAAGATGATCACTATGCTAAAATCCCTCTTCCTACTTATCCGTTTGCAAAAGAGTTTTACTGGGTGCCTGAAAGTGATAAGAATTCCAATAGAAATGATAATAATGAAGGGCAAGGAGTATTAAATGAAATGCATCCCGTGTCGCTACAACATACTTCTGATGTACAAGGAGAATTAAACCAGTGTGATAGGTTACCAGCAATTGATGAAGAACCAATTATGATAGCGCCGGTTTGGGAACCTCTACGCTATGAGAAACAACAAATTACTCCTTCGTTAAATGAAAACCTCGTCATTATTGGAGGCAATGAAACAAATTGGAGTGAAATCCGAAAACAGTACCCTCATGCTCGTGTGCTACCTATTCATAGTGGGAATACGATAGAGGAAATCATCCGAGAATTGAGACAGCATGCCCCAATCGACCATATTTTCTGGATGGCACCAGAGGAGCACAATTCATCGATAACAGACGATGCCAATATCGAGGGGCAAGAAGCAGGTGTGATCTATCTATTTAAAATCATCAAAAGTCTGCTCGCTCTTGGATACGATAGCAGACCAATAGGCTGGACTGTCATTACCATACAAGCTCAGCCCATTCATAAATACGATGAAGTAAATCCGACCCATGCCAGTATTCATGGATTAATGGGGACGTTGGCAAAGGAATATAGTCATTGGAAAATCCGAGTCATCGATCTGGAGTCAGCAGCTACCTGGCCCATGCCGGAGCTATTCACCCTACCAAGTCATGAGGAAGGGAACGCTTACGTCTATCGAGAACAGCAATGGCATCATCAAGAGCTGGTTCCTGTACGTTATAACAGGCAGGATGAGACGCTGTATAAGAACGGTGGCGTGTATGTGGTGATTGGCGGAGCTGGGGGAATTGGCGAAGTATGGAGTGAATATGTGATTCGAATGTACGAAGCCAAGGTGATTTGGATCGGAAGAAGAGAAAAAGATGCCAATATTCAAGCAAAAATAGATCGACTAGCATCGATAGGCCCCACACCGAGCTATATCGTGGCAGATGCAACAGATCAAGAAGAGCTGTACCGAGCCTACGAAGAAATCAAACAGCAATATGGTCACATACATGGCATCGTACATTCTGCCATCGTTCTGCTGGATAAAAGTCTAGCTAATATGGATGAGGAAAGATTCCGGGCGGGACTCCGTGTCAAGGTAGATGTGAGTGTGAATATAGCAGAAGTATTTGAGCAGGAGCCGCTTGATTTTGTTTTATTTTTCTCCTCGATGAATTCGTTTGTAAAAGCAGCGGGACAAAGCAACTATGTAGCAGGATGTACGTTTAAAGATGCTTTTGCAAGCCAGCTCGCTCTGGAGTGGCCGTGTGCCGTGAAAGTTATGAACTGGGGGTACTGGGGAACGGTAGGTACAGTGGCATCCGAAGAATATCAAAGACGGATGCATAATAGAGGAGTTGGTTCGATTGAACCTCCAGAGGCAATGGAAGCATTAGAAGCTCTCTTGATCGGACCGATGAACCAATTAGCGTTCGCAAAAATGACTACATCTTCTACGTGGATACATGTAAACAGGGCACATTCTTTCGTCATGATGTAATAAAATTACTCTAATGTAAAACGAAGGGTTTCTTACTTATAGAATCTAGATGTGTGGAGAGATGAACATGCAAGCGTATAAGCGTAATGAGATATATGAAGAAAAGAAACAAATGGAAATAATGAATGAATTATTGATGAAGCTATTGTTGGCTCAATTATCATCTATGGGATTGATATCAAGTAACTCTCTCTCCCGTTTTCAAGCGCAAACCAAATTACCGGATTTTTATAATAAATGGTTAGAGGTAAGCTTAGATTTTTTGGAACAGGAACACTATATCAAACAAGTTGGAGAAACATTTCACCTATGTGATCAAACTCTAATAGCTCAAGAATTACTATGGGAAGAGTGGGATAGTAAGAAGCATGAATGGCTTGAGGATAGTAATACGAAGGCTAAAGTAATGTTAGTTGAAACAATGCTACGTGCATTGCCAGATATTTTGAATGGAACAAGCAAAGCTACCGAAATTATGTTTCCTCATTCTTCTATGCAATTGGTTGAGGGAATTTACAAACATAATAAGATTGCAGATTATTTTAATAATGTGCTAGCTCAGACAGTAATTTCCTATGTACAGGAGCAGATAGATCGTAATTCGAATGCGAAAATCAGGATACTGGAGATCGGAGCGGGAACAGGAGGTACAAGTGCTACAGTATTGCAAAAATTGACGCCCTATCACGACCATATTCAAGAATACTGCTATACGGATATTTCTAAAGCATTTCTTATGCATGGAGCCCGGGAATATGGTCCTAGCAATCCTTTTTTAACCTATAAGATGTTAAATATCAATGAATCGATCATGAAGCAAAATATAGATATAGGTACTTATGATGTGGTCATTGCAGCAAATGTTCTACATGCAACTCCTAACATTCATCAGACAATAAGGCATGCTAAAGCCCTGTTAAAGAGAAACGGAATCATTGTCATAAATGAAATCACGGAGAAGACATTGTTTAATCATCTTACATTTGGGCTACTAGAGGGGTGGTGGCTGTATGAAGATACGGCACTTCGCATCCCAGGCTGCCCAGGATTATGCGCAAAAGGATGGAAGAAAGTATTAACAGTAGAAGGCTTTACATCCGTCTTATTTCCAGCAATAGATGCCGAGGAGTTAGGTCAGCAAATCTTTGTTGCCAAAAGTGACGGACTTATACGTCACAAACAAGACATTCAAAAACAACCAAGCAATGATCAGAAAAGAGACGAGAGGAAGCATGTAACATCAAATCAACAGATTTTGGCTTCTACAGATCAACAGGGCATTGAACCAAAAATGCTTGATTATGTTATGAACATGATCATTCAAAAGATTTCAGAATCGTTACTGGTCGATATTCAAATGATCAATTATCATGAATCGTTTTCTGATTACGGAGTAGATTCCATTACAGGAGTAAAGCTCGTCCAAGTTATTAATCAAGCGATGAATATTACATTAGACACGACTACTTTATTTGATTATAGTTCCGTCAATTTATTAGCATCGCATATTATATCTGAGTATAGAAAGACCATTATGCAACAGTTATTTCAAAATGTAGAACAGAATGTACCGCCAATCATGACGCTGACGAAAGAATCAAAAAATCAAGAGGGCATAACTTCTCAGCCTACTTTGCTTGACAGGATTGAATCTACTATCGGTGTTGAAAAGAATAAAACAGACATAGCTATCATTGGAATGAGTGGACGTTTCGCAAAATCAGAAACAGTCTATGAATTATGGGAGCATCTTGCTGGTGGTAACGATTTAGTTGGGGAAGTGTCTCGCTGGGATTTATCTAGGTATGACAAGCAGGGTATGAGCTTCCCACAGCAAGGTAGCTTTGTAGATGATATCGATCGGTTTGACCCACTCTTTTTCAATATTTCGGGCTCTGAGGCTGAATATATGGACCCACAGCAACGAATCTTTTTAGAAGAAACGTGGAAGGCCTTAGAGGATGCGGGATATGCTGGCGCGGGTGTTCAGGGGAAAAAATGCGGTATTTACGTAGGGTGTGGTGCGAACGATTACCAACAGTTACTTGGACATAATCCACCACCGCAGGCTTTCTGGGGTACTGCAAATTCAATCATTCCTGCACGCATTGCCTATTATTTGAATTTACAAGGTCCGGCCATTGCTGTAGATACAGCATGCTCAAGCTCCCTTGTAGCCATTCATCTAGCATGTCAAGGCTTATGGACGAAAGAAACAGAGATGGCCCTAGCTGGTGGTGTATTCATTCAATCAACTCCGGGAATCTATCAATTTACAAATCGTGCAGGAATGTTATCTCCTACAGGTCGCTGCTATACATTTGACGAGCGTGCGGATGGCTTTGTACTTGGTGAAGGAGCAGGGGTGGTTGTACTTAAGCGACTTTCAGATGCAATAGCAGATGGAGATCATATTTATGGTGTTATTCGCGGCTCAGCTATTAATCAGGATGGGACTACCAATGGAATTACAGCACCGAGCGCGAAATCGCAAGAACGATTAGAGCGAGAAGTGTATGATACGTTTCACATTGATCCACAGCACATTCAAATGGTTGAAGCTCATGGAACAGGAACCAAGCTTGGTGACCCAATTGAGTATAAGGCTTTAACGCGAGCTTTCAGTAATTATACGAACGAGAAAAATTATTGTGCAATCGGATCGATAAAAAGTAATATCGGACATTTGACATTTGCCGCAGGGGTGGCAGGGCTTATTAAAATTCTATTGTCCTTACAGCAAAAACAAATTCCACCAACCCTGCATTATGAGAAGGGTAATACGAATATTAATTTTGAAGATAGTCCTTTTTATGTAAATACTAAACTTACGGAATGGTCTGTGGAACCAAACATGAAGCGTTGCGCGGCCATTAGCTCCTTTGGATTTAGCGGTACGAATGCACATATGGTTATTGAAGAAGCCCCCTATGTGGAGAAGGCTTCTGAACCCAAACCAGGCTATTTAATCACGTTATCTGCTCGTACACAAGATCAACTACATCAGCAAGTAAAACGATTAATCCAGTATTGTGAACATAAGGATAAGATTGATTATGGCAATATGAGTTATACATTACTAATGGGAAGAAAACACTGTAATCATCGATTAGCTTGTGTCGTTCATGAGCAAAATGAGCTTGTGGACGCTCTGAAAAAGTGGATAGAAAAAGGGGAAGCGTCTGAGGTATATGCTTCTGTTTTAGATAAAAAAGAGCAACAAGAACAAATAGCAATGAAGCAATATGGGAATGAGTATATTCGAAAACTAACTATTGAAACAGATGGTAGCGCATATATAGGTCATTTGTCTACCTTAGCGGCTTTATATACACAAGGCTATGAACTGGAATTTGACCAAATGTTTTTACAAAATCATTATTCGAGAATATCTCTTCCAACCTATCCATTCGCAAAGGAACGATATTGGATACCAGAAGAAGACGATCAGTCTGATAATCGTAAGCATATAGGCAAGATAACCCTTGAGCCGGTCTGGAAGGAACAAGAAATCACTCAGAGAGAGCGCGTGCCAAATTACCATCAACACATTGTCATGCTATGCGAACCGTTTGTACATGTACGGGATCAATTGGTAGCACAAACAAATGGAATAACCTTTATTTCTCTACACTCAGAAAATACTAGGCTTGAACAAAGATTCGAAAGCTATGCAGTGCAAGCTTTTGAAACCGTACAACAGATTGTTCAATCTAAACCAGAAGGAAATGTTTTGATTCAAATAGTTGGTTCTTATCAAGGAGAACAGCAAGTTTTTTCAGGACTGGTAGGATTATTACAAACAGCAAGACTGGAAAATCCAAAAATCATTGGGCAAATGATTGAGGTAGAGCAAGGAATCAAACAAACCGAGCTGATTGAAAAAATTAGAAACAACAAGCAATGTCCTGAGGATAGACATATTCGATATGAACAAGAAAGTCGTTGGGTAGCTTGTTGGAATGAAAGAGAAGGCGTAGCGGAAGCTGATAAAATTCCTTGGAAAGATCATGGCGTTTATCTAATTACAGGCGGAGCTGGCGGATTAGGGCGTATTTTTGCGAAAGAAATTGTGCAGAAAAGCAAAAATGTAACCGTAATTCTCACGGGAAGATCTGAACTGAGGGAAGAGAAGACAGCAAGGTTACGAGAACTGCAATCAGTAGGTGCTAGAGTCATCTATAGACAGATTGATATTACGAAGAAAGATGAAGTGGAGCAAGTAGTTAAACAAATTCAAGAAGAGTTTGGAAGTCTAAATGGGATCATTCATAGTGCAGGAATCATTCAAGATAATTATATCCTGAAGAAAAATACTGCCGAGGTAATTAATGTCCTCTCTCCTAAAGTTGCAGGGACCATTTACTTAGATGAAGCTACCAAAGACATACCATTGGATTTCTTCCTTTTATTTTCATCTATGTCAGGAGCCATAGGCAATCCTGGGCAAGCAGATTATGCGATGGGTAATGCATTTATTGACTACTATGCTGAGTATCGGAATCAGTTAGCTGATGCGAATGAACGTAAAGGTCTAACATTCTCTATTAACTGGCCGCTTTGGAAAGAAGGCGGTATGCACGTTCCCTTAGAAACGGAAAAAATGTTACTGAAAAATACCGGTATGATCGGAATTGACACTAAAACAGGCATTGAAAATATATATCAAATGTTTACAGCCAGAAAGAATAGATTGGTGCTTATGGAGGGAGACTTGCCGAAGCTCAGAGCTTATTTCCTAACGAAGCAAGTAAAAAAAATGGAGCCTTCCATTGAACAATCTGTTCTCCAGATCGACAAGGCTATTGTAGAAGAAAGAACCCAGACTAAATTGAAAACTCTACTGGGGGAGCAATTAAAGATAAGCGTTGATCAAATTGATGCTTCGGAGACTTTAGATCAATATGGAATTGATTCACTGGTCATCATCGAGCTGAATCAAAAGCTTGAAGGGATTTTTGGGGAATGTTCTAAAACCATTTTTTATGAATATCAAACAGTGGAGGAAGTAACCAAATATTTTACTCTCCATCATCTAGAACAGTGTATGGAATGGACAGGGCTAGCTCAGGAAATGAGCGTAGATGCAAAGATATCAGTTTTAAATCATAGTGTGGAAAAAGAATTACCCAGTCAGATATCTAGCAAAGGAACAAAACGATCCCCTAGCCATGTCGATGTACCAATGGAGCAGAAGCCAGAGCCACAGACACAGACACTGCTTGAACCCATTGCGATTATTGGAATGAGCGGTCATTATCCACAAGCAAACACCCTGCAACAATATTGGAATAATCTTGCACAAGGAAAGGATTGTATTGTAGAAATCCCGGAGGAACGCTGGTCAACGGAAAATTTCTATGATGCGAATCGAAAAAACGCTTTTGCTAAAGGGAAAAGTTATAGCAAATGGGGTGGGTTTCTCCAAGATTTTGCAAGCTTTGATCCTCTGTTCTTTTCGATCTCACCTCGTGAAGCGATAAATATGGACCCACAGGAACGTTTATTCATTCAGACTTGTTGGGAAGTCCTAGAGGATGCAGGGTACACTAGGGAGCAACTCGCAATGCGACATAAGGGACGAGTCGGTGTTTTTGCTGGCATTACAAAAACTGGGTTTCAGTTATACGGTCCACAGCTATGGGAAGAGGGGGAGGAGTTATTCCCATATACCTCATTTAGTTCGATTGCGAATCGAGTATCGTATTTACTTAACCTAAAAGGTCCAAGTATGCCAATCGATACGATGTGTTCGTCTTCTCTAACAGCTATACATGAAGCATGTGAACATATCCGCCATGGAGCATGTGAAATGGCTATAGTTGGCGGAGTTAACTTATATGTACATCCGTCAAATTATATTCAATTATGTGGACAACAAATGCTTTCTGCTGAAGGAAAATGCAAAAGCTTTGGACAAGCTGCTGATGGGTTTGTTCCTGGCGAGGGTGTAGGGGCGTTCTTATTAAAACCTCTTTCAAAAGCCCTTGAAGATGGTGATCAGGTTCATGCATTAATCCGTGCAACGAGTATTAATCATGGAGGGAAAACTAATGGGTACACAGTTCCAAATCCAGTAGCACAAGGCGAACTTGTCCGAGAAGCAATGGAGAAAGCAGGAATAAATGCTCGAACCATCAGTTATATTGAGGCGCATGGAACAGGGACGGAGTTAGGTGATCCGATTGAAATCACAGGTCTTCATCAGGCCTTTAGTAAAGATACTCAAGATACCAATTTTTGTGCGATTGGCTCTGTGAAGAGTAATATTGGCCATTTAGAGGCGGCAGCAGGTATAGCAGGATTAACGAAAATTATTCTTCAAATGAAGAACCAAAAGCTTGTTCCAAGTTTACACGCTAAGGAATTAAATCCGAATATCAATTTTGCCAAAACTCCCTTTACCGTACAGCAGGAGCTCAGTGAATGGTTGAGACCTGTAATAGAAATAAATGGAGTAACAACAGAATGCCCAAGAATTGCAGGAATCTCATCCTTCGGTGCAGGAGGAGCAAATGCACATGTAATCGTAGAAGAATTTATTCCAAGCAAAGTAGCCCAATCTACTAGTCCACACCAAAACAACCCTGTCATCCTTGTTCTCTCTGCCAAAAATGAGGATTGTTTACAGGAGCAAGTAAATCAGCTGTTAGTTGCACTCCAGGAGAAGAGCTATACAGATCGCGATTTGCAAAAAATGGCATATACCTTACAAGTAGGAAGAGAGGCAATGGAAGAACGCCTTGGAATGATTGTCGAATCTATAGATGACCTTGAAGAAAAGCTTAAAGGCTATCGTAATAAGCAAGCAAATCTGGAAAATGTGTACCAAGGGAAAGTAAAACAAAATAAAGAGACAGTATCTATCTTCCTTCAGGATGAAGAACTACAAGAGGCTATTCAAAAATGGATCAAGCGTAAAAAATATGCAAAATTACTGCGTTTATGGGTCAAGGGATTACAAATAGACTGGAACGAATTATATGGGGAAAACAAGCCTCAGAAAATGAGTTTGCCTACCTATCCCTTCACCAAAGAACAGTATTGGATTTCTCCATCTCGGAATAGCTCAACTTCCACCTTTGTTAACGCATTAAACGAGTCAAGTCATCACAGCAAATTAAAATCACGCACGGATTGCATTGTCAAAAAATATTGGAAGTTAGCAAATGTAAATAAAGCCAAGGAATTACATGGGACCATTGCGATTTTGACAACGAATGAAACAGAGCCGTTAGCGAAGCGAATTTCCGAACGTATGCGAAATACTAAAATTATGAAAATGTACGAAATACCAGCACAGCTAAGCCATTCACAAGAGGAGTGGAAAAAGTATGCGGGTATTATTGATCTAGCTGGATGTGGTTCTAAAGATCAGACTGATACTAGTTGGATATTCACTCTTCAAACCCTAATCGGAATAGGAAAAAAAGAAAATGTAATGCTTTTATGTGTCACAAAAGGATTAGAAGCCTTCAAAAATGGCTCGATAAATGTAGCAGGAGCCACACGGGTTGGGTTGTACCGTACATTACAAAGTGAATACAGCTATGTTTGTTCAAGACACATGGATGTAGAAAGACATCTTGAAGATCATGTCCTTGCAGAACAAATCATTGAGGAGTTATTTGCAGAAAGTCAAGATGTCGAAGTTTGTTACCGGGATGGGCAACGATATCGTGCTTATCTTGATGTAGTGCAGGACGAAATAGATACTATAAGTCAAAAGCAGGTATTTCCTTCATCCCATGTATTATGGATTACAGGAGGAACAAGAGGACTCGGATTATTATGTGCGAAACATTTTGTGGAAAATTATGGTGCTAAACGAATTGTTCTAACTGGACGAGAGTCACTGCCTTCACGTGAAGAATGGGATTTATATAAGGAACATCATTCATCTACAGCGCAAAAAATCAGAGCTATTGAACAATTGGAAAGTCTTGGTGCCGAAATCCAAGTATTCTCCTTAGCTTTATCAGATGAGGAGGAAGTACGCAAGTGCGTGGAGCAAGTGAAGCTTTCCATGGGTTCAATTGGTGGAGTCATTCATTGTGCGGGTTCTGTAGATATGGAAAATCCGGCATTTATACGGAAATCCTATGAAACAATCAATCAAGTCATGGAACCTAAGATTCAAGGTTTACGCGTACTGTACAGAGTCTTAAAAGAAGAGCCATTACAATTCTTTGTATTGTTTTCATCCGTTTCTGCGATTGTCCCAAGCTTAGGAGCGGGTCAAAGTGACTATGCGATGGCTAATGCTTATATGGACTATTTTAGTGAGTCAGTAGCTCATTCTTGCCCAATTGTGAGCATACAATGGCCTAGCTGGAAAGAGACCGGTATGGGAGAAGTGAAAAGCAGCTCCTATGAGCAATCAGGAATGCTCAGTATGACAAATAAAGAAGGACTCTCGTTTTTAGATCGTATTTTAGCCAAGAAGCTGGGGCCTGTTGTTCTTCCTGCTATTATTCAAGCCCCGATTTGGAAGCCAGAAATGCTCATGCAATCAAAGAGAAAAGCTGGTGTTGCAGGTGTACAGCATGCTCACATGAGACTAGAAGTCGTCAATCATGGAGAGGTTGTTCACGATGAGCTTATGGAGAAAACTCAATCATGGTTACTTGCATTATTTTCAAAAGAATTAATGCTAGATTCTTCCCTGGTTGATGCTGACAGCTTATTTCAAGAATATGGTATGGATTCTATATTATTGGCACAAATTATTACAAAAATGGACCGTGAATTAAAAATTGTAGCATTAGATCCATCTATTTTGTTGGAACATCCATCAATAGGGCGTCTAACTACTTATTTGATCGAGACATACCCAGACGTATTAGAATCATTATTTTCTATTGAAGAGAAAAAGACTTCACGGAAAGCAATAATTGAAAATGACCATAACACAGTATCTGAAGTACCACATGCTAATAAAGAGCATGAACATCAGCTTAATGGTCAAGATAAAATCGCTGTAATCGGAATAGCTTGTCATTTTCCAGATGCAAGGAATGCACGAGAATATTGGGCAAATCTAAAGATAGGCAAGGACAGTATTCGAGAAATACCAAAATCGCGTTGGGATATTGAAAAGCTCTACACTTCAAACGAATACACGGAAGGAAAAAGCATAAGTAAATGGGGGGGCTTCTTAGATTCAATTGAAGATTTTGATCCTGATTATTTCCATATACCAGAACCCTTAGCCTACCAAATTGATCCGCTTCAACGACAACTGTTAGAGGTGAGTGCAGAAGCGATCCTTGATGCAGGATATAAGGAAAAAGACCTGTGGAATAAACAGGTTGGGGTTTTTGTAGGCTCCCGAGCTAGCACTTTTTCGCAAAAGCTAGAACAAAGCACTAAGGATACCATCGTTGGGACAGGGCAAAATTTCATTGCAGCGCATTTAGCTCATGTATACAACTTTAAAGGGCCTAACATGGTGATTGATACGGCTTGCTCTAGCTCGCTAACAGCCATTCATCTAGCTGTTAGAAGCATTCAAAATGGAGAAAGCGAACTTGCTTTAGCAGGGGGAGTAGATATCCTATTAGATGAATCACCGTATGTTGCAATGAGCGCAGCTAATGTATTATCGCGGGATGGGCGTTGTAAAACCTTTAGCGCTGAAGCTAATGGAATAGGCCTCGGCGAAGGATGTGGAGTCCTTATTTTAAAGCCTCTACAACAAGCAATTCGGGATCAAAACAAAATTTATGGCGTGATTGAGGGATCATCGATTAATAATGATGGGAACACAATGGGAATTACCACTCCGAATCCAGAGGCGCAGAGGGAGTTAATTGAAAAAGCGATTGTAGACGCAAAAATAAACCCAGAAACAATAAGTTATGTGGAAACACACGGAACTGGCACTTTGATTGGTGATCCAATTGAATTGAAAGCTTTGACCCAAGTATGTAAGAAACACACCTTACAAAAACAATATTGCGGTGTGGGCAGTGTAAAAAGTAATATCGGACATTTGATGAGTGCAGCTGGAGTAGCCAGTTTTATTAAGGTATTGCTATCGCTTGTTCATGAGGAGCTTCCTGCGACATTGCATTGTGAACATCCTAATCCGCGTTTTCATTTTGAAGAATCACCATTTTTTATTGTGCAAGAGCCAATGAAATGGGTGAGTAAATATGCTGTTTTACGAGCAGGAATTAGTGCGTTTGGATTGGGCGGAAACAATGCTCATATTATTGTGAGTAATGAAGGAATCCCTCTAACACATCGAGTACCTCTGGAAAGTATAAATCCAAACATTTCATTCCAAAGAAAAAGGTACTGGCCAGAAGGAAAGCAAGATTCAACTAAACTACAGAAACGAGAACAAGATAACAGAAGAACCGCAGAAAACCTTGCTTATTATGAGCCGATTCGAGTTGAGCATAGGGGAGAATAAATGACATGAATCAAACACAAACACAGGAGACTTTTTTACAGCGATTATATCATAGTCACTATTTAGTACAGGATCACCGTGTTCATGGCGTTTGTGCTGTTCCAGGTTTAGCTCTAATGGATATGATTTATCGTGTAGCTGCTATTTATTTAGATAAACAGCCAATTGAGTTGAGACAGGTCTTGTTCAAACAGCCCATAGTGACATCTGAACATTTTGATAAAAATATTTATGTTACGTTTTCACCTTTGGATTTTTACTGGAAAGTAACGATTACCAGTCAGAAAATAAAAGATGATGTGGTTATTGATCAGCAAATGGAAGTGAATATGGAATGCTTCTTGTATGTCATGACAGATGGAAATAACCCCCAAACACTTGATGTACAATCCTTTATGAGTCAATCAAACAAGCAGTGGAATATGGATCAAATGTATGATTTAGTGCGAAAAACAAAAATTCACCATGGTACATTCATGAAAACGGAAGGTACAGTGTATCAATGGGGGCATAAGGAATTAATGGAGCTTAAGCTCAGTAGCCTAGCAGAATCCTACCTAGATAAATTTTATGCCCATGCCGCTTTTTTAGATGGATCATGTTTATCTGGAGCATCTTTTATGGTCACCGGCATGCAATACAATATTTTTCAGGAGAATACGCCTTATATTCCATTTATACTTGAACGGTTTTGTATCTATAAGCCTCTTCCCAACAAGGTTTATACGTATACAGAGCAAACCGCAACTCATGGAAAGATATCAACTGCGCCAGATGTTGTGTCTCGTGATATTACTATTTTTAATGAAGGGGGTGATGTACTTGTCGAATATAATAGATTTACTGTAAAACGAGTTAGGGAACCACATCTCATAAAAAAATTAATCGAAACGCAACCCATTCATACCGATACAGCTCGTCCAATTGAGCGTTCACACGAGCAGATTGAGGTAATCCAGCAAGAGGAGATCATCCACCAAGGAAGAGATAGTCCGCACCTAGCCTCTATTCAAATGTACTTGAAACAAGAAATAGCAAACGTATTGAAAATAAATCCAAATAACGTGCAAACGAACACAGGCTTTTATGAGCTGGGACTAGATTCTACACAATTGCTAGCACTTGTAAAGGTCTTGGAGAGCCAAGTAAAGACAGCACTGTATCCAACACTGTTATTCGAATACTCGACTGTGGAAAGCTTATCTCAATATTTGCTCGACCATTTTGAACAGGCTTTTGTAACAGAACCTAGTACAAATAAACCTTATCAATCACGGGTGGATTTGATTCATTCATACCTACAACAAGAAATTGCCTCTGTATTAAAAACAAATCCTACAGACATCCAGTTGCATACAGGCTTTTATGAATTGGGATTAGACTCCACACATTTAATAAGCTTTGTTAAAGTCCTAGAGAAAAAAGTAGATGCACCCCTGTATCCAACACTGTTATTTGAATATTCAACTGTCGCTAGTCTATCTGAATATTTGCTAGAAAACTGGGGGGCATCTTTTTTAGCTGGCACTGGTATAGATACAGAAGTAACAGCTGTGTCGTCTGTGACGAGCAAGCTACAAGACAAGCAAGCTACTGTGCTTTATTTTGAACGATTCTGGGAAAAGCTTGGGCTGAAGAAAAATAAACCTGCCGAGATGAGCCGCCAGCATATTGTACTCCTCTTTCATGATCCTATGGACTTACAAGCTGAATTGAAACGGCAATTGTATGTAGAGACAGTGTTGGTTTTGAAATCAGATAAGGTGGAGAGTGTCGATCAATTTGAAGACAAATGCAAGCAATGTTTAGGACACATTCAAGCACTGTTACAGAGCAAACCTGCAACGGAATTTCTGCTTCAGATTGTAACCGGTTCAAGTGAGCAAGATAAATACGCTAATGCTTTAGAAGGAATGCTTAGGACAGCTTACCTAGAGCAACCAAAAATACACAGCCAGATGATACATATTGAGCATCTGATTGAAACCCCTACACATGAAATCGCTGCCTTGCTTGAAAAAGAGACACGTTGTCATGAGAAAGGGATGGCCAGCATTCAGTATCGAGGTAAGGACTTCGTTCGGTATGTTCATCAGCTAAAAGAAATGAATACCACAGGTAACCGCCTTCCTCATTCTGTAAAGGAGCATGGTGTATACGTAATTACGGGCGGTCTAGGTGGCTTAGGATATTTGATTGCAAGTCATCTTGCGAAGCAGGCGAATTGTAAGCTGGCTTTATTAGGACGTTCTAAGCTGGATGAGAAGAAACAGCAACAAGTATATCGCTTACTGGAAATGGGAGCGGATGTACGTTATCTGGAGGTTGACTTATGTGAGAGCACAGAAACAGTTCAAGCTTTTCAGTCCATTAGAGAAGAGTTAGGACCGATCACAGGTATTTTCCATTGTGCTGGTGTGATTAAAGACCGATTGCTCATTCACAAAACTACCAGTGAATTACAAGCTGTGCTGTCACCTAAATGGAGAGGGACGTGGAATCTAGATCAGGCCACTCAGGATGATGAACTGGAATTTTTCGTTCTCTTTTCATCCGTTTCAGCCATTATGGGAAATGTAGGTCAGGCTGATTATGCTTGCGCCAACGCAGCTATGGATTTATTTGCTTTCGAACGGCAAGAACAGGTAAACATCGGCAAGAGATGTGGTCAAACCGTTACGGTTAACTGGCCACTCTGGGCAGATGGGGGTATGCGGCTCGAAGAAGACTTGTTACAAATGACTACCGCTTCGACAGGGCTGTCTGTATTGCCAAGTGAAGAAGGATTAGCAGCATTGGATCATTTATTATCACAAAAAAGCACTCAAAGCATCGTGTTATATGGTGAGGAACGTACCATTAGGAACCAGATACAAAAGCTGAACGCAGTAAGGAGAGAACAAGAGGATGAAACGGCTAGTACAATAACGAGAATTTGCTTAGATCATTTTACTTTTCCTGAAGATCTGAAAACGTATTGGAGCAACATAAAGGCTGGACAACGAATCATTAGACATAAATCGAATGTGGACGAGGTTCGGTCATGGATGGAACAGGGAAACGATATACAGCATTTACTCATTCGTACCCAAACCTCAAGGCAGATTGAAGTTGTTATCTGTGGAAAAGGCAAAAAAATTGTTCTATTATTCTGCGGTTTCGGTTTAACCGCCTCCCAATGGTACTACCAAATTAAGGAGTTAAGAGAGGACTATCAATTCATTATTATCCACCCGCCAGGGGTAGGATTAAGTGAAGATAATGGGGATCTTTCTTTTCAGGGTATTTCCAATACGGTACATGAAGTATTAGATATCCTACAAATCTCTTTACCTCTTTATGTGATAGGAACTTCTTGGGGAGGAATGATTGCCCAAACCTTTGTAGCAAATTTCCCAGAAAAGGTTGTTTCCTTAACACTAGTAACAAGTTTCTGTGACATGAACCAATTATGGGATGAACAATCCTTAAAAGATGCATTCAAACTTGATTATTATGTTAATTATCGACAAGGTGCGTATGAGTTGATTCAAGATAGCGAATTTGTAAATCCTGTTGTCCTACAATATAACGATATTGAAAAACAAGGTAAATTGAATACACACGGTATCCTAGAAAATATTTCTGTACCAACATTAATCGTGTCAGCTAAAAAAGACATCATGGGCTTTTATTATCAAACGAATCAATTAGTAACGAAAATACCACGTGCTACATTAGTCGAGATAAACGGTGGTCATGGATGCAATATCACTCATTATGAGGAGTTTAATCGCATTTTGCACCATTATTTACAAGAACAAGAATAGGGGATGGTTACATTGGTGAAAAAAACTGTGGTTAAAACGTATCCTTTATCAAAAGTGCAGAGTGTTTTTTATCAACATTATGCCTTGCTTCCTGATTCCTATGGAAACAACGAAAAAGTGCTTTATCGTATACATTCTCAGATAAATATAGATGTAATGAGGGAAGCCTTCTTACAAGTGATCAAGCGACATGAGATGTACCGCACCAATTTTATTATGGAAGATGAGCCGGTACATCAAGTGTACGAAGAAGCGATTTTGGATTTTGAGGTGGTGGATGCTAGCAACTGGCCGGAAGAGGCAGTAGCACAGTTTTTGAGTGAAGAAACCTATCGTCCCTTTCAGTTAGAAGAAAACCCTCCCTTTCGAATTAGATTGTTCCGATTTTCAGATGATGATTTTATTTTACTTTTAGTGTGGCATCATGTTGCGGTAGATGGATGGTCGGCTTCTCTTACAATCGATGATTTTGGATTATTATACAAGAATTTATTGGAAGAAAATGACTTTGAACTTACTCCGATCAGAAGACAGTTTTCAGACTTTGTGGTAGCGCAAAACGAAATGCTAGAAAGTTCAGAAGGACAAAAACAGCGTTTATTTTGGAAAGAAAAGCTATCAGGGGAGCTACCTGTTCTGAAGCTTCCGGCTGATCGAGATTTTCCTGAGATTCGGACCTATAAAGGAGGAACTGTATCGTTTCGCCTTGAGAAAACATTGAGCGATAACGTTTTTACTTATTGTCAACAAAAAGATACCACTCTGGATCGGGTTCTTCTGTCTCTATACTTTGCTTTTTTACATGGTTATTCACAGCAGGAAGAAATCGTAATTGGAACACCTAGATATGGGCGTGCATCGACAAGTTATTATAATACGTGTGGAGTTTTTATCAACTTGGTCCCATTGCGAATGAAAATGCCAAAAGATGCAACATATGCTGAGCTGGTACGTTTTGTTGATGAACAAATTAATCAGTGTCTTGACTATCAAGATTTTCCTATGACACTTATGATGGAGGATCAGGATATAAAAACCGGTCTAACACCTCTGTTCCAAACTTGCTTCTCCATTCAAAAGTGGCCTAGGCAAAACACGACGTTTCATTTTGGGGATTCCACACATGAGATCAACTTACATGGATTACAAATGAATCACTACTATACAGAAAAGAAAATTTCCAAATTTGATCTTGCTCTGTATGTGGAGGAAGATCGGAAGAATGGGATTTTACCCATATTTGAATACAATGCCGATATTTTTGATAAAGAAACGATAGAGAAGGTAAGTCGTATTTTCATGAAATTCATTACGACTGTCATTGATGATGATCAGGTGAAAATTTCCACCTTATGTTCATTCCTTCAAGCGATTGAGAGATAGATGAGGAAGCATACGCACATAGAGAGGATAGGTTGAAAATGAGTCAAACAACCCTTTTAGAAATAGATCAAAAACAGCATAATCAACAAAAAATTACATTAACAGGTAACGATTTGACCATAGCAGATGTTGCTCATGTAGCAAAAGGTGCCTCTGAATCATCTACTTTCCTCATTTCAGAAGAAGCCATAAAGCGAATTGAAGAATGCAATGAATTAAAACATGAAATTATTAATAAACAGTATCCCATATATGGTGTTACGACTGGCTTTGGCGACAGTGTGCACAGACAAATTTCTGGTGAGAAAACCTGGGATTTACAACGAAATTTAATCAGATTCCTATCGTGCGGAGTTGGTCCAATAGCAGATGAGGTTGTGGCAAGGGCAACTATGCTCATACGCACGAATTGCTTGGTGAAAGGTAATTCAGCTGTACGGATGGATGTGATTCATCAATTAATAGCCTATATGGAACGAGGACTTACTCCAATTATTCCTGAGCGTGGCTCAGTTGGAGCGAGTGGTGATTTAGTTCCATTAAGCTATATTGCCTCTATACTAGTTGGAGAAGGAAAAGTCCTGTATAAAGGGAAGGAGTGCGAGGTAGCGGAAGCACTGGAAGCTGAGGGACTTATGCCTTTAACATTGGAAGCCAAGGAAGGACTTGCTTTAGTAAACGGGACCTCTTTTATGTCTGCCTTTGCTTGTTTAGCTTACTCGGATGCAGAAGAAATCGCATTCATAGCCGATATTTGTACGGCTATGGCTTCAGAAGCATTGCTAGGGAACCGGGGACATTTTTATTCATTCATTCATGAACAAAAACCGCACCTAGGTCAAATGGCAAGTGCAAAAAATATTTACACCATGCTAGAAGGCTCTCAATTATCCAAAGAATATTCGCAAATTGTAGGGAATAATGAAAAGTTGGATTCGAAAGCTTATTTGGAATTAACAGAGAGTATCCAAGATCGTTATTCAATCCGCTGCGCACCTCATGTTACGGGCGTACTGTATGACACATTAGATTGGGTGAAAAAGTGGCTAGAGGTAGAAATTAATTCAACGAACGATAACCCGATCTTTGATGTGAAGACGCGTGAAGTTTACAATGGTGGAAATTTTTATGGCGGTCATGTCGTACAAGCTATGGATTCGTTAAAAGTAGCGGTTGCCAATATTGCAGATTTGCTAGATCGACAATTGCAACTGGTGGTCGATGAAAAGTTTAATAAGAATTTGACCCCAAATTTAATTCAGCGTTTTAACAGTGATCATTATGAATTAGGGTTGCATCATGGATTTAAAGGGATGCAAATTGCAAGTTCTGCCCTAACAGCTGAAGCTTTGAAAATGAGCAATCCAGTCAGTGTGTTTTCACGTTCTACTGAGGCTCACAATCAAGATAAAGTGAGTATGGGTACAATTTCATCACGTGATGCACGTACAATTGTAGAATTGACTCAACATGTAGCGGCGATTCATCTCATTGCACTTTGTCAGGCGTTAGATTTACGAGGCACGAAAAAAATGTCACCAAAAACCACAAAGATTTATAACATGATTCGAATGCAGGTGCCTTTTGTGGAACGTGATAGAGCATTAGATGGAGACATTGAGAAAGTTGTTCAGCTTATCCGCTCTGGAAATCTAAAAAAAGAAATTCAAGATCAAAATGTAACCTCACTTGAATAAAGGTAATGATGGGGTACAGAGAATATTTTTTGAAGCTAGTTATTTTCTTATAAGCGTATTTGTAAGACTTCCCAGTAGGTTTGGGGAGTCTTTTATTTACAGCAGGACTTGCAAGGTGAATTGAATTTCTCATATGATACAAGGGCATTATACTTTTTAACAAATAGAAATTAGGTGAATATTTATGTTCAGGCATATTTCAACAGTTGGCGTATACGTGGAAGACCAACAAAAAGCATTAGCCTTCTGGACAGAGAAAGTGGGATTTACCGTGTATGCTAACTTTCCTATGGGACCTAAAGCGACATGGATGGAAGTAGGACCAGAAAATGCCCAGACACGTCTCGTTCTTTATCCAAAAGCAATGATGAAAAACTGGGCAGAATTAAAACCCTCCATCGTGTTTGAGTGTGATGATATTTATAAATTGTGTGAAGACCTGCAAGCAAAAGGAGTAGACGTTGACAAACCGAATGAAATGGAATTTGGTATCTTTGGTTTTTTCAGAGACGAGGATGGCAATCAATTCGGTTTAAAGCAGCCAAAATAAGTTTTGCTTGTACCAAAGCGAACCCAATGAAAAAGTGGGTTCTTTTTTTTCTTTAGCAAAAATCCTTTGACAAGTAAACGCTTTCAAATTACAATTGTAATCAATCAGAACAAATGTAATGAGGTGAGCGATGATGAGCTTGTGGGGGGCACTCATACTATTTTTCATTGGAATGTGGCTCTGCCAAATTTACTTAACACTCCGTCAGGTGAAACATTATCGTCAAAGCATACATGAGATGAGACAGCAAAGCACTGGTTTTCTGGGTGTTGGAGTACAGAAAAGCAGATTTTCGATTGGCTCCGTTGTCATACTTACTACGGATCAGAATGGAATTATTACTAGATGTAAGAGAATGACGGGAGTAACTGTTTTTGCTACTTTTAAAGAAATACCTGAGCTGATCGGGAAGCAGCTAGAAGATTGCTACCCTACTACTCCTGTTAAAGCAGAAGAAAAAGCATTAGAAATAGCTATTCAACAGATTGACCTACAACGAAAAAAGCTACAGATACCTCAGACCTCACTCCCTTCCACGAAAGACATGGAGGGCGACGCTCAGTCAATACCTACATTAGATTACACCTATAACTCATAAATAGCTTTTACGCAACGGAAAAGTAAAGAAATAAACTAGAGATCATTACTTGGGTCATGGGCCGAGTACATGCAGAAGATGCATGACTCGGCCTTTTTTATTCATCAACAAAGGTAGAAGCTCGGTTATTCCGAGTAACTAATATAACTTGTTAGGGGGTATGGCTATGGATTTCTTTATCCATCTGGCTGAAGGGTTTATTGGAATGTTTAATGAAGGAGGGAAAACATTTGTTGGTTTAGTAACAGGTATCATTCCTACGCTAGTTTGCCTGATTACAGCAGTAAATGCATTAATCAAATTTTGCGGTGAGGAACGAATTGCACGCTTTGCTCAAAAGTGTACAGGCAATATTGTGTTACGGTACACCGTATTTCCCATCATGGCGATGTTCTTTTTAACCAATCCGATGGCGTATACCTTTGGACGGTTCTTAAAAGAGGAACAAAAACCAGCCTTTTACGATTCCGCCGTCTCGATGTGTCATCCAATCACCGGTATGTTTCCACATGCTAATCCTGCTGAATTATTTGTTTACATGGGCATTGCTACAGGCATTCAACAGCTAGGCTACACGTTAGGGCCAATCGCAATCCGTTTTTTTATTGTTGGTGCAATCGTTATCCTGATTCGAGGTGTACTGACAGAGTATATCACTAAGATGATGCTGAAACGAAAAGCTCAACAAGCAGGCGTATAGAAGAGGAAAGGGGAAGGGTCAATGAAAAAATACCGTGCCGTTCGTATTGTCAAGGGCTCTGGAGGATGGGGAGGTCCACTTACCATTCTACCAACCGATGAAAAGAAATATATCGCTAGTGTAACAGGGGGAGGAATTCATCCTGTAGCGAACAAGATTGCTCAATTGACTGGTGGTATTGCTGTAGATGCTTTTAACAATAAAGTGGAACCAGATGAAATGGCTTGCGTGGTCATAGACTGTGGTGGAACGGCTCGTTGTGGTGTATATCCTCGCTTAAACGTAATGACTGTTGACATCACGGCAACCTCTCCATCTGGACCGCTCATTCAATTCATTAAAGAAGAGATTTTCGTTTCTGGTGTACGCGAACAGCATATCATGGAAGCCGAAACAGCAACGCATGAAGCTGAAGTGGCTTCAGCAGCAGAGATAGGAAATGTAGATACGAATAATACTGAGGCTTTGTTGTCTCAGACAGATAAAAGTGCTAAAGAATTAAAAGATGAAGCCAGAGCAAAAGTAGCCCAAATGAAAGCCGGCAAACAACCGAATTTTATTGAAAAAATTGGTCGTGTAATGGGTGGAATCGTTAATGTTTTCTATCAAGCTGGACGCGAAACGATTGAACAGGTTATCAAAAATATATTACCGTTTATGGCATTTGTGAGTACACTCATCGGCATTATCACCTATTCCGGCATTGGGGATGTAATTGCCAAGTTTGTTTCCCCGCTTGCTGGAAACCTTGTTGGGCTATTGTTATTGTCGATCATCGCGGCTTTACCATTTTTATCCCCAGTCTTAGGACCAGGTGCAGTGATTGCCCAAGTGGTTGGGGTTCTCATTGGGGTCGAGATCGGTAGAGGAAATATTCCTCCACAACTTGCTTTGCCAGCGTTATTCGCTATTAATCCTCAAGTAGGGTGTGATTTCGTGCCAGTAGGACTTACTTTAGGTGAAGCGGAGCCAGAAACGATCGAGGTTGGGGTGCCAGCCGTCTTAATTTCCCGCTTATTTACGGGTCCACTTGCTGTTATTATTGCCTATTTATTCAGTTTTGGTCTTTATTCAGAATAAAAAGACCGATTGTGAACAGATAGAAAACTACACAGATAATGACGTGAAGGGGAGAAACCAATGACAACATTACTAGAAACGAAAGCTACAAAAATTGGAGAATTGGTTGAAAGCTTTTTAACAGAAAGTACGCTGATTATTTTTAATGACAATGTTCCAGACGAATTACATGATATCGCTGTCCTACACACCAAAGCTGAATTGTTTGCACCTGTACAAGTAGGCGATTCGCTGGTTGTTGGAGATAGAAAGTATAGGATTACAGCAGTAGGAACAACAGCTAATGAAACGCTACAAAGCATGGGTCACTGCACGATTAAGTTTGATGGAGAGTCAACCCCAGAGTTACCAGGCACCATTCATGTGGAAGAAAATGAGTTACCGGTTCCTGATATTGATATGGTCATTGCATTTGTACGTTACTAAAAATCCGTTCCCAAAACCAAGGAGGAGAAGCAATATGCTAAACATCAATAGAAAACTAGCACAGTTGGCAAAAGATGGAGGCTCTATCAAGGTAGGTTTGGTTGGAGCAGGGCAGATGGGGCGTGGGTTGATTTCTCAAATTGAGTCTATGAAGGGTATGCGAGTGGTTGCTACAGCTGATATTGCACCAGAAAACGCAGTGAATGCCTACACAAAGGCAGGAGTGAAAAGTACCGAGATTTATGAAACGGAAGATAACGACAGAGCAGATCAGGCGATCAGTCAAGGGAGTGTAGTGGTAACGAAGGATGCCTCACTTATTACCAGTCTTCAGGAAGTAGATGTGGTAGTTGATGCTACAGGTGTTCCTAATATCGGTGCTAAAATTGCATGGGATGGTATTATGAACCGCAAACACGTCGTGATGTTAAATGCAGAGGCAGACGTGACTGTTGGACCGCTCCTTTCAAAAGTGGCTAGAGCGGCAGGGCTGGTCTACACAGGTACAGCAGGAGACGAGCCTGGATGTATTATGGAATTACATGATTTTGCAGATGCATTGGGATTTGAGATTGTTGCGCTAGGAAAAGGAAAAAACAATAAAGTGAACTACTTTGCAAACCCAGATACGGCACGTGAAGAAGCATTTCAAAAAGGCTCCAGTCCGAAGATGATTGCTTCTTTCCAGGACGGGACAAAGACGATGGTAGAGATGACATGTGTAGCAAATGCAACTGGATTTATTCCAGATATCCCAGGCATGCATGGGGTAAAATCAGGTGTGAGAGAGCTACCAGATATCTTCCGCTTACAAGAACATGGAGGAATTTTGCATCAACATAAGATTGTCGAGTATGTTGATGGAATCGCTCCAGGTGTGTTTGCCATCATTACCTCTGATAAAGAAGAAGTACACCATGAGATGAAATATCTAAAAATGGGTAATGGTCCCCATTATGTATTATATCGCCCGTATCATCTATGTAGTTTAGAAACCCCGCTTTCTGTAGCCAAAGCTTATTTAGATCAAGAGCCAACAATTATCCCTTATTATGGTTCCGTAGCTGAAACGGTGGCAGTAGCTAAAAAAGATTTGATGCCTGGTGATGCATTGGATAGTATTGGGGGATTCACTGCGTTTGGTCGGATCGTAACAACTACAGATAAACAGCGGATGGGTGCATTACCGATCGGCTTAATTGGCCCTCATATCCGTCTTAAAAAAATCGTGAAACAAGGCGAATATATTACGTATGACGACGTAGAGTTTATGGAAGAAAACATGATCTTACACCTACGTAACATGATGGACGCACAGATGTAAGGAGTGCTTATAGAATGCCCGCTGTCAAGTGAGATAGCGGGCATTTTTGTATCTAAGAGTATTACACTCTGCCAGTTTTAAGCCATTTAGCCCAATCATCACGTCCATGCTGGCTAGCTGCTCTGGCTGCACGGTCCCAATCATATGGTACTTCAATATGCTCGACGGACCAGCCTCTTGCTTGATGGGTCAGGATAGCGTATTTGGCGTGAGGAGAACATGATTCCATCGCATGTGGGACAGGTGATTCATCGGTATATGCAGGTAACCCTACACTTCCTGGGTTTACGATTAGTTTTCCACTTGGTAGCATTACGGTACGTGGAATATGGCTATGACCACATAGGAGGACAGAATAATGAATGGAAGCGAGTGAACTTTCTAATTCTTCAGACGACCTGGTGCCCACGCTACCGTCTTTTCTTATTTCCTCTACTAAATAGGTCTCATCTGAAAAGGGAGTGCCATGACATAATAAGATGGAATCACGCCAAATATTCGTTGCAGGAAGACTCTGTAACCAGCTAATTTGCTTAGGAGTGATTTCTTTTAATATAGAAGGTGCATGGGTTGATAACGTATGATCTTCAAGTGATTCCCATAATATTCGATCCTGATTTCCAGAAATATGGATCATATCACGATTTTGTAATAAATCGTAGGTACGCTGTGGGTCTAGAGGTCCTAGCAATGTATCACCTAAATTAACAATAGCATCTACTTGACGTTGGTCCAAATCAGTCAGAACGGCGTCCAATGCCCATGCATTTCCGTGTATATCTGCTAGGATGGCAAGTTTTGTTTGTTCTAGCATACAATCACCTCATCCTTTACCATACTGCATAATAAAGCAGACGGCAATAATGCTCCGTCTGCTTTCTCCTTTTGTTAACTATTTTTCCATTAAAGTGAAGTTGTTTATAAATGCTTTGGGTGGTTCCTCCATCAGTAATTTGATTTCTTTACTCTAGCTTGGAGAATGAAACTCCAAGCTTTTGGATGTGGGCTAGCTATATTTTTAATCCGTTGTTTTGTGTCTTTTTATTTTACGAACTATCCTTGTTTGACTGATTGTTTCATAGTAAAATTGTCGCTTTTTTCGTAGTATGATCAGCAAGAAATGAAGTACCAACAAGGACTGGTACAAGAAGACCACGCCAAAAGTCATAATGTAGAGTAGTGGATAATAAGATAAGCTAGTTGGCAATCCATTGAGTATAAAATAGCCCACGGAAGTAATCGCGATGTTCCCGATATACAGGGTAACGTTTCGTTTTGCGATATCTTTTATTGGTAACTTCTCTCGCGCGGTAGATACAAGACGTAGACGCAATAGCCATAGTCCAATGGTTTGTCCTTTGCATAGATAGGTTATTCCAATAAAGTAAGCGATGAAGCAAGTAAATGTAATCAATGGATACTGAAATGTCGAATTGCTCCAGTTCGTAGAAGATGTATCCTTTATAAACAAGGCTGTAAACAGTGATGTTAGCTGTTCTACGATCAGGGAATCAATCAAAAAGGCAAGCAAACGATGTATGTAGCCAACAGGTTTTTCGTCCAAATTAATCCCTTGATCTAATTGGTCTTTAGGTGGGAACATGATTAGTAAGAATGGTGCAAGGAAAAATCCAGTTACGGCACCAGTGGTATTAAGCATCAAATCGTCAATATCAAATAGACGATATGGACAAGTATAAAAGCCATAGAGGGCAGTTAGCTGCGTTAATTCAAAAAAGAGTGATGTTATAAAGCCTACACCTAATGCAAATTTCCAACCTTTTTTAAAGAAATAACGTACATAGACACCTAATGGCAACAATAATAGAAAGTTAAAGGCTGCTTGCAAGAAGGCACGTTCTCGTAAAGCTGACAAATAGGTAGCTGGTTTGGACCATACGAGGTTGGTTTCCTTGAGAAAGTCTTGTACAAAGGAAAATGGCCGTAAATTGTAATAAACCGTTCCCGGTGATTGAATCGAACAAGTATCGATGATGTTCGGTAAAGGAAGAATCACCAGAAAATAGGCACATAGTGCATAAAATAAAAAGGATGACAGGAAAATGACGCGATACTTATTGATGTAGCCATAACGTCTATAGCTAAAGATCATATAAGGAACAGTCAAGATGAAGGCTACAAAGAGAAAAATAAATAATGCAGTTTGAATTGGTACGAGATAGGCTCCCATTTTGACACTCCTTAGATGATTTGATAGAGGAAGTTTGTAGGTAGGTACTCCCAATTCTCATTTTAACAAAAAAAACAATATTTGAATCGTATACTTTTGCAACTCCAGAGAAAAAAGTGTTAGTCAGCTTTTGTGTAAGTAATCTTCGGAAATGATATAAAAATAAATAGCTAATTCAAATAAAAAAGCCTTGAAGTCTTGGAGAGATTCAAGGCTGGTACATATCGATTGCTCTATCACATATTTCATTTTTAGGATTTTGGAATGCTTTGTGTTTGTTGTCTTTTTTGTCCTAAAAAGGAAGTACCAATAACACCGGCTACAATCATGACTGCTCCTACATAGTGGTAATACCCAAGCTCCTCGTGTAGAAAAATGACCCCAGCTAGCATAGAGATAAGTGTTGAAAGATTGTTAAATACGCTCATCTTGGTAGCTTCGATTTTAGATAGTACGTAATTGGATAAAAAGGCAGTGCCGACAGAAGACAGGATACTGAGATATAGTGTAGCCAATAAAAACCGCATATCAGCCCAAGGTGTAAAAAAAGCTGAAATTGTGCCATTGCTCAAGTGCTGGGACAGAGAAAGTACGTTAAAACAAACAAAACCCAATGACATCATGATAAAAGTTAGCTCTAAGGGCCCCAAAATTTTTGTTAAAGAACGTGCTAGTACACTGTATGCCGAAAACGAAAGGCACGATAGCATGATTAGCAAGGTTCCCATTCCGGAAAAGTGAACAGAGGAGCTTCCTTTCATTACGAAGATAAAAATGACCCCAGCAACAGATAGAAAAAGGGAAGCTTTTTGCCAACCGCTAGATCGCTCCTTTAAAAAAAGGGATGCGATCAGTAACGTAAAAATGGGAACAGTTGCTTGGATAATGCCTGCCTCTGAAGAAGAGGTGTATTGCAATCCGAATACCTGGAGAACAAAGAAAATCGCTGGATAAAATAAGGCGAGTGGTATTATTCTTTTTAAATCAGTCCATTTGATTCGAACATGTATCCAGCCGCATATTACTGGAATTAACATAACGACAAATGATATTGTAAAGCGATGAGCAATTACATCTAACGGTGTAGAAATCTGCAAGGCCAATTTTACAAAAAGAAATGAAAAGCCGATAATGATGCTGTATACGATAGCGGCTATATAGGCGCTGAATACTGACTTGGTTTGCATGACAATCATCTCCTGAAAATAATTCTCGGCCGATATCTACACTATAGCGAAGGAGAAAAATCGTCACAATGGAAAGAAACCGCAACTGTACCGGTACAGTTTAGTAAGGAAGGTGTCCCTTTTGTGCAAATATATAGAGATTGTAACTGACCTGGAAGAACGTATCCTTGGGGGAGAAATAAAGCCTGGTCAAAGACTACCTTCTATTCGACAGCTGTCAGAGACCTATCAATGTAGTAAGAGTACGATTATCCGAGGTTTTGCCGATTTAAAAAGAAGACACCTTATTTATTCCATCCCGCAAAGTGGCTATTATGTGGTTGGACGAAAAGATCCCGCTTTAATAGCAGACTCTAAACCATTCGTGGATTTTTCGTCTGCTGCACCTGATCCAAGCGTGTTTCCTTATCTTGATTTTCAGCATTGTATTAACAAAGCGGTGGATACCTATCAAGACGATCTTTTTAGGTATGGAACGGCACAAGGATTACCCACTTTGTTGCGATTATTGCAAAAGCAACTACAGTCCTATCAGGTTTTTACAGACGTTCAGCACCTATGTATCACCTCTGGAGTTCAACAAGCGCTTGCCATTTTGGGTCTGATGAGCTTTCCGAATCACAAACAAAAAGTATTGGTCGAACAGCCTACATACCATTTGCTGATTCAATTATTAGAATTACATCATATCCCTACGCTCACCATTAAAAGAACTGCGTCAGGTATCGATTTTCAAGAACTAGAGAGGCTTTTTCAGCAGGAATCAATCAAGTTTTTCTATACGATGCCACGCTTTCATAACCCATTAGGCACGTCATATTCGCAGAAGGAGAAAAAGCAAATCGCCTATTTGGCACAAAAGTATGATGTGTATATCATTGAGGACGATTATCTTGCAGATCTCGAACATGACACGAAGGCAGACCCGATCCATACTTATGCGCATTCCCATGTTATCTACCTCAAAAGCTATTCTAAAATCTTATTTCCCGGTTTACGAGTGGGCGTAGCGGTTATTCCCGCACCGTTGCAGGAGGCCTTTTATGCTTATAAAAAACTAATGGATATTGATAGCTCTATGCTGTCCCAAGCCGCACTAGAAATTTATGTAAAAAGCGGCATGTTTGATCGACATCGGGAAAAAATTCGTCTGTCCTATACAGGGAAAATGGAGCAAGTAAATAAGGTTTTTCGCAAATGGCAACAACATCAGGGTGTGGTTGAAGCCCCGCTAAATGGTGGTGTACACACGTATATCAAGACAAGGGCGCGAATGTCAGAAACCAATGTGAAAACGAATCTGCTCAAACGAGGAATTATCATAGACACCATGGATCGTTACTATATGAAATTTTCCGAAAAAGAGCTATTATGGCGAATCAACGTTTCTTATGTTGAGGAAACTCGGATAGAGAAGGCGCTAGGCGAGGTTGCGGAGGTTCTTCAATTATAGAGGTGAAGCTTATGGAAGGAGACTAAGACATGGCCATTATACAACTTACATCATCTAACCCAGACCTATCCTTCATTTTAAAAAAGAATCCAGCATCTGGTATGCAGATCAGGAGTATGCGAAAAGGCATAAGCTATGGCTGGTATGCAAGCCCAACCACATATGCAATCTATTTTCAGGATGCAGATCACGAGGTATCCTATCGCAAAGCAAAAGAAAACTCGTATGGATATGTAAATGTATCCCGCTACAATAGTCCAGTATTTCCACTCAATGCAATTAACGAATATTTTGGTACAGTGGTTAAAAATCGTCATGAAAAAGATCGAGAAGGCTATCAACACGAATGCAAGGTTTCGTTGATTTATATCGATATGGCACACTATGTATCCTTTTTTGACCAGTATTTTGAAGGGTTCAGCATCGAAATAGAGCCACTTGTTCACAAAAGCTATCAATTGACGATTCGCACTTCTTATAGTCTACATGAACTGTTGATGTTTGCTAGCTTATTATTTTTATTTTTAAGCCTATTAAGCGACGAGTATATGGATGTAACAGATAGTATTATCGTGAAATATATTGATTATATTAATAAACTTGATGCTCCATATTTTATTCGTTATTTATTTGCACGAAATGTAGTAACCGACCGCAAATTGTTTCAAAAATATGGGAAAGAATTAGAGAAATCCAACCGCCATCAATTGAAGCTACAGTATGGTGGAACTGCAATTCAACGTCGAGATGCGATCAAAGGCAAGCTGTCCTTTACAAGAGCAATTGTTGATATTGGGTCGGGAGAGGGGTTCTATGCCATTCCATTTGCTAAAAAAATTGAGCCACAATTCTACTACGCGATTGATATTTCGGAGCATGCTTTGTCAATTATAGATAAAAAAGCAGAGCAGGCTGAACTAGCAAATGTGTTAACCTATCCATCTTTAGACACTTTTTTAATGACATATGAAGATGAGCCTGTTGATGTCATTTGTACCGAAGTGATTGAACATATGTCAAAAGAAGAAGCAGAGGTTTTCCTCAAGCAGATGCTTACTCAGATTGCGTTTGAAACCTGCATTATTACCACACCCAATGCTGACTTTAATCAGTTTTATGCCTTGGATAAGTATAGACACGATGATCATAAGTGGGAAATGGGCACAGAGGAGTTCCAGAGCTTCATTGAACCTTTGTTAGGGGATGAATACATATATCACTTTTTCCAAATAGGTGACTTAGTAGATGGTATCTCTATCACGCAAGGCGTACATATTTTGCGTAAGGGAGAGGAAGGGGCTTGAATATGAACACAGACATGAAGATGAACACTAGCAACAATGCCAACATATGTATGACAACCAAGCTACACACCATCTTTTTGTTGGTAGGTCCTTCTGAATGTGGAAAAACGACGTTTGCGAAACATATTCTAATACCGCAGCTTCAACGCCAGGATGAATCAAAAAATTATCGGGCAAATGTCCAGTACATTTCTTCAGACGAAATCCGACAAGAAATTCTTGGGGCACCTTATCATAAATATGATCAAAGAATGCTAGAGAGTAGTAAACAAGCTTTTGATGTTTTATTTTCTAAACTACAAGCTGTCACAAGCTTTCCTATTCAAGCGGAATTTGTCATTGTGGACACGATTGGCTTGTCTGAAGAGTTTCGTGAACAAGTAGCCACGATTGCTCGTGAACAACATTATCAAGTAGAGATTATTTTGTTTGACTATAAAAATGTGCAAGAATATTACAATACAACCGATCTCAATAGAAGTGTTATTGCAAATCACGTAAAACGCTTACGTCAAGAAGTATTAGGGTCATTATCCAAATTGAAAGCGAGTGCTATTCACCGTATCCGAACAAAAGATTTCATTGATCCGAACACAGGAGAAGCAAATCCAAAGTATGTTGTACAGATTGGAAACGATAAAGAATACCTGACCCATCTTTTGCCACAGGAGTACCGATATCTAGTAGTTGGGGACGTGCATGAGCAGGTTCATGCTTTGAAAGAACTGTTAGCCTCTAATGGTTTTTCTTTAAACGAAAATAAAATTTTCGCTACGGATAAAACCAGCCATTGGCGCATCGTTCTACTTGGGGACTGGATAGACAAGGGCGGGAACACGCGTGAAATAGTAGAGTTTATTTGGGAAAATCGGAACTGGTTTTACCTGGTCAAAGGAAATCATGAAAATTTTGTCTATAAACTATTACGTGGAGATATTAAACAAAAGGAAATTGAGCCTTCTTTACTGGAAAAATACTTCACTTCGGCTGCTGATTTAAGCGATGATGAGCAGCTATGCTCGATGTTCTTTCAGCTAGTAGAGCAATCAAAGGATTTTTATCGCTTTATCGGGTCCAAAAGCGCATCTTATTTCTTGACTCATGCGCCTTGCAAAAACAAATATATTGGCAAACTAGATGCCTATGCGAAAAAACGCCAACGTAATTTTTATTTAGATCGTGATCGGGATATCGAACAACAGCTTGATTTCCTACAAGCAGAGAGCGCTAGCAACCATCCTTATCATGTATTTGGTCACGTAGCGTCTCAGAGCTACTACCGTCTGAAAAATAAGATTGGCCTAGATAGTGGTGCAGGTCATGGACACGCTCTAAGCTCCGTTTGGTTGGATCGCAATAGGCCCATATTTAAGCAAAGTAAAATGGATGACAGACTACTTCTCAAAGAGGCTTTACCACATCTGTTCCAAGCAAGCCATTCGGACGTACAGCTTGATTCGCTGGAGGAGTGGGACAAACGCAGAATCGAGTATGTTTTGGAGCATAAAATCAATTATATCTCGGGTACAATGGCACCTGCGGATAAAGACATTCAACAGAATGAATTGGAATCGTTACAGAAGGGACTTTCGTATTTTCGCAAGCATGGTGTAGAGCAGGTCGTTTTACAGCCTAAATATATGGGGTCACGCTGTAATATTTATTTGCATGAGGATATTGAAAAATGCTTTGCTGTGTCTCGAAATGGCTATAAAATTAAGCAGGTTGACATAACGAAAATGTATGAGCAGCTTCATCAAAAATTTTCTCCTTATATGCTTGATAAACATATCTCAACCATAATCCTAGATGGAGAACTATTGCCGTGGAAAGCGCTTGGTGAAGGGTTAATTGAAAAGGAATATAAGGTTATTGATACAGCGGTAGGGCTAGAGCTAGATTTCTTACAAGAGAACGGATTTGCAGAAGCTCTAAAAGAATTGATCGATAAGTATGATTCTACTGCATTTGAAACAGAGCGCCAGCATTTGAGCAAAAAGGAATTAGCAAAGCTATATGGGGATGCCACATATCAATCTTATAAATGGATTTCTCACGTCAAGGATACACAAATAGCTTTGGAAGAACAGAAAAAAGCTTGGCAAACCTATCATGAGCAGTTGCAGCTGTACGGAGAATCGGGAGAATTAACTTATAAGCCTTTTACGATTCTGAAATTGATCTATCAGGATGGTACGGAAGAAATCCCCGCTTGGCCTACTTCCCAGTTATTTGGATTTGTATCTTCTGATGAATATCTATTACTTGATTTGACGGAGGATCACTACCTAGAGAAGGCAACAGACTACTTTACGAAGCTTACAACCAAGCAGAGGATGGAGGGTGTTGTGATTAAGCCGGAGAAATTACAAGCTGGAATAGCACCGTTTATCAAGGTTCGTAATCCAGATTATCTGACGCTGATTTATGGCTACGATTATCAATTTCCGTATCGTTATCAGAAGCTGATTAATCAAAAACAAACACGTAAAAAATTGCAGACATCGATTGCAGAATTTGAACTGGGGCAACAAATGCTACATGTTACTAACGCAGAAATTTCCCCCGAAAATGAGGCTTACAAGCAAGTGGTAGCTAATTTGCTGTTTGAGGAGAGAAAAGAGAAGGAGCTTGATCCCAGATTGTAATAGTAGGTGAACCTACGAGAATGGATAAGTTCACTTACTAATGAGGTTATAAACAATAGGAATTGTTTAGTAAAAGCAGAGAACACCAAAGCTGTAGTCTGAAAAGAGGAGACCTTTATCTATAAGGAGAAAGGTCTCTCTTTTTTTATCTTTTATTGTCAAACTCGCTTCGCAAAATAGCAAAAATAACAGCGTCAACAAAACAGCCTTTTTCGAAAAAATATTCCTTCAGGAAACCTTCTTCTCGGAGCCCCGTTTTGGTTAAAAGTTTTCTTGATCCCTCGTTCTCTGGGTCAATAAAAGCTTCAATTCGATTCAAATTCCATTGAGAAAAACCAAAAGCAACAATCGCTTGAATTGCTTCAGACATGATTCCCTGCTGCCAATACTCAGGAGATAGCTCGTATCCAATTTCTGCCTTTGAATGCTCTTTGTTCACATTATGATATCCGCAGGTTCCAATCACTACATCGTCGGCTTTGTGTGTAATACCCCAACGAATCCCTTGCTTTTCCAAAAAGCGTTCGTTAAATAAAGAAATGATGTTTTCTGCTTGTTCTAGTTCTGTGAACGTTTCTAAGTCATAATATTTCATTACTTCATCCTTTGAGAAATAATGAAATATGGCAGGTGCATCAGAGGGTTGCAACTGACGAAGAATAAGTCTCGTTGTTTCAAGTTTCGGAAAGATTTGTACAGTATTCATTCTACCTGTTCCTCTCTTGATCATCGTTTATTCGCTTATCATTACAAATCAACTCATCTAAGTAGCTATTACTATCAGATAGTTGGAACTATTTTAACATAAGAGGAAAAATATACAATCTAATTGGGTGAAAGATGCAAAAATTGAGGAAGATTTGTTACAATCAGGTCATAAGACCACTGGCAAAAGGTGAAATCGAAGGATTTAGAAAATAATAAGCAACTAGGAGAGTGAAATATGTACCAAACCATTCAAAACGTACGTGTCTGGGGAACTCCGCTAGACAATGCTGTCTCGCAAGCTGTAACCTGTGCCCAGCATGGAAATGTTGTGCAGGTGCTATTGATGGCTGATCATCACAAAGGGTACTCTCAACCGGTTGGGGGAGTTGTCGTCTACGATGGGCAAATCTCTCCATCTGGAGTAGGTTATGATATAGCATGTGGAAATAAGGCGGTCCGTACTAATTTACTGTATCAGGATATCAAACAAAAAATGCCTGCTATTATGAACAAAATTGCCAAACGAATCTCCTTTGGAATGGGACGCGTGAATAATGAGAGGGTAGATCATAAGCTATTTGACGATGATAATTGGCACGTGTATAAGCAAATTGGCAAAAAAGAATACCAGTCTCTCTATTCATTGGCGCGCAATCAATTAGGGACGGTAGGAAGCGGTAACCATTTTGTGGACATTTTTGTGGAAGAGGCTACGGACGCTGTTTGGATTGCAAATCACTTTGGCAGTCGTGGTTTTGGTCATAAGACAGCGAGTGGATTCCTCAATTTGGCTCACGGTCGTGGTTTTTCCGATAAGGCACCAGGAGAAAGCATGGATCAAGCTCCGACCTTGCTAGATTTGCATACAGAAATTGGTGATATGTATCTGCGAGCTATGAGCTTAGCCGGTAAGTATGCTTATGCAGGGCGCGACTATGTGATTGATCAAGTATTAAAAATTTTAGGAGCCTCTAGTACGTTTGAGGTGCACAATCATCATAATTTTGCGTGGAAGGAAATACATGACGAGAAAGAGTATGTTGTCGTACGTAAAGGGGCAACTCCTTCTGCACCTGGTCAGCTTGGATTTATCGGCGGTAGTATGGGGGATATTTCTGTAATTGTTCAAGGAAAGGATTCCCAAGAAAACAAAGATGCTTTTTACAGTACGGTGCATGGAGCAGGTAGAATAATGAGTCGAACAGAAGCGGCAGGTCGTCTTAATTGGAAAACTCGTAAGCGTAGTGGAGGAAAGATTACTGAAGAGCAAATGCAAAAAGCCGTGCAAGATTTCGGTGTAGAGCTTCGTGGTGCAGGCCCAGATGAAAGCCCCTTTGTATATAAAAAGCTACAAGATGTCCTGCAAGCTCACACCGACACACTAGATGTTTTACATGTGTTAAAGCCTGTAGGGGTATGTATGGCAGGCTCAGACGAGTTTGACCCATATAAGGATTAACAGGTAAAAGAAAAGACTGATTTTTCTTGTTACACTTTCTTTTCCCAAAGCGTTTGCTTCTTCTCTCATTTGGATATTTAATAGAGAGGGGAACAGATTTACTTGGTTCCTTGTTTTCCAGTAGCAGGAAATGGGAGGAGATATCTATGAATAACATCATTGAAACCATGCTGAACCATCGTTCTATTCGACAGTATGAGGACCGTCCGTTATCAGAAGAACAAATTACTACGATTGTCAAATGTGCACAAGCGGCCTCAACCTCCAGTTACATACAAGCTTATTCAATCATCGGAATTACAGATAAAGAGACAAAACGTCAGTTGGCTGAGCTATGTGGTAATCAACCGTATGTAGAAACCAATGGTCACCTGTTTGTTTTTTGTGCTGATTTACACCGTCATCAAGTGATTGCAGAGATGGAAGGAAAAGAGCTTACTCCAGCCATTGAAAGCACAGAAAAATTTATGGTAGCAGTGATCGATGCGACACTTGCAGCACAGAATGCGGCCCTTGCAGCAGAATCTATGGGGCTTGGCATTTGCTATATTGGTGGTTTGCGCAATCAATTGCAGGCTGTCACAGAGCTTTTACACATCCCTACTCACGTCATGCCACTCTTTGCAATGACAGTAGGCTATCCGTTACACGAATCGAGTCAGAAGCCACGTTTGCCACTTGCACATGTGTACCATCAGGGGAAATATAATCAGGATGCACACAGCTACCAACAGCAATTGCAGAAGTATAACGAGACGATCTCTAGCTACTATCAAGAACGTACACAAGGCGAACGCTCAGATACATGGACAGCGCAGATGGCCAATATGCTGTCCAAACCCGCTCGTATGTATATGAAGGAATTTGTAGAGAAGCAAGGACTGAACAAAAAGTAGGTTGGTATGAAAGCACGTAACTAGGTAAGCATTACTACGGTAATTTGGAGGTAATCTCATGAAGGTGTTAGTTATCGCTGCTCATCCTACTATCGAGGAGTCAGTTGTTAATCGCGCATGGATAGAGGAAGCAAAGAAACATGTAGCGATTACGGTACATGAGCTTTATAAAGAATATCCTGACGAACAAATTCATGTGGAAGCAGAACAAAAATTATGTGAGCAGCACGACCGAATTGTTTTGCAGTTTCCGTTCTACTGGTATAGCTCGCCTTCGTTACTTAAAAAGTGGCAAGATGTAGTTCTGACCCATGGATGGGCGTACGGTACAAATGGGAACAAATTACACAATAAAGAATTAATCCTTGCGATAACAACAGGAAGTGTGGAGGAAAAATATCGTGCTGGTGGCCTGAATCAGTACTCCATGAGCGAATTATTGAAGCCTTTCCAAGCAACAAGTAATTTAATTGGTACGACATTTTTGCCCGCTTATCTTTTCCATGGGGTATATCAAGCGGATGAGCATGCTGTCCAAAAGAGTGCAGAAGAGTATGTGAAATATATTGTAGCAGAACATCAGGTGTAAAGCTTGTGAGATCCAAGACGTCCTATATTTAGGTATCTTGGATCTTTTTCATGCTTCTTATTTATTTATAACGGTATAAAGTAGCTCGAATACGGGAGCAAGCTACTAGCAATCCATTTCTTGTTTTTTTATAATAGTTGGCTCGTTCGTTGAGTAAGTCTTTCCCTTTTGATACACTATGGAAATAGCCGAATAGGTAGGAAGTGAATGTGATATGCCGTCTTTTGAGAATGGAAATTATGAAGAAATTAACTATAATCATCTGGATTTACGTGAAACAGAAATCCGTAATTCTGTTTTTACCAAATGCTTATTTATTGGTACACAGTTACATGAGGTGATGACTACGGGGTGCCAGTTTATTGACTGTGATTTTTCTGGTGCCAGCTTTAATGCCTCTATACATGTGCGTTCTGCTTTTACCAATTGCCGTTTCTTTGGGGCAAATTTATTTTCAAGTAGGTTTGAAGAATGCAAAATGGTAGGTTCTGATTTTGCCAACGTGGTGTGGGATGGTATTACCATTCAAGGTGGCGATTGGTCTTATACAAATCTACGGTATGCGAATTGGTCCAAACAAAAGCTGCAAGATATCAAATTAGTAGAGGCAGATTTGGCATTCGCCCGTCTGGAGAAGGCAGACCTAACAAACGCTGATTTATCTTACGCAAGCTTTGGTAACACTACTTTAAAAGGGGCAGATTTACGTGGGGCCAAGCTGGAAGGAATTGATTGGAAATCGTTTAATGTTCAAGGTGTTCGCCTCGATTTTGTACAGGCGGTAGCGTTTACTCGCTCATACGGGGCATGTGTAGAGTGTTGATTTGCTTACTAAAAAAGGAACAGGCATCTTAAAACGTTGATATAACAATGATTTTAGCTATATAACAGTGATTTAGATTTGAGTGTAACAGGTATAGGAATGATGAACATAAAAGGATAAAAGACACCGGAATTTAATCTGGTGTCTTATTCTATGGTGCCAGATGCTTTGGGTTGAAATATGGGTTCAAATTTATTAGTAGCTTCTTTATCTGCTGATTGGGGGGCGCATAGAAGTTATTATAGGAATATGCAAAAGTCACTTAGACCTAGAAAATCAAAATAAAAAAAACTAATCTTTTCGAATTACTAAATAAATTACCAAACCAATGATAGGAAAAGCCAATATAGCTATCAATGCAATGAGTGAGAATTCCTTACTATTACCTCTACTTCTTGAATCGCGATAGGCCCAGATACTAAAGAAAATATTTAAGAAAATGGGCAGTAACGCAAAAAAAACTCTGACCAACTTCGCCCATGTTAATCAAGGAAATCACCTGCTTTTTAAGTTTGCGAGACATTTCGATTATATAAAAAAATGGGTAAATTGTGTAATTACTTCTTTGCTAGGTTAATTTACACAACACACGTTTGTAAGAAAGGGTAAGCACAATGAAACAACATGAAGTCTTATCTGCTTTAGACAGGATAAGAGAAATGATGGATGCAGAAATTAAAAAGAATACGGATTGGATATGTAAAGTAGTAGGATGCGGGAAAAAAAGGAGGAAGCCAATGAGTAGAGAGATTGACGCGAAAGAGAGGAAAAAATGATACCGTCCAAAAGCTAAATTCGGACGGTATCGGGTTAATCCTAGCAACAACGACGGCGTCTACGGAAGCAACCGCAATCGCGATCACGATCACGGTCACGGTCACGGTCACGACGGCGTCTACGGAAGCAACCGCAATCGCGATCACGATCACGATCACGATCACGACGGCGACGACGACAGCGACGACAGCTACAAGACATTACTTCACCCCCTCTTTGTTTCATACTTTATATATAATCGAAAATAGCTGAAAACGATTGGACGAACCCTCATGGAAATACGTCTATTTATGCGATTATTGGCTAATCTTACAATTTCCTTTAATCAAGGCCTTATGTTTCATCATGAAGAAATAAACCATTTACCGACCGTTGTGGTTTTTCGTGGTTACAACAAAAAGGCGTGGATATTACGTCGTATGTGGTGGGAATAACATGAAAGAAGCCCCCGTTAGGAGGCATCTATACAATGCTTCCGTGTGCGGGAGCATTAAAAATCAAACGAGATTTCGTATATCTTTTATATGAGGGGTTTTTGAATTAAAGTAGCAAACTCAAATTGATGTACATGCCCATCATCTAAGGTAGTAGACCCTTTAACAAAATGTATATGTTTTCCGTTTCCGACAGGTATAGCAGGACCAGTTACTATACCGACTTCATGATGATGATTTAAAAAATCGGTATTTGAAAGTATTGCATGTACGTGGCTGTCACCAAAAGGTATGACTTCGCTAGTTACTCCTGCAAAACGGTGGTTATGTCTATCATCACCTTCTTCTGCAAGTTGTGTACTACCTAAGAACTCATGTACATGTGTTTGTACTGTCGTTGTTCTACTTTTCTTTTTTTTCGTACTCTCTGCTTTTTTGATTTTTCCTTTTCTTTTATCCACAATTATCCCTGCTTTCTGTCAAGAGATACTGCCATTTTATTAATACAGGCATGGACAAGTGTTAGATACTTGCCCTATTTTTATCATTCTGGGAACGGATATATGAAAAAAGGCACTACAGAATAAGAGCGATTATAAAAATGATAGACATATAAACAAAAAAGCCCCCTCATCAGGGAGCCATGGATTTAGTCTCGTCAACTAAAGTATACCATGAGCAGATGGTGAGGGGGAATGATTGATGAACACAATGCACGAGCAACTAGCTATGTTTCCACCTGTAGATGAGAAAGCAGTTAGAAGAGTTGTTGCTAAAGAGCTAAAAAAATACAAAGCTTTACGGGTTGCTGTACAAAATAAGCAAGAGCAAGCTGAAAACGGGATTGTGCAACTGTTTCCGCGTCTTAATCCAACCGAGATGGCAAACAACTTGAAGGCACAACAAATAGAACGAGCCTTACAGTATTCGCTAGATGAAATAGAACGGAAAATCATTAATGAAAAATACCTCAGTCCAACAAGAGTAAATGATATAAATGTTTACTTAGATTTAGGGCTAACAAAGGATCAATACTACATCAAAAAGGGAGAGGCAATCTCTCAAATTGCTACGGCACTCGGTATCATTTGAGTGCTGTTTTTATTTTCCCGACAAAAACCCGACAAAAAGTAGGACAAAAACATGGATAAAAATAGGGATAGAATGCTGGACTTTTTTAAAAGGCGAAATCGGTATATCTTGTATTAAGAACACGAACACGTGTCCTTGGGAGAAGCGCCTATACCTTATCAACGACGTACTCGAAGGGGGCATTCTGAGTCTGGACGCGCTAGTCTGCGACGGTTGTAGCGGGGAATTAATAGATTTGTTTAACCAAAGCGGTTGGACAAGCGTGGCCCCTCTCGGAGTTTGTAGACCGCCCTATATAAATGGGATACACCGGACAGAGGAGTATTTTGCAAGTAAGGCAAATGCTACTTGCCCTCTGTCCCGTGACACTCATCACGAATACTCCACTCCTGGTTGTGAGGCAGTAGAATAGAGTCTCGCAGCATACCCCCCTCCTAGGCAACCGTGACCGTAGCGGCTAAAAGAGTGGATCACGGCGGAGTCCCCTGCCGAATCAAGTGGGGTACATGCTTAACATCAAACTACTAATAAATGGGTTGCCCGATAAAACGGATAACCTTTTTATGCTCAGCACACAGGGAGCTTCCTTGGTGAGGTCATGACTAACTCACTCCTTGTATGGTTTTTTGCTACCAAAATATGATAAAGGGCGTGAAGTAATGGCAATTCCAAGTTCATTAGTCAGAGACCTTTTGGTACACACTGGTTTTTTTGAAGGACACGATGGCTTTTCTACTGTGACTGGTAATTTTGATAGACAAGGATTGTCTTTCGGGATTCTTCAGTTTAACTTTGGCCAAGAAACTCTACAACCTGTCCTAAAAGATTATATTAAATATCATGAATCAGAGTTCACATCTATTTTTGGTAAAGAAAAGGCAGCCATACTAAAGAAGGTAGTTTTTGAATATAGAAAAGAAGACCAGGTTAGGTGGGGAACGAGTATCTCTTTGCGAGGCGGTGGAGTATTACAAGATTGGAAAATTCCTTTTCAGGAAATGGGTAGAAGTAGAAATAACCAAAAGTATCAAGAGGATGCAGGTATGCAGTATGTTGATCGTGCAGAAGATTATTGCAAAAGGTTCGGTATCGTTACAACTCAAGGTCTAGCTTTTATGTTCGATCATATGGTACAGACCTACAGGTTTGTAGATGAGCGATCTATATTCGTTAAAATAAGAGAACTAGAAGACGAATATCGTAAGTCTCATGATCGAGAACGTTTACCAGACCAAGATCGTTTAAGTGTCATTTTAGACTATATTTCAGAGAGCGCTAATCAAAAATTACGTCGTGGCTTAATTAAAGATGGTTATGGTAATTATCTAGGAAAGGGATATGATATTTCCGATTTTGGTTATGGTTCATTGTCCTATTACTCATATTTCTAATTAAAAAGAGGGGCCATACATGCCCCTCTAAAATTTTATGAGTTTTCACGTAAGATTTTGTTTAAATCAGGAGTTTGTTGTATCGAGGGGATGGTCTTACGTTTTTTTAGCGTAGAAGTATCTATGAGGTACACAGTATATTCCTGATAGTCATTTCGGAGATCAGAAATAAAAGATAATGCTAATATCTTTTTATTTGGTGAAAATTTATGTTCTACATAGATTTGAGATTCTGGAATAACAGGGGTTGTTGTAATTTTTTCGTGTTCTTTTTTTATTAGAACTGCGTTACATAGTTTAGTACCACATTGATATCTGAGGAGTAGGTAGGTTGTATCCTTATCTTCTGAGAGGATGATTCCACGGGTAGCAAATAGCTCCATTTTTTTAAGGTTATCGTCTTCTAATTCTGAGTATATCCTATTAAATTCTGGTATAGATTTGATTGGTATTTTTATGGTCTTTGTTTTGCTGCTGTCGTCCTTAAACGTAATATTATCTAAGTCTTGTATGGATAAATATTCTGGAGGTGCACCTGTTCCAACGGTAGGTTCTTCTATAGATGGAGAGGCTGCAAAGAATTGAAGAATACCGAAAAGAATAAGCGTAAATAACCCAACTGATCTTACTTCCATATAGGAATCATCCTCCATATATACCAATTTTTATAAGTTTCTGCTCAGGAACTAAATGTAACACTAATCAACAACAGACCTTAAATCTTGATCAAGTAATTGCTGAAATCAATCAAAAGCCACCAATCCGTATTAGTTTTGTAAAAGCTTACTCATGTCAGGACTTTGTTTTAAGGGAGAGATAGTCTTAGTTTTTTTGAAAGAGGGTAAATCTATAATATAGACAGTGTACTCGTAGCTATTGTCCTCAAGAATATCAGAAATAAATAGTAAGCCTAGTGTTTTTTTGTTAGGTGAGAATTGATGTTTTACATATATCTCAGATTCCTTGTGTAGAGGAAGTGTAGTAATTTCATTTTTATTTTTATCTTTTTTGATTAAAAGAGTTTTACAAAGTTTAGTACCACAAGAGTAATTTAATAGTAAAAATGCCTGATTACTATCTTCTGACAAAATAACTTCAGAGGTAGCACTTAATTCTAATTTTTTTTGTTCATCATTATCTAGCTCCGAGTAAATCTTATTAAATTCTGATATAGATTTGATTGGTATTTTTATGGTCTTTGTTTTGTTGTTGTCGTCCTTAAACGTAATATTATCTAAGTCTTGTATGGATAAATATTCTGGAGGTGCACCTGTTCCAACGGTAGGTTCTTCTATAGATGGAGAAGCTGTAAAGTAATTAAGAAGACCTAAAAGAATAAGCGAAAATAACCCAACTGATCTTACTTTCATCTGTGGTTCACCCTCCATATATACCAATTTTTACAAGTATAACATGATAAAGGGTAAATATCCTTAGGTATGTGAAAAACTTTGAAGTTAAGCTTATTCGTTTTCGGATAGGCTTTTTATCATGCAAAAGCCACCTATAAGTAGAGAGACAAATAAATCTTTTGCTATTGACATATGAGCTAAGGATACTTCATGTCTTTTGGTAAACAAAAGATAAAAAAAATGGATGAAGTACCAATATAAAAAGCTAATATTTTTTTGAAGAGTTCTTATATGGCTAGAGAATAATATTGTTTGAATCTAATATTATAAAAAAATGGTAACATTATTATAATAATGTTATTATAAAATTGTAATATAATTATAAAAATGGCGGTATATGGAAATGAAGAGGATGTTACTATCCGGCATAATCGCTTTATCTACAATTTTTGGATCAGATAATGCATATGCTTCAGAAAAGGTTAGTCATCAAGACTTACTAAAAAACATTACTATTGAGCCTCATCAAGATCAAATTATCCTTAAATGGGGAGATATACCCAATACAGCTCAATATAAGGTTTATCAGGGGGACACTGAGTTATACAGTGGCTTAGAAAACTCCTATACATAATAATTTAAAATCAGGAAAAAGCTATAAGTATAAGTTAGTAGCTCTTGATTCTGACAATTCTGAGATTATAAGCACAAAATTAAATACTGAGACTTTGGAATCAGAAATAAAAAGTGCAGGTCTAATTTCGCTATCTGCAAATGAAACGAAATAAATGATACTGTTGTTTCAACGATTTCTGATGGAAAAAATATAAAATTTGACTGGGATGATAACGGACAGGTAGAGGAGTATCAAATTAAGAAGAACGGAAAAATAATTGATACTGTCCAGACAAGTGAATTTAGTGATGAATTGGACGGAGGAGAAGTGAAAGTTATCTATGAGTTTCTTGGTAAAATTCCACTAGATAAAGAAGAAAAGGAAAAGAGAAAATAGAAAATACATAATCTTTTGAAAAGTGAAGAAGCTAATGATTCCGAAATGGTTTTAAAAGGCGAAGAACTCTTCTATAATTATGTTTCAATTATTAAAATTGTAGAGAAAGAAAAAGTATCTCCGTTAGGAATTTCTTCAAATAATGATGTAGATAACAAGAGGGACGTTGAATATTTTGGTGGAGATAATAGAGATTTTGCAGTTGCCCATTCTCGCTTTAGAACTCAGATAAATATTGAATCGGATTTTACAGATGAAGATACAACTCTATCCAAAAAAGTGAATAGCTCAACTTTTTATGACTCTAATAAAAAATTACTTAAAACAAAAAATGCAGGTAGTAATGGAATTAGCTTAGATGAAAGGGTTGTAAATATGGATAATATCAAATTTGATCTTGAACATTCAGTTGGAATTCCATATTTAGAAGGATCTTTAAAGTTTACTCCGCCAGGAATTGATTACGCTTTTACTGCAAGTCTTTTTAGAGAAGACGGTGACTATAAAATTAAGGGTTGGCATGATGGGGCACCAAGTCATGAGTTCTACATATCTTTTGATGATGGTCCATACGAAGAATTATTTCAACACGCTCTTTATGATTTCTTTTATTTATTCGAACTCACTCCAAAACATTATTTTAATATCTCTAATTTAACTGGAAGACTGGGAGCCCTTAAGCTTCCGGTTTTTTCACCTTAGTGAAAATAATGTATGTGAACTATAAGTAGGCTAGTAATAAAGGGGGGAAGGCAATGTTACACAGAATCTTTGTTGGGGTCGTTACCGCAATACTTTTTTGCTTAGTTCTTGCAGTGTCAGAATATACTCCAATGACAGCACGTCAGCCAAATACTTATTATTTTCCTTTTATAACTCTAATGATAATCTATCTAATGTACTCCATCCCGATATTTTTGTTTATTGGAATTCCCTGCACTATCTTAATCGATTTTATTACTAATAGAATGGAAATATCGACTAAAAATAAGCTTTATTTTTTAAATTTAGGATTATATTCTTTAGCGGGTATTTCCATAGCTTGGGTTTTCTTCGGATTAACTAAGGGGGATATTCTACAAAAAATATTTAACTATAAAGCTTATATTATATATATAGTTGGATCGCTACTTTTTTATCATATATCTCTTGTCACAATGATTATTTTTAAAAAAATGACTAAGGACACAAACTGAAGTTCTAAGTATTAATTAGATCAGCACCTATCAGGGTGCTTATTTCTTTTTCCAAAACAAACTCAATAGGTGGTGGTGATAATGTAAATGGCTAGAGCAAGAAGTCCAAATAGAGAAAAAGCCGAAACAATGTATCTCGAAAGTGGCGGAAACATGCTTTTGAAAGACATTGCGGAACAACTTGGGGTAAGTGATTCACAAATACGTAAGTGGAAAAATCAAGACCAATGGGAATAGTAACGTTACCGCTATTCTTTTGATCTGTAGATTCGTATACAAAAAACAAGATGAAATTGAAAAAAGGTTGAGGTTAATAAATAATTTAATTTAACGTTTAAACAAATCAAGCTAAAGAATGATGGGGATTTTTTTGCGGATACCTGTAGAGGATGTAGTGAAGATTGATATGTAATTTATAATAAAGAAAGTCGTCTCCTTAAATTTAGGAAACGACTTTTTCTTTTGCAAACCAACTTCAAGTTACGTAGAAGACATAACGGCATCCAAAAAATGTAAGAAGTGACTTTTGGGCTGACACCAAGGTACGTAAAGGACATAACGGGGTGAAACAAAAAGATGTTTCTTACCTATGTCAATTAATAGTTAACCTATTTAATTACACCTATATTTTTAATTTCAACTTGTGATTGAAAACGAATGGAGGATTTTGCAAAGATTTCTGGCCAAGGCTTATTCATCGCCTTCCATTTGTTATAGTGATAAGCTCTGACGTAAAGACCAAGACCAATTGGATCTACTTGATGTCGCTGTAGCTTTTTAATTAGTGCTGCCATTAGTTTGTTAATTTCATTCTCAATCATTGCTTCAAGCTTCCTTTTATTCCCTTTCTTCTCTAGATTCATCTGGAATGTACGTTCCGTTATATTCCCTACTACTTTTATTTCAATATCAAACTGCGGTAACCCATGTTGATAATTTGTAGTTATATTTCGCTTTTGGGGTTTAACTAATATTGAGATGTTTTTTTTGTTGGGCCCTAACATCTTCACTGGAATAGTAAAAGAATACGATGCTTTTTGGTTGTTTCTTAATAAATCTAACAGCTCTGTTTCTTGTAGGTTGAGGGATGTACGATAATATCCTTTATCGTTTAAAAGTGTAATACCTAAAACTCTCAATTCTTCCTTCTCTTTTTTTATTTCTGAGATAAAGGGGGTAATGCCTGGCTCAACCATCATGTAGTGGAATTTTCGCAGAGTAACTTTGGATGTAATATGTCGCAATGAAGAAGAATCAATAAGTTTTGATAGATAAATGGAAAGACGTGGCTTATTCTTTAGCTCAAAATTAACCACTTCACTAACTGGGCCATCAATAGCGATTATTCTTAGGTTTGTTGAATTTTTAGGATCTCGGTATAAAGCATCCAAATAGGGAAGTATCTCTTTACGTTGCAACAAACGTTTGCTAATTAAAAGGAGTTGTGTTTTGCCAGTGCGTGTTGACCCAGCAACGACTGAATCCAAATTTGTATAAGATTGTTCAACAGTAGAAGATTGCACATCATGATGTTCCGTGTTTTTTTTTACCTCTCGACTAAAGATAGGGCTTTTCTCAAATACGACTAGATTATTATGCTCATCTAAATCAAGCCCTAATGTAACAATCAAGGTGGCATCTTCTAGTTCAATCCTGTCAGTACAGCCTGTTAAAACAACAATCAACATCCCCATGAAAAATTTATATATGATTTGTCTCATTAAATAGGCTTCCTTCTCTTAAAAAAGTGGTAGAGGATGATATAAAACCCCAGCAATACTGGAAACACATAGCTAAGTATTTGCTAATATTTACTATAATTTGCACCTAAATTCTCATTTCTATGCAGGAGGTTGATAAAAGCAGTATGAAGATCATGAGTCTACCTTGTTAAATAAATAGCATTCTAGATGAGGTGCTATAGTATGGAAACGAAAACAATTAGCTGGTGGAAAGAGACAAAAGAGAGTAGAGGCGTTAGAGAATCCGCCCGGGGAAAATAAATATGTAATTATTTGAAAAAAGGTATTATTTTGTAAATGTGTACGGTATATTGTTATTAGGACAAGGCTAAGTTTAAGTCTTACACCGTAGCCATGGGAAATAATAATTGAAAGGATGATTAATAGTGGCGGTTATTGATGATGGTAAAGGTAATTTGGGGAACACAAATGCTACTCTAAGAAAGGAAATAAAAAATGACATTATAAACCAAATTCAGGATATTAGTGAGGTTAAGAGAACGGATGATAGCATTAAAACATCTCAAAATTTCCATTTAGATTCTAAGTATCTTAAGGATGAACATCAATATAAAGTTGAAATTCAGTATAAAAACCCGCAACCAGGCCAAGGAAAAGCTACCGTTTCTTTAGTGCTTGTAAATGAAAAAGCAACAAGAGTTGAGGATTTAAGGGAAGCATTAGAGTTAAGTTTGAAAGATGGTCATAAATATAAGGTGACTTAATGTTAAATAATTGGGGTAGTGACAATGTTTCCTATCTGTTCTTAAGACGTAATCTCCTATTCCTGTTACGATTAGCTAGGTGTGAGTACAAGGGTATATGGGTATTTGAATAAGAATACTGTTCACAAGATAAAATGTGTACAGGGAGTATTTAGAGCCAATGGGAATACACTGTACCATTAAGATTAAGGAGCTGGTGCAGATGTGGATCGCACACCAACGCATGGCAGAGCTTTGGAGATTGCAAAACTCAAAAACCTATCTTTAGATGCTAGCTTAACAAATAACACAGAGTGGCAACATGAGCTATGTGCAAAGTTAGAAAAAATACAGAGCTGATATAAAATGAAGAAAATCGTCTCCTAAGAAATGAGGAAACGATTTTTTTTGAAAACAAACAGGTTAATCAAACTGTATATTATAGAAGAATTAAAATGATATACACGACATGATACTGCCTCACTGGTAGATCAGGGAGCGCAAATCGTACACTTATCGCTGTTTCGGATAGCTTCAACTTCAAAAGGGATGCCGTGTCGTCGGAACTTTCTAATCAAACCAGCAGATCGGCAACACGGCACTAGATAATAAAACAATTTTTGCATGATATCACACTCTTTGACGCCATTGTAGCGCGAGGAGCTGGGACAAAAAGGAGAGTACGGTTGAATAAACCTAAGTTATTGGACTTGTTTTGTAAAGGTGGTGGATGTTGGTGAAATTAATGTTGATGTGAATGCATCATCCTCCTATGGTGATGCATCATCATTCTATGGTGATGAGCTCTCATGCGATGGAAATGTTCTCTGTGGGCAAACTCGTGATGCCTCATTGGGTGATGCCGATGTGCCATACTTAAAGAGCGAAAGTGATCGGCATGCCTTAAATGATGGTGCATTCTCCCCCGATGGTATTCAATAGGATCCATAAATCCATCCCCCTTCCTAACCATGATAGTTATGGTATGAGGGCAGCTATAGAATTGATTATCCTGAAAACAAAAATGGGTGAATGTCGGAAACGTACATGTGAAAGCATCGCTGTTACAAGCAATAGAACATAACACACAATTTGTAAATGGGGAGGAATTGAGATGTGGAAGTTACGACTTTATGACAGCTAGAAATTTTGGGCGAATGATTACGAGGGAATGGAACTTCTCAGTGTCGTTGAATCAGAATCTGATTTTGAAAACAACCTTTTGATTGATGGGAAAACCTATAAAATATGCGCTATCTGTCACGTGAAGGGAAGTTCTCATGCGTTAAAAGTATCGCTAATGGTCTTGTTCGGGGAACGTCTAAAAACACAGGAGAATGGCGCACTTCGGAAGGTAGATATATAACTTGATGAAGAAATTCGTCTCCTTAAATTTAGGAAACGACTTTTTCTTTTTTCAAGGGACGTAAATGAATATAAAAAGGGGGTTTTTTTGACGAATTGTTAACAAAATAGTCAACAAGCATTACAAATCATCACAATAAATCTAAAAGCAAACTTAAAAACTCAAATTAAATCCCAAATAATTACACTATAACAGATAGAAATCAAATCAACTACGCTTCCGTCATACGGGGCAAAAGTTAATTAGGAGTACCGCCACTGTCTTACCCAATCTCAATCCAGAGTGCAGTAGTGGCTTCCGAAAATTTCAGAAGTGTGACCAAATTTTTATGATCAGTGTTACAATAAGAGAGTAATGACATCATCTATAAAGCAAGGAAGTCAATCAATGAGTAGTCGTTGCTGACGCATTCCTTAACTAGCAGAAAAGAGGTAGAAGACATGGAACAAGTGCAAAACATCTTTTGTGTAGGTCGTAATTATCGTTTACATGCGGCAGAACTAGGTAATCAGGTGCCAACATCTCCATTTCTTTTTATGAAACCAACTCATGCTCAGGTGATTGCAGATGGTCAAGATATCCAATTGCCAAGTGATCAGGGGGCTATTCACTATGAAGTGGAGCTTGTCGTACATATAAATCAAGCTTATAAAAAGGGAATGAAAGCTGACGAATTAATCGATCGCGTTTCACTAGGTATTGATTTTACAATGCGAGATTTACAGGACCAATTGAAAGAAAAAAAGCTTCCTTGGCTATTGGCTAAAGGCTTCCGCAACTCAGCTATCCTTACTGCGAGTGAACCAATTAGTAGTATTACCGAGCTAGAAAAGGTTGATTTCGGCCTGTTGATAAATGGCCAGGAAGTGCAACGTGGCAATATCACAGATATGATCTTTGACATTCAGGCTCTGGTTGATTTTACAGGGGAGCATTTTGGTCTAGGAAAAGGAGATGTCCTATTCACAGGCACACCGGCAGGAGTGGGTGCGATTTCCAATGGTGACCACTTGGAGCTGGTTTTTGGGGATAAGGTGTTAGGAAGCTGTGTGATTAAACTTAGTTAATGGATAAGGTAAGAAGATAATAACGAACCCCGAACAGCATGTAAAAAGATATAGACATTTGCTTTGTGTAGTCAGCTGTGTATCTTTTAAATAAAAATCCTTTATAGCAAATGATGAGATCCCGTTCACTTTTTAATCGTGCAACGGGATTTTTTGTGGAGAGAATGGGTAAAGAAGTAGGGAAGTATTCTACCATAATGGATTACCAAATCAACATTTGTAACAATATACGTAACAGGTGACACGAGCAGATTTACGAAGTCGATTAGAAGAAGAAAAATTACTGGATCAGGTCATGATTCCCGAGGATGAGGAGTGGATTGAGTTGTGGAAGTAGAAAAATGTAAATTTTGTTAAAAACGTTTAGATAGACCGTTATGTAGCAATTAAATAACATTTTTTAGTAGTTACATCCTTGTATTTTAAAAAAAATATAAGTTTATATAAAAATTTTTTTATAAACTGTTAAAAACTTTATTACTAATTCCGATAGTAATAATAGTTAAGTAAATTTTGAACTACAATAAACTTAGCTGGCTACAAAAAAGAGCTAAAAGAACGAAACTTTTTCCAGTAATAACATTCTATCTTGAAGAAGTAAGTATGGGGAAGAAGTGCACTAGAAGATGAAAGCCTTTTCAAATGCTTAATTCTCTGAACAATGTGCTACTTCGAGAAGAGTGATTATTATATATTAACCTGAGCAGAGGATGGCTAAAAACAAAAAAACCAAAACATGGAGGTAAAGAATCATGAGAATCAATCACAACGTATCAGCACTAAACACACACCGTCAACTAGGTGTAAACACTGGCGCATCTGGTAAGAACTTGGAGAAATTGTCTTCTGGTCTTCGCATCAACCGTGCAGGTGATGACGCAGCTGGTCTAGCAATCTCTGAAAAAATGCGTGGACAAATCCGCGGTTTGGAAATGGCTACTAAAAATGCACAAGATGGTATCTCTTTGATCCAAACAGCTGAAGGTGCATTAACTGAAACACACAGCATTCTACAACGTATGCGTGAACTAGCCGTTCAAGCATCTTCTGACACAAACGAAGGTGTTGACCGTCAAAAGCTACAAGCAGAGGTTGATGAACTGTCGAAAGAAATCAAACGTATTTCTACAGATACAGAATTCAACAACCAAAAAGTATTGGATGGATCTTTTGATGATAAAACGTTCCATATCGGTGCTAACCAAGGACAAAACATTAAACTAAGTATTAACGACATGAGTAACAAAGAACTTGGTGTAAGCGGTCTTAAAAATGATACAACACATGCTGATCTTGGTGTTACCGTTACTAACCGAGATGGTGAATCAGACATTGTAATTGAAGTTCAAGCTGACGCAGGTGTTGATATCAACGAAACTACTGCTTCTATTGATAAAGATGGAAAAGTTATATTAACTTTAGCACAAAAAGATGATGGTACAGTTACAGCTACGAAAGCAGATGTACTAGAAGCTTTAAAGAAAGCTGGATTAGAAGTTAAAGATGACGGTACAGCAGCTGGTACAATTCCAGCAGCTACTCTTGGAAAAACCTATACATCAACAAAAGCAGATCCAACTAACCCAGCTCAAATTGATGATACAACTGGTGTTAACATCTCCACTCAAAAAGCAGCAGACAAAGCAATCACAACAATCAACAACGCTCTTAACAAAGTATCCGAAGAGCGCTCTAAACTAGGTGCAAACCAAAACCGTCTAGAGCACACCATCAACAACTTGGGAGCAACTGCAGAGAACTTGACAGCAGCAGAATCCCGTATCCGCGACGTTGATATGGCGAAAGAAATGATGGACTTCACGAAGAACAACATCTTGACTCAAGCAGCACAAGCAATGCTTGCACAAGCTAACCAACAACCTCAAGGCGTACTTCAATTACTTCGTTAATTAACGATAATAACTCAAAGAAAAGACCTGGCTCATCAGCTAGGTCTTTTCTTTTTATAAAAAATTTGTAGCTTTAAAATAGATAAATGTATAAGAAATATTAATTTACAAGCAAGGATATTCTGTACAAGATTTTTTAAGTCTCAGAATGATTCCCGAGGTTTCATAATAAAGCTTACATTTACTTCCTACCAAATAAATATCTACAATCGACTGTACATAAAGTTTTAAAAAACTTTTTTATAAACTGTAAACTTTTATACGGAGTTTCCGATAATAATAGTAGCCACCTAAACCACGGATGCTAATGGTAGAGTTACTACTAGCAACATTTGGGTTGACTGACGAAGTTGCCATTTTGAAACAACATTATTTCAAAATGAAGCAACACAACATAATCTTGAACAAATGGATGGTTCAAGAAGTAAAAAAACACGGAGGTAAGAATCATGAGAATCAATCACAACGTATCAGCATTAAACACACACCGTCAACTAGGTGTAAACACTGGCGCATCTGGTAAAAACCTGGAGAAATTATCTTCTGGTCTTCGCATCAACCGTGCAGGTGATGACGCAGCTGGTCTAGCAATCTCCGAAAAAATGCGTGGACAAATCCGCGGTCTAGAAATGGCTTCTAAAAATGCTCAAGATGGTATTTCTTTGATCCAAACAGCTGAGGGTGCATTGACTGAAACACACAGCATTCTACAACGTATGCGTGAACTAGCAGTTCAAGCTTCTTCTGACACTAATGAAGGCGTTGACCGTCAAAAGCTACAAGCAGAGGTTGATGAGTTGTCCAAAGAAATCAAACGTATTTCTACAGACACAGAGTTCAACAACCAAAAAGTATTGGATGGTTCTTTCGAAGACAAAACATTCCATATCGGTGCTAACCAAGGACAAAGCATCAAATTGAGCATCAACGACATGAGCAACTCAGAGCTTGGTGTGAACGGACTAAAAAATGAAACAACGCAAGCTGTACTTGGTGTTAAGGTTACGAATCGTGATGGTGAAACAGACATTGTCATTGATGTTACTGCTAAAGCAGCGGTTGCGGTTACTGAAACTACTGCATCCGTTGATAAAGATGGAACAGTCAAATTAACTTTAGCACAGGATGCTGCAGGTGCAGTTACAGCTACAAAGGCAGATGTATTAGAAGCGTTAAAGAAAACTGGATTAGAAGTTACGGATGACGCTACTGCTGGTACTGCTATCGTTGCAGCCGCTGCTTTTGGACAATCGTATACATCAGCAAAAGCAGATGCAACGAACCCAGCTCAGGTTGATGACACAAAAGGTGTTAACATCTCCACCCAAAAAGCAGCAGACAAAGCGATCACAACCATCAACAACGCTCTTAACAAAGTATCTGAAGAGCGCTCTAAACTAGGTGCAAACCAAAACCGTCTAGAGCACACAATCAACAACTTGGGAGCAACTGCAGAGAACCTAACAGCTGCAGAATCCCGTATCCGTGACGTTGATATGGCGAAAGAAATGATGGACTTCACTAAAAACAACATTCTTACTCAAGCAGCTCAAGCAATGCTTGCACAAGCTAACCAACAACCTCAAGGCGTACTTCAATTACTTCGTTAATTGATCGTCTATATAGACAAAAGAGACTTGGCCTCGCGCCAGGTCTTTTTTTCTTTATAAGACCAGAGTCCTCCATTGAGTTATCATCAAACTTTCATTGAAAGTGGAATGACCAATATCTTACAATTGAGAAGGAAGTGTAATTTTACATCATCCAAAAAGATACAGATTTCTCTTGTAAGAAGGGGGCACATTATGAAAGCAATAAATGTATTTGTAGTATTCTTTGCCGTCTCACTAGTAGTAATAGGCTGTAGTACACCCAAACAAGCAGGCAAGGAAGCTACCATCCCAGTTACAGAAGTTGAAAAAGGAAAAAACACGACGGAAGGGATGAAGCCAGAAAAAGAAAGCGCAAGCAAAATAAAAAATGAGAAGACGCTTGCTTCAGAGACAACAAGAGAATCAACCACAGATGAATCTCCAGAAAATACTACAGAAAAAACTTCGGATAAAATCCACAGATAAGCTCACACAACCTCTCGATCCGAAAAAACACAAGCTACTCCTCGCTATAAAAGAACAGGCTGAGAAAGGTAAACTGAAAGGTATTACGACTTCATTAGGCACCGCTTACAAAGAGATAGAGAAAACCTACGGAAAGCCTAAAAGCATTTCAAATGATGAATGCTGGACGTATAGTTATGATCATCCCAAGACCACAGCCGATTTCTATTATGACCATGATTCTTGCGGAGAAGAATTAAATCAGGTCAAGCCAACTACCAAATTGAACCGAATAACTGTCGAACCAGCCTATTACGATGTCAAGCTTACAGAAAATGATATTAGAAAAGGCTTAGGCGAACCAACTAATGCTTATGATAATGAAGCCTATGGCGGTTATGATATGTATTATAATGTAGGAAAATATCAAATTTTCATAAAGATAGACAATAATTCTCCAGATCGAAGCGTAAGTACTATTTCGGTTAGAACCCCCCTTGATTTTGATAAGTAAAAAATTAGGAATAAAAGCCGGGTGTGTAGGAAAACAGCCCGGCTACTTTTTTGAAATTATGTAAACTTTTTGGAGGGAATACCCTGATACTTCAAGGAAAAATCTTTCTGTGGTAGTGAATAAAAATTGGTAATTCCACTAGATCACTCATATGAATACGCCATTGTCACATTTTCCCCCCATTTAAGATCCCTAATATGTCTACATCAAAAAATACAATTCCTCTTTATATTACATAATAAGGAAAAGTTAAAGACTTTGTTTTATTAATGTCCATACCTTTTTTATGGGCAGATGCCGATCTCTTTTCTATCTGCCCCTACCAGATCATTTTTTGATGGGCCAAAAATCTGTGGATAACCTACCCATAAAAATTTTATTAGTCTTTTTTAATGAGTTGGATGATGCCCATAGGAATTTAATGGGCTACCCATAAAATTTTGTTTGTTGAAAAAAACAAAAGTATCAGGAGAATCATTACTCATTTTCATCTATACATGCCACAAAAGTTATTTTTTCAAAGAAATGGGACGCGTTGTGGAGAGCCTCCATAATTAATTCCCGATAACGACTGGATAACCAATCTCGATGAAAAGTGTTCTTGGCGTAGATGATCAGCTCCTCTTCTCTTGTGATACAGAATGTGTCGGCATACCAGGTTTTAAAGGAGTTAATAGTTAGCCGTTGCTGGATATAAGTCAGGACGCTAATCCATAGTTTTTTATCTGCTATACTCCTTTGATCCATAATAGTTGTAATCTTCTTTTTAGCATACAAGATACGTTCAGCAGGTGAGAGGTTAATGGGGAGCCTACCAAGCTTGCCTTTTTCACGTAATTTCTCGAAATCATTTGTGTAATCATAACTTTCAGCAAGCTCAATATGAGTAACCTCCATGATTTGTTCAATGTATTGATCGTGCATGGTTTGAAAGGGCTTGGGTAAGTTTTCAACTAACTCTCTACTTAGAATGGGAATTGTACGTCTTACTTTATAGATAATTCCACAATCATTATTATTTTCCTCAGGATTTTGTAACCAAAATCTAAATATAAAGCCGTGTTGTTCAAGAATGTCCATATATTTATTTAATGTCGTGGTTGTAATCTGCATTTTTAAGGCGATGGTAGGTAAATCAGGAAAGCAGAAATCCTTGTCTCCATAGCAATATCTTGTAAGATGAATATAAAGAGAAGTAGCTGTTGCTCCCATCACAGCACCCCAGAAGTCCAAAAAATAATTACTAATCGTAGTAAATCCTTTGTTATCAATTGGTAGATTTACCCCTAGTTTTTCCAGACGAAGAGACTGAAAATCTTGATAGGTGTAATAGACCCGTTGTAAAACTTCTTGATCATACGTCTGCTCAACAGGCTTTCCTTTGACCATTCTTATCCGTGAGACAGGTTTTTTAATTCCGGTTTTTTCAATTCGATAATATGTTAATTGTTTCAGACTTAGATGTTTCTTTTTTTTCATAGAATGAATCCTCTCTATAGAAAAGAAGTAGCAGTCATATTGAATAGACGATGACTGAGTTTGTGTTTCATTGAATAAATTTACTTGCTAATGAAATCTTTTATATAAAGAATTCCCCTCTCTTTTAATTTGGAAAGAGAGGGTTTAGTATTTCCTGATCATACTGTCTGTTGTGAATGTACCAATTGGGATAGGCAGTCTATTTATTTGAACACAGATTGTTAACAATGCTTGCTATTCACTTATATTGAGTTGGAAACCATCTTTGAGAATAGGGAGATGAGCATATTGTTAGACAACCTGTTTACACAAATTACGTCCAGCTTCGGACGAGATACCTATTTCATGGGACTGGCTTTCCGATTCAAAAAAGGTATTGTGGTGATAGATATATACGAAAATAGTCAACAAGAAGAGGAATACACTATAGAATTTGTTAGTTTTATTGAACATGAGCCGCCAGTATTTGTAATCGTAAAAAGCAAAGAGGAGCTTTATATTGCTATCCAAGAACTTGCTTTGTAACCTTTTTATTTATTACGTTTTGTTCCTTACTTTTATAGTAGTGGTCCTATCTTCATGAAAGGTTGCGAAACTTTGCATTCTCGTTTTGTAAGAGCCGTGGCAACAGCCAAAACGAGTATAGGAGAATGTCAGATTTGATGAACTCCCGTAAGTAGATATGACGAAAAGAAATTAGGATTAGAAGATTGTTAGTAGAATTGGGTGGATAACAAATGCAAGAATTAATGAGATGTGTACAGTGTGGTTTTCGCTATGTAACGGAAAAGGCAAAACAAAATTATCTAACAGAAGGATTTTCAGGGCAACCCCAAACATGCTTGCATTGTTTGGGGGAGAGAACAGGAAAAGTAATGAATGTTCATGGAAATCTTGTATTTCCTCATGAAGTTGAGTCATCTAATAAACAAATGTATATTCCTAAAACGGTTATTGAGGGATGTCGACCTTGCATGAAAAGAAGAGGACTTCTTTAGGAGTTCTCCGTTATAGCACAGATCGTTTGGTGGAGTTTCGTTAACAAGGTTATTAGTAGATAGGTTAGAAAAGCCAAACAGAAAAAAGCTCTGTTTCAATACGCAGGTTAGTTAAACGGTGGACTACTTTAACTTATATTGTGATACGAACCATGAAAAAGATGATGGGGTTTAGTGGTATCAATGTGTTCGTATCTATACGCATATGTTACGTGTTACTCGTCAGAGAACTATGATTTTCATGATTTGGATAGGAACTGATGAAGTCAGATGTTTTCAGGAGTTACTTTATTGAAAAAGCGTGTAAGGAACACGAAATTACTACAACCATTGTTTTGAGAAGATTAGAGGAGGGTTTTATACATGAGTACAACGAAGAATAAGAAAATGTTAATTAAGGGTGCAGGTAAATTTATGGCAAAAATACCCAATTGCGATGAATTAATCACAATTGGTACGTTGAACAACATGCGCTTAGATATTCAACTTGACATGCAAGATATTGAAGGTGGGGATTCCAGCGTTGCTCTGGATACCCTTTTACGGAAAAAGACTATCGATATCACTGCCGAGGATGCAAAATTTGACCTGAACCTTGTCCGTTTGGCCCTAGGTTCTAAATTACGAGAAGGTGTAAGTGGCGCCACATATAAAATGGTGACGGAGACCGTACAGGTTCCTTCTTCCGCACCTTATCAGGGTACACTTTCTGAATCCTCCGTATCGAGTCCCGCTCATAAAGCGTATGAGAGCACTATTAACGGAACTGACTTAACATCGAATGTAACACTTGCAGGTAAAACAATCACTTTTGATGACTCTCTTGCAGGTAAAACCGTGGTGATCGTGTATCCAGTTGCATTGAGTGGAGTTTCTTATGATGAGGATGGTTTTGTTTGGGTATTAGAAGAGAAGAATACGGTAAAAGAGACAGCTGGTAAATTCGAAGTTGATCTTGTTTTTGGAGCTGCCCTGCATAAAGATCCACAAATTTCTGTTCGTACATTGAAAGGAAACAAACTATTAAAGAAAACGACAAGTGCTACTCCAAAAGAAAATCAGTACACAGTAAATGGCGGCACGTTATCTTTCCATTCTTCCTTAAAGGATGTAGATATTTACGTAAACTACAAACGTAACGAAGTAGTAGATGTGTTGGATATTAGCACGAAGGATATGCCTCTTACTGTTCATGTCATTCATGATGGTCAATTTGAACAAAAAGACGGTTCTATCCAGGGATATCAAACAGAACTATACTTGTGCCGCGTGAAATCAAACTTTACGGTGGATGCACAACGTCAACAGGCTTCTACACATAGCGTAACCTTGACTGTTATTGATCCTGATCGTGTGGACGGAAAACTCGGAACAATCAAACGATACGAAGCCCAAAGTGCTAATGCTAAAAATCTTTGCTAGAAAGGGACCCCTCTAGGAGGGGTTCTTTCCATAATCATGTTCGAAATCGCTCATAGGTACTTAGAATGACAGCATAGGTAGCTATCTGGTTACCCCCGCCATTTAGCTTACCTATGTCTTACATCAAATGGGGGAAATTACAAGTGGGGGTGTCACCGTTTTGAGTGATCGAAATTTTGCGATTCCAAAAAATAATGAAATGACAACGGAACAAACAATTCAACAAGAGGTCGCAAGTCAAGTCCAAGAGCAACAAGGAAATCCAATACCTGAGGAAGAGTCATCCAAGGTACTAAGTGAAGAAGAGGCGTCCATACGTGAAAAGGTTTTTTTTGAGGAGGACGAAAAGGTTAGGTTGCGAGATGGTAAGACGTATTCTATACCTCCTCTTGGTATTAGGGATGCCAGAAAGCTGATGAAATTGTTAAATACAATTGATTCAGGAATCATTATTGCCAATTTAATTCCAGAGTCAGAGCTAGACGATGATCGTTATGAGGAATTATTAAAGGTACTCTTAATGGCGTTTAAACCCTATTATAAACACGTGGATACGGAGTACTTGGCTGATTATGTAGACCTAGAGACTGCCAAGAGGATCATCGATGCAATGATTGGATTAAATGGATTAAAAAAGTCAATGTAACCACTGAGGAAGAAGATGAGGAGTATAAGAAACGAGCTCCTATCAATTGGGCTGATATTTTTTTCAAGCTGGCCCATTATTGTCATCTGGATAAATATCAGGTTTGGCAGCTGACATTGCCTCAGTTGGGTTTTTATTTAGAGCAATGCAATGAACATATCGAATTCACTGTGAAAGTTTCAACCATGTCCTTTGGAAGCCTGTTTGGAGGAGGTTTATCCTCCAAGGATCAGTCACAAGGACAGATCGAGACTAGACCAGATGGGACTGGGACTTACATGGATGGCTATAAAGTAGCAGATGAAACAGATATGGAATGGCTTGCCAACGTTTTGGGTTAATACATACTCCTGCTCTGCTCCTGAATGGAGGGGCAGGAGTTTTATTTTATAAGGCAGGTGAGACGATGAATAATGAGATGAGAGCTACCTTTGCATCTGAGTTACGCAGTTCCATCCAAAGCTCCATTCTGTATGGGAAGGAGTTAGAGAAACTTGACTCACGATTTGGAAAATTGGTGACTCGGATAAGTACCGCACATAATTCAATACGTTCCTTTCACAAAGAAGTAAACAGAGACAGCGGAAGAAAACTAGACCAACAGCTGAATCAAGGAGGTAACTCCATGCCCATTATCAAGGGTATTGGACAGAGGACTGGGACAATCACTCAGAGGATGCCAGAAATACAATCGCTGATGCAAAGAGTCTCAAACGAGGTTCAAGGAAAATTAAAACGAGGCATTCAGCTTGAATTGCAAGAGTTAGTAGAAAGCATTGAAACGCTAGATATTAAATCGAGCCCTAGGTTAAAAAAACACCTAATTAGTCAAATCAATTTAATCAACAAAAAGCTGATCAAAAAGATCAGGGAACAATTCGATCTCCAAGTGGAGCATTTACTGCAAGAATTTGGGTCAAGCGCTGGACGCATACAGAGCTATAATCGCTCTTTGCCACCCTTCCTCTCTTCTTCTGTCAAGTTACGTTCATCAGATAATGGTGTAATAGGATCGGGTATAACAGCATCAGGTAAGAAAGCTAGCGTTTCTCCAGCATCAGATGAGAAGGGGACCGCTGCTAGTGTAGTGACGGCTATCAGTGCTCAAAATGCTGCTATTACTTCTATTCGTAATAACTTAGCGATAAGTGGAGCTAAAGACCCTTCCTCACTTCTCTACCAAGCTATCGATATTTTTAATCATATTCAACAGGAAGAGATCAAGCTATACCGCAGTCTCTCTTTACTCAAAGATTATCGAGTCGATCCCACAAATTCTCAAAGCCCGGTTGATCAGGGAAAAGTATCGAGTGCTATTGAAGGTATTAAAGGCTTTGTTCGTGAACAATCTGCTTTTTATGGTCTGCCCTTTAAGCAGCTTTTTGAAGTAGCCTCCATTGGCGGTAAAACACTTAATGAACCAGCCGAAATCAAAAAGCTAGTGCAACAGGTTGCGCAAATCAAGACAATAGATCCTTCTTCTGATACGAAAGCAGTAGCTAGCGGTTTGTTGTCGACTAAAGATAAGCTCGGGATATCCATGCAAGAAATGGATGATAAGATCGTTCGTTCCATTGCTGCCGTAACCCAAATGGGAGCGGCAAACAGTGAACAAATTTTGCAGATGATCAATAAATCAGGTAATACTTTAAGATCGAAAACAGACGCAGATATGCTCGTAGGGCTCTCTGCTGCGTCGATTCAAACAAATACAAATCTCGGAACCTACGAAAAAATCCTGAAGCGCTTTGAAAGTGACAAAGGAAGGGATAAAGCGAAAGAGTTGGGCGTCAAAACAGAAGAGATGGATCCAGCAACTGGTGGAACGAAAAAAAGAAGTGCAGAGCCCATGTATAAGGATTTTGCGGATATACTCTCTTCCTTACGTAATAATGCTGAGCGAGATAAGCTTATCGATTCTTTTTTTGGTACAAAAGAAGGTGGAAAAGGTGGCGCCAGTCAGGAAGCCCTTTTAGCTAAAACACATGCAGAGTTTATTAGTAAGATGCAAGGCTTTGAACAGTCTAAATTTGAAGGAATGCTTCAACAGTCCTTGCAAAATCCTTCTGTTAATATGAATCGGGTTAATTCAAGTTTAGAAGTAGCCTTGGATGCATTAGTTACCGAGTTGACTCCATCTATCAATAAGGTTTCTTATATGCTCATGAATATGGCGGATGGGGTTTCAAAGAATATTCATATTTTTGCTAGTCTAGCAGATGTTCTATCTAACGCATTGCTTGGTCTTACACTAATGAAAGGCATCAAGTGGGGATGGCAAAAATCAGGAATTCCTGAGAACTGGGAAAAGCAAAGAGAGCGCACTGCTTATGCCAATCGTATGAAAGGAATGGCGTCAGATCCTGTATTAAGGAGTATTATTGGTAATGATTTAAAGGGAAATAATAGTAAATTGCGCCAGCAAGCAACAGATTTACAAGGGAATGAAACCTTTTTAAAACGAATGCAAGAATTTAATTCAATGAGTAAAGCCCAGCACGAGCATTTTAAAAAATATGTAGCCAACTCAGGACAAAAGGTAAATGACTTTCCAACTTTTTTTACAATGATGGAGGAATCAAAAAACTGGAAAGAAAAAGGAAAGGTTTCGTATCAAGAAAGATTTAATCGGAATCGGACTTATGCCAATCGATTGAAAACGAATCCTGATTCTAATAAGCTTATTCAGCCTACGTTCTTGAATACCTTGCTAACAAATACAACGGATCGTACTACCTATGTGCAAAAAATGAGTTCAAATACAGGATTTAAAAGTGCCGCTTCACGCATGGGTGCAATGAGTCAAACTGAATTTGACGGTTTTGAGAAACATCTTCAGGAATTGCGCAGGAATGGTTCTCCAGCGATTAATAGCATTACGAGTCTAAATCAAGCTTTAGATAGTTATCAGAATTCGTTAAGGCAAAGTTCAGCAGTTACGCGCAACTCGTCTGCCACTTATTTAGAACTATCCCATGCGATGCGTAGTATGAATGAACAAGCTAATCGAAACAAAATGGGTGACAAGTTTAAGAACTTCCTAAGTGAAACCTCCGATCTAGCTAGGGGAGCAGGGGGGGCCATCGGTGGTTTAACAGCTAACATTTTCAAGATGGGTGCTCAGCTTGTAGCCATGCTGGCTTTAGCACAAGCTGCCAAGACAGTAGCCATGAACATGACGACCACAGAAGATCAGCGTCAATTAATGAGTGCTGAAAAACAAGAGCAAGACATGGTAGGTGTGGCGAACACATTAAGAGTGGCTGGAGATAATGGGATTTGGAGTTTGCCTAACATTGGTAATACTCTTTATCTCATGTATGGAAGCTTTATGAACGGTGTTAGTCGATTCTTTGGGGGAGAAGATACACATCTAGGAGTAGGACATGCGAAAGAAATGATGGATGGAGTCCGCGAAATGTACAACAAACGGGGAGCGAACCTCAAAAATAATGAAGATCTTGCCAACTATCTAAGAGATAATGATATTTCCCAAGAGGAAGCCGTGAATGCTTGGTCTGAAGAGAGTGGAAGGAAAAAGGAAATTCAGGAAAAGAAAAAACAAGCTTTTATAAAACAATATGAACGGACGCAGCTTGAAAATAAAGAAAAAGCTTTGCTCCAAGAAGATGCAAAAAAAAGCTACGATGAAAAGTACAAAAATGGGCTCTTATCCAACATTACGGCAGATGAAGCTAAGACTAGACTTAGAGAAGGCTTTACAGAAGCTCAGAAAAAAAACGAGGAAGAGAGCTTACAGGCCGAATTGAATGGCGTGGCTACCGATAGCAAAGCTTTCATTGATATGAAGGAGGGACAGATAAAAAGATTAGAAGAGGTATTACAACGGGAATTAGAAATTATTGATAGGTATATTGAGGAATCTAAGAAGCACTTGCAAAGCATTCAGGATAAAAATTCTGCAGAATACAAGGAAGAAGAAAAGCGTTATAAACAATTAGTAGATGACCGAAAAAGTACAGAAGAAGAAGGCCAAAAGCAGATACGTATAGACAGAAAAGCTGAACAGCAGAGACAATTTCAAACGAAGTTTTTTTCTGTACAAAAAGGGCTACAACAGGCAGAGCAAGTGGCTCAAGCCAAAGAATTGATGGTTGCCATTAACATGGACAGACAGTCGAAGGCTTATATTGGTGCATTACAAAAAATTACAAATTCAAAAATTAGCGACTTGAGAGTAAGACTTGCCGAATTAAAGGCGATCGAGGCAAAGGGTGATCAAAAGGACGAGATAGCCTCTGCTATTCGTGACGTGCAAAATAGCATTTCTAGTGAGCAACTTCGCTATAAGGACCTATCATTATCAAAAATTGGAATTGAGCGTATTGATTTAGAAGAGAAAGCAGGAGATCGTGAAAATACTTATCTGGCTGAAAAGCTAAGACGGGGAGGTGCATCAGATGATTCCTCTGGAATGAGAGCGCTACGTATTGCTTCTGCTAAACAAGAAGTTCAGGACATAAATAAGCTAATTGGGCAATACAAGAAGGATATGGTTGGAAAGAGTCCGGAAGAACAAAAGAAGTATATGCAAGAAATTCGGGATTTGACGAAACAATCACTACAGGCTCAGCTAGGTATTCTTGATGAAGTGAAATCGCCTGTAGGCACCTTTAATTTGCCAGACGGTGTAACAGCCATGAGTCGTTATGAATATTTGACTCGAGGAAATACGCACCAGTCCTTTACAGTTGGTTCAGGTGATGTAACGGTAAATATCGCATTGCCTAATGTATCCAACAATACTACTGAGGCACAATTAACAGCGATTGGTAATGGAATCGGCCGTGGATTATTCTCTGGACGAGTAGGTAGCATTCGAGATCAAATGCTGATGGGGACTGCTGCTTATCGTTCAAGTTATTCGTAATATTTCGTTATGAAAATGACGCCCTACCTTATATTGAGGTAGGGTATTTCTTTTCGTATGGAACGAGTAAAACTTTCCTGAATTCTAACCCTAATCCAAGTCTAAAAGCTCTAACAAGGAGGTAGTAACGTGACCCAACAAAACAGCTTTCATTCAGAGGATTACATATATAAAAAGCGTCTCTTTTATGATAATGGCATACGTTTTACCGAGGTAAAAGCAAAGCTTATCAATGATTACAAACCACCTTCTCCTAGTCTAAAAACACATGTAAATCAGACACTGTCGTCTTCTGCTGGATTGATCAGTCATGGAACCTCTCATTATACGACGACGCTTACTTTATTGTTTTACAGTAAAAAGGAATTTGCTGACTGGTTACAGTTTAGTGGAGCTAAGCATCGTTACTATGATGAAAAAGGAACGATTTATGTCGGGATTCTTACAGGGGAACCAGACATTAACACAGCTGAAATGGAAACGAAGTATATTGTGACAATTGGGCTTTCCCTTATCCGTAAGCAAGAGCACGAATACCGATATATCAATCAATTTATTGATATGGAGAAGCATTGGGCAAAAACATATGTTGACGAAATGCAACAGAGAGGATTAATCGCTAACTATGAAGATGAAGGTGAAGCGGTTTCTTATTTCCGACCTGACAAAGTATGTACACGAGCAGAAGGAATCACCTTTTTGATGAGGACATACCGTCATATTGATCGGATTCTAAGGGGGTATTAATGGTGCGGCGTTGGATTGATATTGATCCACTAGATTGGTTTTATCGAGACTTATTGGAAGCTACTCGTCTTCATCTCGACGGTGAAGGTACACAAAGCTTTATCGATGGAATGTATTATGATGCTTTCGAAAAGGGCTATGAGCGCATGGTCAAGCGCTTTGTTACCGTGGATGGGCAAGAGGAATTTCTCGTGCCTGATTATAAGGTGCATGATGATAACCCTATTTTTGTGATCGTACATGGAATTGAGGTTCAGCCAGAGAAGGTGGAAAATGGAAAAATCACGATGTCGAATCCGATGTCAGGGGGAATTGAGGTCGTCTGCATTGCTTTTGGAAAGCCTAAATATAAACAAGTAGGCTGTGTATATACCCCTTTTAGCACCTGCGGAGAAAATGATGTTCACATGCCATCTGCGGATGTAATGAAAAAATCTCAATATACGTTTAGCTTACGTTTAAAGCCGGAAGCTTGCACTGTACTAGGTGTAAAGCTAAAACGCAAGCTAGTAGATATTCAACCAGGAGACAATCCTGAACAGAAAATCAATGAAGCTATTGGATTTAATCGGGATGTATTTGTAATACATGCAGGACGAGTTTATCTACCATACAGGTATAATGGCTATCCAGCAAAAGTGACGTATAACTACAAGGTAGGTGGGAAATTCAAAACCACGACAGACACAGTGATTGTAGAGTCAGGATGTGTACGTTATAATGATCGGTTTTTTCCAAAAGTCCAATTGAGAAGATTTGAATTTATGGTTTTTCTACAACGGATGAGAAGAAGCTTTTACAATCGATTTACAGATAAGGAGTACAAGCCTAATCCATCTCCAACTCGTTACATCACCGATCGGGATACCTTTTCTGGTAAGTGGTACGAGACGGATGTGATTGATATTTTAGAGGAAAGATTTTTGGACGGATGCTATGCATTTCCATTATATGAGGATGAACGTTTTGAACCCGAAGAATGTATAACTCGTGCTGAAGCAATCGTTTTTCTCAATCGTTTCATTGAATGGGCAATAGAAAGGTTTAGGTAGGTGATACAAAATGGCTTTTGTAAGTGATGTGAACTATCCTTCCTCCAGAATACTGGAATCTATTATGAGACGGGTAAGTGCGTATGGTACACAACCACGTGTAATTATAGAGCTAGATAAGATGTCATACGTGCCTGGATTTCGGCAAAAATATGATGCCGTACAGTACGTGTATGATTCAGTTGTAGGAAATATGCTGTCCATCGATGGGATTACCCAATTGACTAGCGAAACAGATGGTACACCAATTAACGCCCCGACCGAACTGATTAATACAAGTATGTCAATGCCAATTTTGTCAAGCAGAACGATGAAAGGTAAAAAGAATGACAATACTCATATAAATGGGATGCTGATTACAGATTGGCATGACTCCGATCCAAGGTGTTCCCGAAAAAGGCATAAAGGGATCGATTTGGACTGTGAAAAAGGAGACTATATACATGCGGTATGGGGAGGTCGTGTCGTTCAAGCAGGATGGTTAAATGGTTACGGTGCCGCTGTGTACATTGATCACGGAAACGGTTGGTCTACTCGTTATGCTCATATGAAACCGAACCATTTGTTAGTTACAAAAGGGGAAACGGTTCATGCAGGTCAACCAATTGGGATTGGCTGGAATTCGGGACTCGTGATTAAAGGAGGGGGAGGTGACGGTTCACATCTCCACTTTGAGGTACGACATAATGATCAAGATCTAAATCCAGAGCCATTCTTACGAGGGGAAAAGGTGATTCAGGCACCAGTACGCATTCATTCAACAACACAAAATTCCTTGCAATCAGCAGGCTCATCTGTTGAGTATTCGATGGAAGCGACTGCGTATCATGCAAAATGTACGGGGTGTACAGGTATTACAAAAGGGGGAACGGATGTTAGTGTCTGGAAAAATGATAAAATCATCGCTGTTGATCCCTCTATCATACCTCTTAAGAGTAAAGTAGAAGTTATTGTCGATGGTGTTAGCTGGGGAGAATACCTTGCAGATGACATTGGTGGAGCGATCAAGGGTAACAAGATTGATATTTTAATGGAGAACGATCAAAAGTGCAGGGCATTTGGAAGAAAACAAGTTCTGGTTCGGGTAAAGAACTGGGGAGATGGTAGGGTACGCAATTCAGATGGACAGATTAATCACACCATTTCTACCTATCAATTTAATCGGACAACAGAAAAGATTTCTTATCATAAGGATTTTACCCTGAAAAAGACGGCATTAGATCCCACTAAGTATACAGAGGTAGTGGGTGCTGAGCAGTATATCGATTACGATTCTCACAATAAATCCTGTCATCTCCTTGGATTTAAGAAAACGAATACAGCTGGACAGGTTAAAAAATTCACCTTTGAGCACGACTGGTTTAAGGCTGGTAGTTTAGGCTGGGCGTACATGGCTAATATGGAATTAGAAGATGTGGTTCAGATCAAGGTAGATGGGATCGTAGTAGTTACGATTAAGGGGATGAATGCCAAGTATGGGATAGCATATCCACCATCTATCCCCGTTCCAAAAGGAAAACACAAAATCGAGTTTTCTTTATCAAATCCTTCCAAAGCTTCTACAGGTCGTTTCGGCATTCTTTTCTTAAAAGCACGTGAGTTCGATGTGGAATCTATTAACAGGAAAACGGTTTGGGATTACGAAGATACGATGAGCTCCGCGAAGAACTGGCTTACCTATCAACAAGCAGATGTTAAAGATAATGGTGATTATCAAACCATCACGACCAAGGGTAAGGAAGCAGGTTTAGAGCGAGTGGGACGCGTGAAAGGCTTCCCATTTACTATGCAATTTAAGGTCAAGCTTGACACAAATTCCCAAGGGAGGGTATATATCTCCGATGGAAAAAAAGTATATCAGATCGAGATTACCGATGAAGGGATCGGCACCAATGGTGGAACGTATAAAATAGACAACAAAAAGGATTTTGTGGAGTATGTTGTCGTTTGTCACAATGAAACAGATATGGATGTGTACGTTAAGAAGCTACTCCCCGATGATAAAGAAAAGTGGGAAAATACGGGAGTACGTGGAACGGCTGTTCCATATGGGACAAACCGTATTTTGTTTGCTGTTACTAAAGGAGCACTTCACCTTACAGATGTGAAGTATGCATTTGATAATTATGCTATTGAACAGTTTGCTACCCACATTGAGAATATGTACAAAGAAAAATGGTATGAGGTAGGGAGTTTTCAATATGAGGATACGTTCCTATTAGAGAATGACATCATGTCATGGGAAGTGAACTCTCATCTAGATACCTCCTCTACTACTGCTGCTATCACGCTAAATAACGCAACAGGCCAATATTCTCCTACATTTGAGCGAAATACCATTTTTCCTGATACCTATAAAAATCTTCCGTCTCCCTATTCATATTGGGAGGAAGGAGAAATGCGCCATGTTATTAGTGAAGGGACGCCTATCCGAATCTATGCTGGCTATGGGGAAGATGTGGTTCGCATTTTTACAGGACTGATTAAGGGAGAAATTGAAGAGGACGCCGAGGCTAAAACCATCACCTTTCATTGTGTTGATCGATACGATGTCTTAGAAGAATTTGTATTTTACAAACCGATGTCCTATCCACCAGAAGAAGCATATGCAGGTGATGGAGGAGCATTTGCATGGTTAAAATCTAGTATTGTTGAAGATATCGCAGTTACAGCTGGATTAAGCAATTGGCGTATTCATTATGAAGATACGAAATATCCCGATTATGAAATTGAGGATACGGTCTACATTGATGTCAATAAAGGAAAGAACACCTTTATGAAATTTAACAGGAAGACAAATGAATTAGAGGCAGTTACCCAAGAAAGCGTGAAAACAGTGGGGGGATGGCAAAATCCTTTTGTTGCGTCTGTCACCTTCCAAGCAGGGACCAGAGCGGCAGATGCCATTCAGTCATTGCTACAAGATATGCCCTATAGAGTCTACTGTGATCGATATGGAACCTTTCATGTGAAACGTCTTTCCTTTCTGGATGTTCCCCAATGGCAAATGATAGATTCAACGAAATGGGACTTTGTCGATAGTAACAACTTACTAGAAATGACCTCCTCTACGGATTATTCTCGTATTCGGAATCACTTGATGATTTGGGGTTCAGCAGGTTCAGTAGAGCATTTTTTTGATAAGGGTTTATTGGTGGCAACGAAAGGAAGTATTCGAACAGCAGGTATGCATATGCCTTGGATTGAGGAAAAGGATGGAGCTACCATGCGTGGGCTTAAGGAAGAGATTGCCAATAAAATTTTCTTTGATATGAAACGCCAAGCTAGAACAAAAAACGTAGTAGTCAAAGGCAATCCATATATTGAATTGCTGGACGGTTGCTACGTCTATGACGAAAATACCTACACAGCAGGCTACTATCTGATTAAGGGAAACAGGCTTGTTGGCAATGAGAATGGTATGGTTAACTTTTTGGAACTTACCTGGCATTCTTTACCACAGCCTACATAGCTCAAAACTTTAGTTCCCTTGTATCCTTCTTTCTCCATTTCAATAAAAAAGCAAGGAATGTTTACGTATCAAACGATAACTGTTCCTTGCTTTTTCTTATATTGAAATAGAAGCTGAGGTGTTGATTATGTTCAATCGTAACTTTACAAACGCTAATGAAGTTTTCCCCATTATAGACCTGATTAGAAGAGAGATGAAAAAAGGAGGGTTATACGCCGGGGGGGACGACCTTACCATTGTTCAGAGCGGGAGAGAGCCTGAGGTTGTGAGTGTAGAAGTACTGCGAGAAATGACATCACATCCGTCACTGGTTACTACCGTTATTTATACATATGACAATGGAGCAATTGAAAAGCTTAGTCTTGAAAGAGATGAAAGCTTAATGATCACTGGTTTTTTAATCGAGGTAGAGCTTTCCTCCATAGTAAATGAGGAGTTGGAGGAAGAGACAGACATGCAAGCTTTCAAAGCAATACAAGGCAGCATTATTCGAGAAAATGGTCTGTTTAAAAGTCTTCAACTTGACTATGTAAGGGCGGTGTAGGCGTGTCTAGTGGTGCTAATTTTGCTAGTTATGTTGTTGGCGGAAGGTTCGATCCACCTTTTATGCCAACGAAAACAGCCCCGTATATTGAGGGAATCATTCTTACATCCAAGGGGCTTGGAAAGACAGATCATACATTATCGATTGCTGAGGATAGTGAATTACTTTCCATTGCAGTTGGAGTTTCCCATTATGAAGCTAAGGATTTTTGGAATTTTTATGTAAATAATCAATTGATTTGCAAGAACATTTATACAAAGGATTTACCTGAGGGGATGTATTTAACAGCTCTTATACCGTGTTCGGCGGGAAGTACATTCTATTTTGAATTTTTTAATGAAGGTGGAAAAAATAAATATATTTGGGTTAATTACCAAATGTTGAGATAGTGAGGGAGAAGATTGTATGTCTGATGCTCACCCTTGGCTTGATGTCATGCTGACTGAAAAACATTTGCTTGAAGGTTTAGCTGATCTATGTATAGCGAATGGTTGGAGAAAGGAAGCTGAATTTCACAAAGTAGTGTACGCATCTCGACTGACCAAACCAACTATTGTTCGGTTCTTTTTACCCTTGGCTCGCCCCGATGTTGATATTCCCAAGCTAGCTTATCCAGATGATTTTTATATTTATTTGGATGGCAAATTAATGCCTAGTACGTATTATAGCGTAATAGAGAAGGCAAATGGAGGCTTACGAATTGAATTCGAACCAGGTGTGCAGGGACAAGCTGCGATTTACTATAGCGAGATAGAGGGTACAGAGGAGTTTGAGTTTTACGTTGCCAAACACTATATCCTACGGAACATCTCGGGAAACTTGTTTGGAATGGCCGTACTTGGAAAGGTAAAGGAACAAATTTATAACACAGGTGAAAGAGTACCCTTTTCTGTTTATCATCCAGCTGCAGATTGGGGTACACAACTTATGCCGCATGACACAGGCATTTTTTCTTGGGCAATTAAAAAAGTGGAGGAAGAAGACCTGTATGAACGACATACGTTATATTTCTACCAACTGGATAAATTTATAGTAGGCGGCAATATGATCGTAGGCTGGCAAGATCCGAAAGAGTTTCAACGAGTTGCGTTAGACGTAGAGGTTCAATCGTCGATGTGGGGATTACAATCCAAGTCCCAAGCATTGCAATTTAAAGTCACAGAGCAGTATCCGCAATTTTACCAATCTCCAATCGTTACTTCAAGAACCCGAATTCCACAGCTAGAAAGCATTGATACTATCGGAGGTTTACACGTAAAATACACCAACTGGTGGAGCGATAGCAATGTGTTTGTTAGAGGTTTTGTAGATGGTAAATCGCTCATGTTTATCATTATCTCAGATACTGCACCTGTATGGAATAGTAATGCGGTACCTGCTATCCCTCTTTATATGGGAGATTTTGATATAGAGGGCGAGATGGAGGAAGTTCTGAAGAGAGATCTTGTCTTTGATCTTGACCAAGCATCGCGCAAAAAAATAACTATCGTGTCCAATAATCCAATGAAATCACAGGGGTCAAAAGTCAAAGTCTGGTTATCTGGGGATGTAAATGGGGATGAAGGTGAGCTTGTAAAGGTCTCTGTAGAAGGGGTAGAGGTAGGAGTTTTTCATACAATTGACTATCAGAGTCCAGTTGATATAAAAACGGATGCAGAGTACCTAGGAGAGTTTGATGTTTTTGGAATAGACGATAAGAGCACTATTACGATTGAGGTTCAGAGTACTGCTGGGGTAAACGCATATCCTCCTGTATCAGCCCGCATATGGCTTGATTTTACTATTTATACAGATAAGGGTGGTAAGCCAGCAGCTTTGTTCTCTGGTTCTGCTTTAAATAAAAAAGGGGCAAATGTAGACAACGCATTAAGGGCTTCTGCCACATTTGATTATGATGATTACGATGCAGACAACTGGCAAGATACCTTGTTACCCATTTTAAAGGAATATCCAGTCCATCCGAGTAACGGGATCGATTCTGTCATGGTAAAAAGAACGAAATACGGCGCACGTTATCAATCCTATTATTTTTCTTGGAATGTTCCGCCTAATAACATGCCTCCCTTGCGTGAAACCAAAAAGAAAGAAAAACATCCAAGAGCTTGGAACAACTATATGCACGAGCTATACAAATATCAATTCAGCCCTTCCAGATATAGTGAAAAAGCACATGCATCCAAAGCTATGCTGATTCATCCAGAAGATGGAGCTCATGGAACGCTACGACATGTTATTTTTGTATCTCCCTTAACTATAATGAATGGTGATGAATTAACTGTAGCCGATCAATACTGCGATATAGACGGAATGCATAAACATTTAATCTATTCCTACTACCTAGTGGAGGGAATTTCTCCCATGACGAAACGACCTGGAACTCCTTTTCGTCCAGCAGGGCTCGGGATTCTAAAGGAAGGAAACATTACGCTTCCTCCAATTCCCCCCGATCCACCGCCGCCACTGCCATTCGTGGTATCCATTTCACCATCCTTTTCGAAAATAAAGACTGGAGAATCCGTTAACTTTACATCAAGTTATAGTAGGCATTCGCCCGTTCTACATTTTGAATGGAATGGATCGGAAGACCACCATAAGGGGAGTTATTCAGTAGATCAGGCTCAATTTACATTCAAGCAGAGTGGAACCTACACGGTAACACTAACGATTGTAAATGAACAGGGGCAAAAAGGGAAAGCGTCGGCAACGATTGAAGTTATAGAGCCGCCACCACCACCACCTCCGCCACCACCTCCAAACACGCAAAAATGTGGCAAACTGGCAGAATCGGGCGGAGGACAGCGGACGGAAAAATATCATGAGCTCGGTTCAAATGGAGGGAATGTTGTTATTGACTACGACATGTACGGAGTGCCTGATCGTATGGATGTCTTTTATCAAGATAATCTAGTGGCTAGTACTTATGGAGAAGTAAGTAACAAAGGGAGCTTGTCGTTTCAATATAATCCATTTGGTGGAATAACCCAGATTAAGGTCGTCGTATCATCAAGCAGTTCGGGTACTCAATGGGAATACTTGGTGCATTGCCCTAGTCCATAGGAATAGGGGATTTAAATAAAACATATAAGGGGTGTATGATATGCCTTTCATTGACACGACTGCTGCTACTTTTTCACCGAAAGTAACAGAGTCTGATTTACAAGCACGATTAGGTGATCTGCTCGCGACAGCAGGCTGGAGCGTTGCGGCTAACTTTAAGAAGGTCATTTTTGATGCAAGCTTAACAAATCCAAGGTCGACTAAAACCCCCAGTAATGTGTATCGAATAACGGTTGCTGAGCATTTTATTTATGCAAATCAAGAAAATAAGATGTTTGGAATTGCGATTACTGGCTCTTGGAGTCCAAAACTACTGGAGTATAAATTCAGACCTGATAAAGATGCGATTGCTGATTTTGCTGATTGGACAACCAATGAATTCAGAAAATATCGGTCTCCTCAAACACTATTTGTCTACATGGTTGAAGACCTAAAGGGATTGACTCTAAATTATTCAGATGTTGTCTTAGCTTGGGATACAAGTCTAGAAAAGGAACAATTGCGCGCAGCAGTCGATATTGAGGTTGAATCCAGTAAATGGAGTGATTCTGGATCGTCGAATGTTGTATTCACAATTGACAAGGCTGAGGGAGGCCGAATGCAATCACCTGTAATGCAGGCTGGTCTTCGTACTAATTTATTAGAAAAATATTTCGAACCATCTTACAATTCTGCTGTTCAGTTTACGAACTGGTGGGCTGATTCTGAGATATCAATCAAAGGTACTCTTTCAAAGACGAATGCATTCTTTGTTATGCAATGCGATAATGTGCCTGCACCTGAAGGGAACTTAGTACCAAGTATTCCGTTTTACTTTGGCAAGCTGGATCCAATTGAAGAAGGCGACAATGCTTACGCCTTGTTTGTTGGTAGTGTACCTATTGAGAAAAATCTCAAGGATATTACGGAATATGATTACGACAATACAGCAACTCGTCAACCCAATATTATGCCGTTGCTCAAATCGTATCCAAAATTCCCTGCTAACGGGCTGGATAACGTATGTGTACATCGTGGTAAGCTGGGTGCTCGCTATCAGGCACACTATTTGTCCTGGAATGCACCACCAAATCAGATGCCACCAGAACGATCTTCAGTCGATGGAAAACGAGATTACCCGCGAGCTTGGAATAACGCAGAGAATCCTTTATATAAATACAATTTTAATCCGTCTCGATATAGTAGTAAGGTTCATACTTCCAAAGTATACGTAATCCACCCTGAGGAAGGTGTGCGTGGAACGCTAAAAGATACCATCGCTTTGGCTGCATTCTCCTTTCATGCAAATAAATTACGAGTCAAAAAAGCTCATTGTCCAGACGAATTTGACGTGTACCGCTATTTCATGGTAGAAGGTGTTTCTCCTCTTACCAAGAAGCCAGGGACTCAATTCCGTCCTGCTGGGATTGGCTTGTACCTGAACACGGTTGATAAAGAAGGAAAAGAAATCCCTACTCCTTAGGATTAGGTAAAACACGTAGAGAGGTGAATGCGTAATGGCATGGTTTGATGGAGATTCTACCATTCAGTTGTTTCCTGATAAACTTGAAAAATTATTTAATGATCATGGGTGGCAAACTTATGTAAAATATCGCGCGCTAACAGATCATGCAAGAAGAGTCACAACAAAATTTGCAGATGTACGATTGTTTCGATCCGTTGGAAGTGATGGTCAAGTTCGAAATTTTGGTATGGTATATGGCTACGGTGGTAAATTCAAGAAGCCTGGTGAAGTAGATTATATTTCACAAAATTCAGTGTTAGGTGAAGCTACTTTGCTTACGGGTTCAACAACCCAATTGCAAGTCATTGTTTACCCTATCGAAAAAGGATCACTAATGCTTTACAAAAATGGAGTATTTGTTGATAAAGCAGAGTATAAGGTGGAGGACTTTACTGGAGTTATTACTCTCAATTCTCCGACAGAACCTAATGATAAATTCACGGTTTCCTATGCCCCCGCACCAAATGCCCCTGATATGCCCAAAAGATTGTATTTCTTTACCTATGATGATGTTCGAAGCGAGAAGATTGTTCAAGGAATGGATGGCAATGTAAAAGTAGGTGATCCTGAATCAATTTTGCCTGATGGGGATGGCACCAAACGAAGCTTCCCGATTCCAACAGTAACTACAATTAAGGAAGGAACGGTACGTCTTTATATAAACCAGATTGAAATTTCGCCTGAGGAGTACGACGTAGATTACACGACGAACACAATCAAAATTCTTTCCACTCGTCCAGCTCCTGATTTGGGGGCAGAGCTACATGCTTCCTATGTACGTGTGTTAGTTGGAACTGGAACAAAGACAATTAACTATGGCGATATCTTAGTGAAAAAATTTGATCCAGATGATGGTAAATCTATGATGGATGGTGTATATTCTGCCATTACTTATATTTATCCATCCATGCCAACTGCCTTGTCCTTTACTCCTTTAGATCATTTTGATCGAGGTTGGCAACGTGACTCTACTATGTTTTATTGGGGAAATATGACAAAGGATCGAATCGTTTTATTCCTGCGTCCTGATCCAACAGCGGGTCCTGAGAACACCTATTATGCTCCTTTATATATTGGACGTATGACAACGCTTGGTAAGTCTCCACGTAAAAATCATGTGATTATGTCAGGGTGTCGTCCAAAAGATGAGATTAAATGGAAGAAGGATATGAAATTAGGAGCTCTGTTCGTTGACTTTGGTAACCATACCTCCAATGGTAATAGTAGTGTACAGTTGCAACAATCTATTGGTGGTACGTATTACCAAGAGCATTATCTAGCTTTTATTACACATGACAAAATGGTTGATGAAGGTGAGTCACGCTTCAATCCATCTGTTTATAGTGGGAAATATCATATTTCGCCAATGTATGTAGTACATCCAAACGATGGTTTTGTTGGTAAGCTGGATGAGTGCTATGCTATCCATCCAAAAAATATCTCTCAGTTGGACGAGCTAGAAGTAATTGAGACTTCTGAAAATGAAGATCTGGGTAAAGGAGATGGAGTGAAGAAAACCTTCCATCTCTCCCACCAACCTTCACTAAAAGATGATGGGACCCCTTTCAAGCTGGAGGTAAAAGTAGATTGTACGATGATGGTGCTTGGAACGGATTATACGCTTGATTTTGAAACAAAGAGAATTGTGTTCTTGGATGGAAAAGAACCTGCGAAAGATGCAGAAATACTTGCTACTTATGACTATAAGCAGCTGTATCGCTATACATTGGCAGATACACCTGTATGTCCTTTAACGTTAGCAACCATAAGCCCGTTTGCACCTATCGGTCTTGGTATCCTAAAAGACACACTTGTTAAAAACAGCTAATAAGGCGGGGAGGTTGGCGGTGTGCTGAATGGTAAAAAATCTTACCTAATCAGTTTCACCGCCCTTTTTTCTAAAAAGGGCTATGAACTGGCGTTTGGTATAGACACAGTTTTTGATGGGATCAGAAATACTAAATACCATTTAACAGCCCCTGTTTACAGTACTTATAGAAGCCTTAAATTGGATACCTACAAGACGGCAAATAAAGTCTCTTATTCCGCTACCGGTCTGCTTGGAAAAAACATGAAGTTGGCTTCTAACGTGACAGAAGTGGAGGGAGTAGAAGTAGAGTCAGTCTTTGGTAATGTCGTATCCTATCTTACGGACATCTATAGATACAGTAACGGGGAACATGCAGTGATCGACAGTAACAATCATTGTTTGCAAGAAGTAACACCATTTTTAAATGTCCAGAAACAGATCGACAGAAGTACAAAAGCTGATTCTACTTTACACGCTAAAAGCGAACAAACGGTCTTAGCAGAGACATTCGTTCCTGTTTATCAGTCAACTTTTACCTATGGATTAACAAGTCTGGAAGTCAAGAATCAGCTTACTATTAGTGCTGTAGGGTATGAACAAGATACTCATACAGCTACTAATTCTTTTGCAGATAAAATCTTGAATACTTATAAAGCATTGTTGGAAAATCAGGAGCTTGCATCCACAAGCAAGAGGCTAGATACTTCTCAACCTGATCAACTGACGAAAAGTAAAATGAAGAAGATAACCTATGAGGGTAAAGAAGTGCTCTCGTCACAAAATACTCTTTCTGAAGAGGTGGGAGAGCTACAGGATACATGTCTGTTCAACAAGGTTGATTACGACGTAGAGAATCAAGCCAGTAAAGCTGCTCTCCGTATTAAGGGTGATATATTTGACAAGGAATGGGAACAGAATGCTCTTGGATATAGGGAGTCCATCTATGATGTAGATAAATTACATGATGTAACTGATACGGCTAGACAAGCCTCTTATCTAGCGGATTGTACGGATAAGAAAGCAGCTAAGCCCGTTTTTGATTATAAAGAACAAATTGTGATTGAAACCTTACGTAATCCTATAAAAAAAGATACCCATGATGTATATTCTATCGTTCCTTTTTCTGACAGTGACTCTTTATCGATGCAAGCAGATACAAAAGAACCTCAGAATTTAATCAATGGACTAGCTTCTGAATATGTGCCTGGAAATGTTTCTGGTTCAATACAAAGCTATTTAAAACGAGATAGTGGGGTAACGATAGAAAAATTCTCTATCTCAAATTTGGGAACTGATTGGGATATTGATCATCAAACCTCCGTTGCTGTAGAGGGACTAAAGAGCCTGTTCGTCCAAACTCCCGAAATTAGTAGAATGAGCCGCTTATTAGAAATTATGTATGGTGACAAAGCATTTAAGATGATCGAAGCAGGCATGGAAAACGTGATTAAGCATACAGTGATGCAAACTACTACAGATGTAGATATTCACTCTATCTCTCAAACAGTAATACAACATTTACTGGAGGGTAATAGCAGTCATTCCTCAGATTCAGGAATTCAAAAATTTGTACAAGGTCTGGCTACTTATACCAGCGATGTCCAGATAGAGAGTGAAGAGCTTGGACAAAACCAGATTAAAGCGGATGGCTTTGAAGATAAAAAAATAGATGCGTTTGTAAGTACTAGTAGAAAACAGGCTTCTGTTAACTGTTTTGTATCTACAGCGCATAGCAACTTTAAGCACCTAGTAAATAACTCTATATTTATATCTGGTCAGTCTGCACGAGCGCAATACTCAGATTCACCAGGAAACATAATCCAAGGTTCAGTAGAAAACCCTATCTTTTTAGATGTAGATCATACTGTCTTTGTAACGAAAAACCAAAATTGTTTGGGTGACATGGAAGAGCTGATTTCGTCGAATAGTGGGTTTACTCGTGAAATAGATCATCATCAACTACTGATAGCAGAAGTAAGAAAAGACATAGCTTCTGAAAATCCGATAAACAGTACAAAGGTAAAAGTTATAAATGATGTAGATGTAGGAAATTCATTGAAATTAGATATTGGAAATAAGAAGAAGGAAGCAGAAGCTTTCATGCTCGAAGAAACATGTGGTAGTGGTATTCATTCTCGTAGTGATGCGATATCTCATAATGGAGTATCTGTCTTTAAAAATGATTTTGCTAATGCAGATACACAGAAAATTGATTTAAGCTTTGTTGGTTTTACTGAAGATACGCAGCAAGAAACCATACGATGGATAGACAAATGGATGGATCAAGAAAGTGAATATGAGCCTCAGTATACCGCACATTCAAGTGGAAGCGTACATGCTGTAGTAGAAGAAAGCGAAAAGGTCCGCAAGGGAACAGATTTGCCTATTGCTACGCTTGAGAACAAGGAGCTAGGGACAAAAGCTTCCTATGTAGATAGTATTCTTGATTATACAAAACAATCCAAACGAGAGTATACCAATAATGGATTGCTTATTTTCCTAACAGAAAGCACTTCTTCGATGGAAGAGGATTCGAGTGAAGTAGATTCGACAGAAACAGCAGATTATGTAATCAATTATGAAACAGTAGAGCAACGCCCAGAAATAGCCGACTATGTAACGAACTACGAAGCATCGGAGCAACGCCCAGAAGCAGCCGACTATGTAATAGATTACAATCATATAGCTGTAGATAAACCAGAATCAGGCTCATATGAAGTTAATTATGATACTAACACGAGTGACATAGAATTGGGCACCTATAAAGAAAAAATCCTGGATACCTTTACTTCTGTAAATGATACAGCATTTGTACAACAATGCTCCTATGATTCTATTTTCGTGGAATGGAATAGTGGCGATAGACAACAGCTTACTCTGGATGCCATTTCAAATAGTCAGGAATCAGGAGAAATCAATAAACTTGACAACGCGAACCTCCAGAACATGGAGTTTGCTTCCTATGATAAAGGTTTGTCCACTGTAATAGAGGAAATGACGATGCAACAAGTAGGAGAAAACATCTATGATGCACATGTGGAAAACGCCGAGAGCTCTGGGGCGGATACCATTTCTTTGAGCGTTACTCAAAAGTTTGAAATGTCATATATGGATGGAAGGAACAAGTTGGGAGTTTTACAAGATCAAGTACATGCAACAGATGACGGTGGATCTATTCAAACCACTATTAATCAAGATACGAAGGCCAATTCCATTACAATGACTCAGGACAGCCAAGTTCACATCAATACAGATGGTGTACGGAAGAAGAAACGAATTGTAACTCATCTCCAAATAGCAGAACAGTCAAGCAAACGTAAACGTGTTTATCCAACACTCTTGTCTCATGCTTTAAAGGGTAAGCGTATGAAAAATGTAATAAAAACAGATCTGATTCAGCCTGAAGAAGCAAGAAGACCTAATAAAAAGATTAATACAGTTCTAGAACAAGGATCGAGAGCTACCAATGAAACCATCCCTTCTTCAACAAAACGTAAAATTTGGATGATTCTTGGTAAAGTTGCTTCTTGGAGCATATGGAACTGGAAGAAAACAAGGTAGGGGAATTTATGGGAATTTACAAGAAATGGAGTGGTTTGATTTTTGATGATAAGTTTGATAACGGGAGTATTCACTCTTGTTACAACTTATCTCCAAGCAACGCCTGCTCACTTGATCGTAGTAAGAATCAGCTGGTTATGACCCATACAGATTTGGAAACATCGGTGTTGTTCAATGTACCGAAGGATGAACATACCCTAATGTTTGAGGTAACAGCTGATTATGTCCCAACGGAGCTTGGTGATGAAGGTGGTATTCTCATTTGGCAAGATGGGTATCATCGACTAGAGTTTCTTGAGAGCAGAGATACGACAGTAAAGGAATACAGTAGATGGCGAGCCTATAAAAAAGGGAATAAATGGACTTTTTTTGCTAACCGAGGATATGGCTGGGAGTTATTTGATACAGATGATATAGTGGCTGAGAAGATGGGGGTTGTTGTCAAGAATCCCTCATCATCAGGCTATATGAATCTAAATATTGATCGGCTAATCGTATGTAAGGATAGCAAAATCACAATTGGAAATCTACCACCAGGATTTTCTGTATTTTTGTGTGATACGGATGGCTATACCGTTGCTTCTTCGACCTTAGAAGAAAATTGGACAGGAGTTGAATTAGAGCTCCCGACCTTGTCCTACCACGGCATGATTCGAATCTATGATTCCACAGGTACACTCTTGTCCAGTCTGGGACCTGTTGAAATGTATGGTGGGGATGTCTTTTTATACGGGACAGACCTGCGGGTACTTTGGAAAGGCGTTGAACTAAGCTCTACAGGAGAAACCTATCTGGGCACCATGTACGAAAAAACAATTATCGTTCAGATGGAGCTGCACAATCCGTCTTCCAATAAAACAGCAACAAGTATTTCCATGCGTATTTTAAAATACCTAGAGGAATTTGGATATGAGTGGGCTGATATTTGTCATGATGACGGATCAAATATGCCGACGAACAATTATTCTCAAACCCTTGATATGGGGGACTTAGCTCCACTCACTAGTAGGAAGTTTTGGATGAAGGTAGAGAAAAAAAGTGAACGCTTTGGATTAAAGCCATTGCACTTCATTCTGGATATTAATCATTTGTAAGGAGGGTGTTTGGGGATGGCAGGAACTAAAATGACTCTACGTCGATATGGAAACGAATATCTATATTGGAAGGAACAAGAGATCATTGTAGACCAGGCTTATCTGGATCTCAATCGAGGTTTATTTATTCATTTAACACATCCTTATCAAATGGGTACGAAAATGTTAGATGTATATTTTAATGGTCAACACTTACTTGCAGATGGTGGCTATGAAGAAATAAATGAATATATAATTCGTCTCGATTTAGGTGTTTATCCAGAATTCCATCCATTGATGGGACAAGCTGTACCACTGGTGCTTGGCGATGAGATATTTATACGTACCTGGAAACCTGAATATCGTCAAGGAAGTGGGAGTGGTATCGATGATCTTAGATTTAAAAGACTGGAAGAAGAAATCATTTCAGCAAGAAGATATAAAACAAGCGACTTGCCTTTCTTTTCTATAGACGACAGACTTGATCATATACAGGAAAGAGCTCATGTAAAAACGATGGTGTTCGTTTTAAATCGTGTATTTTTAGGGGTAGCAAAGCTTGAGATACGTTTCCCTTTCGATGGGAAGATTCAGGAAGTATACGCTTCTTGCGCTAAATCAGGCATCGGAAAAACCGTATTTCAAATCGAAAAATGCTCGCAAGCTAATTATGATAGCACCCCATCCTGGAAAAATATTTTCCAGAATAAGCTTGTCATAGACAAAAATGAAAAATCCTCAAATACAGCTAATCCCAGCTATAAATTAGCAGAAGATACAATCTTAAAAGATGATCATTTTCGCATTCATGTTAAGGAGTTAGGCGAAGGTATTGAAGGCGTAACAATTGAAATAAAGGTTATAATCTAATTTTACCATCTTCGGAGAATATCTAGTCCTTTATCCCTATAATGATTGTGAATATTTTAAAAGAGGTGATAATAATGGCTGGAACAAGAGGTATTGCTAGATTACGCGGTGAGCAGGTTCATAATAAGATTATGCGAAATAATCATTTTGATTCTGCTAACAAAATTAGTGAAACATATTTAGATATTCAATTTCACAATCACCGGGAAATTCTAGAAGACACAAAGATTGATGTGTTTGTACAAGCAAACAACAAAGAAGTAAAAGGAGTTTCTCAGATTGACGTTACGGCTGACGTTGGTGCTCGTAGTATCTCGACGGGCGTGGATGTAGAAGGAGTTGTACTAACTGAAAAGGTTCAGCTTCGACTGACTGGGAGCGATACACCTATCGGGGATGCTGATTCTGATGTAGTCTATGGTCGACTGGAAGAAGCAGGAGGAGTATTTACTCTTACATTCTTTAGTATTGAAAATGGAGCAGAGCAGTTATATACGTTTGATAAAAAAGCAGAAAATATTGATTATCGCTTTGTTATTCGTACGAATCTATCTGTTATACCAGTGGATGCCATTGTTAAAGGCGGTGCAGGCTTTGTAGAGGGTGCCACAGATGCTAGAGCATACATGAACCTTGTACAGCTTATGAAGGACATCTATGGTAAGGGTGGTACGCTTGATAACGATGGTAATGCCAATCTAGCTACATCCATTGTCCAACAAATCGCTGACGAGGAAAGCACGCGTCAAAATGCTGATAAGGCTATTCGCGATGATTTTGCTGCTACCACTGGTGCCTCTCTTGTAGGAGTTGTTAGCGATCCAAACTATACAGGCCTTACTGTTCAGAAAGTGCTTACTGACCTTGCTAAACGTATAAAAACCGTAGAGCATGGTTCTGATAAAGAGGTTGTAGATGCCCACATTCGTGATGTGGCATCGAAAAATGGTTTGTTTCCAAAAGCTAACTTTACTAGTCTGAAAGAACGTCTTGTTGAGATTGAAAATAAGACAGATATTCGTACGAAAGAGCTAGATGATCGCATCCTTCTGCTTGAAACAGAAGAGGAAGAAGAGTTTTACGAGGCAAAGGGTGGCGAAACAAGCTATTCTCTCACAAAAGGTATGGCAAAAGACAAATCAGTTTTAGTAGCTATTAATGGCCAAATTCAAGTGCCCACGATCAACTTTGAATGTAAAAAAGATGCTTCTAATAGAATTATTGGTATTGATTTTGCTCCAGATGTTTTAAAAGTAACTGACGGAATTCCTGATCTACTTTATATTAGGTACAAAAAATCCGTATAGGCGCATTCGTTTCGCTATATAGAGAAACATCACTGTAATGAAAAGACTCTCTCTCTAGAGGGTCTTCTTTTTGTTAGATAAAAGAGAGGTGGTACTGATTCTATTATGTATTCGTTATTACTAAATCATCAATTGTGACCTTGGCAATCGCTTGGTTTTTGTTTCTTCGTTTGTGTTAAGGTTTCGTGTGGCTATCTTATATTGAAAGTATAACAAGTGTGTTTTAAAGCACTCTCAAGGAGGTTTTCACATGCCAGCACCAGCAGTATCGTGGTATAAGACTGATAATGTAACCCAATTAACAAAATGGGAGATTGGCACAATTGATGCCGGTTCAATTTCACCGGCTCTCGGGGTATTAATCTGGAATAACCGTGGGGGTACTGCAGACGTCTCGACCATGACGGATTGTACCATTACAACGAAAGATAGTGCAGGGGGCGACACAGGAGATTTGGTTATCGGCACATGGATTGAGGTTCGTGTCGATAGCATGAAAGAAAGTAATTTCTCTAAAATTGGCGGACCTGTAACGAAAGCTATTCAGCCAGGTGGTAATACAACCAACCCAACAGGAACCTATTCACCAAATAATCAAGAGATACTAGGTGTCCAAAATGATGGCTCCACTGTGAATTCGAAGGGAAATTTTGTAGAGGTTACTCTACGTGCGAATGTGCCTCCTCTTGCTACAGCAGGTAACGTCAATTTCTTGACCCGGGTAGCTTATCGCTATATTTAGTGAGGATGCTTACATCCAATACAATGGAGGGGGACTTTTACCGTGTTTTCTCGTTGTAACGGCTATTCGCCTGTCACACAGGATTTCATATGGTTAGGTGAGTACGTAGATGGTACTCACCTAGCTGAGTTTGATTTTACTACGAAACAGGAGAATAGCTTCTATGAGATTCAAAGAAGCAAGTTAATACGCTTCGGGCTAGTTGGTCATGGGCAGAAGCTTTTTTTTGAAAAAGATGGAACGTTTAATCTAGCAGGTAGATTAATTGATGTTACCTATGCAACACCTGACAAAGATTTTTATCTAACCGGAAACATTCAGAATACCTACACAGATATTATTTCGTACAAAGATGCAGAAGCAAGAGGCCTGGCCAACTTTAGTCCTATGGCTCTTGGTAGTGGAGGCAATCTTAGTAGTACAATTACTCAATATAATTTTGGATACAAATCTACTTTTATAGCAGATGATGTGACAATCCATTTTAAGGCGATTTGCTGCATTCCATTTCAGTCTCCCTTTTATATGAACTTCTGGTTAGTTAGTGATAAAAAATTAGACGGAAAATTGCAAATTAGGGTGAATGGACTTATAGCTAATGAGTTTCATTCTCCATTACGACCAAATGTAGGAGGTGAGCTGAATTGGCAAGTGTTATAAATGAACAGTTGGCAAGAGAAATCCGCCAGTTTATAAAGAATGCTATGAATCGTGGACAAGATCCCGTTGTTCAAGAAGAGACGAATAGTTCCTCTCAGAAGCTGGTTGCTTCTAAAAAGAGAAGTTTGTCCAAGAGCAAAGTAAAGGCTACTTCGTCTCAAAATCTACTTTCTGTGTCAGAAGAGGGGAGAGCAGAACCGGAGTCCTTGCAGGTCAGATTTTTTTCATCACATGTCCATCAAGGTAAAGGACAAACGACCTTAGATGCTTCCCCTATACCTGTGGAGGTACTTACTCCACATGGATGGGTATCTGTCCAGGACATTTATTTAGTCGATATGCTTTTAGCCAAGGCAGCAAACGAGCGAACAAAAGAAGAACAAAGCATCTACGAAGAGTATCAAGCCTTTGCTAGTATGTTTGGAACTAGACATCTGGAAGCAAAGGTCATTTTAGAGACTACTGATTTGTCAGAGATAGATATAAAGGGAAAAGATAACCTATCATCTATTTCTGACGCGATTGAACAGCATGAAGAGATTCCATTCTCACGTGAATTTGTTTGGGTGGATGGTGCCAAGGATACCAAGGGAATTATCGTGCTACCCTATGATGATTACGACAAGGTGTTTGTTGTAAGTGATGCTGATCATGATGGGAAAAATGAGATTACGTTTCTTCAAAGCAAGGAAGAGACGAATGGTGTGAGACCATACTTTGAAAAGAAAAATGGGAAAACGTATCTCTATGTGAATCACTTTTCTGGAGGTGGTGGAACGCAAGCTGATCCTTACATTGTTTCAAATGAACAGGATTTGAATAATGTAAGGAACAATCTTGGGGCCTGGTATGTGCAGGATCAGGATATTGTGATGGGGAGCTTTCAATCTGGGGAAGGGTTTGAGCCAATAGGGGCTTCTAATACTCCCTTTACTGGAAACTATGATGGTCGAGGTCATTTCATCAAGGGTCTCTTTATGAACCGGAACAGGAATCACGTAGGACTGTTTGGTACTGGTCGCTCAGCAATCATTCGAAATTTACGTCTTATTGATCCTAATATTACAAATGAAAAACAAACAACAGGCGCCCTCATAGGGTATATCGTTGGATGTAAAATATTTAATTGCAATGTTATTGGTGGAACAGTAGAAGGTCGGGATGGCAAGGTTGGAGGACTTGTTGGTGATGCCTATGCTTATTCTGTTCATAGTAATTGGGCTACAGAAATAAAATATTGTTATAACTATAAGTGTAACGTTAAAACAGGTGGAAATATTGCTGGTGGATTGGTAGGAAATGTATATTGGGATAATAATGGGGTTTATATGGATAATTGTTATTCCACAGGAAAGGTAGAAGATATTACGGTTGCTAAGGACAGAACGAATATTGGTGGTTTGGTCGGCTATTATTCCAATAATTCTAATGCTACCAACTGTTTTTGGGACTTAGAAACCTCAGGTGCCCCTACAAGTGCAGCTGGCATTGGCAAAGCAACCTCAGAGATGAAGAATAAGGATACGTATTCTTGGGATTTTGATTTGTATTGGGATGTAAAGAAAGATGTAAACGAAGGGTATCCGGAGCATCGCCAATTTATTCGATACAAAACGGGAAAAGGGACACAGGCAGAGCCATACATCATTACTACAGAAGATGAACTTAATCAGATTCGGTGGTTTCGACATAGTAGATTTAAAGTTGAAGATGATATTAAAATGGTTGATCATCAAACAAATAGTGGTTTTTATCCCATAGGGTTTTCTTTAATTGGACAAGATGATTACTTTCGAGGGAGTTTCGATGGTGGTGGACGATGCATTGCGAATCTGTTTATCAACCTACCATCAAATAGCTATGCCGGATTATTTGGGCAAATAACAGGAGCAACCATCCAGAATCTAGACATTATAGACTGTAATGTTACGGGGGCCGGATCTACTGGTTCATTAGTAGGATACAGTATTAATTCGTTGATTAAAAATTGTCACGTGGATACGTTTTCATCATGTCGAATAATTAGTAAAGGCGATTATGCAGGTGCTCTGATTGGTCATGCTAACTCAAATACAATTATTGAGGATTGCTCTGCAAATGCCAATATGATTGGCGTTAGCTATATCGGCGGGTTCATCGGAACTATCACAGGCAGTAACATCAGCGTGAAAAGAAGCTACTCAAAAGGAAGAATCGAGGGTACTTCTTATGTTGCAGGATTCATTGGACATATGGGTTCTAGTAATTCCAGCATTGAGGATTGCTATACTTCTTGTGATGTAATCGGTAGTCATGTTGCAGGATTTGTTGGTTATATTACAACAGGAAATTTTAAACAATGTAATGCAATCGGTACTATCTATGGAAAAGGTGGAGGCTTTACGTATGATCACTATAGCCCTAATAGTAAAACCCTAACCGAATGCTATTTCGACCGCCAAACCTACAAAACAACCACCGGCGGCTACGGGGGCATTCCTAAATATACAGCAGAACTGAAACACCCATCACTCTACACAAATTGGGATATGAACACTACCTGGATTTTAGATACCAAATACAATGACGGCTACCCAGCATTGCGAAATCTACTTCCTATTGACCCGCCAATTTTAGGTTTCCGCAATGAATTTGGAAAATATTATACAGACAATGCAGGCGGGTTATTACGCTATCTGGATTTTGGAACCTTGATCGCAAGCCAGACCTCTTTGCCAAAGGCAGTATGGTTACAGAATAATGCAGAGTTTCCTGTCAATCGGATGCAGGTTTGGGTCGATAAGGCTACGGTCGAAGCAGGGATGGATGTCAAACTCAGTATAAGTGAGACACCATTTATCGGAATTTCGGAATTGGAGTTTAGCGGTACCTATGCACCGGGTGCAGCATCTAAATTTTATGTCCGAGTTGGTTCAGATATTACGGTGAAGCAGGGTGGTACCTTTGATCTCAAGGCCAAGGCTAGTCCAGCATAACGAGCTTCCAATACAATGGAACAGGGCGTGATATTACATGTTTATTAAAAAAGGATTGGTCCTTTCCCTTCACGCTTCTCTTGCTGATAATGGTCTGACAAGAGGTAATAATGCCACACCTACCACCAAATGGCATGATCTTAGTGGTAACAACAATCACGGTACCTTACACGGGTTTCAATATAATTCTCAAAGTGGATGGGTAGGGAACAATACGGGCTTTCATCCGTATACCCTTTATTTTGATGGATATGGCAACTATGTCACTTGCGGTAGTGCTTCTCAACTGAAGCCTACCGCAAGTATTACATTCGAAGCCTGGTTCTATTTTATTGGCGGAAGTATTGTTCTTTCTTCTGGGGGACACATTCAGGGTACACAAGGAATTGCTCTCTTATTTAACGAACTGGGGGAATTACACGTAACAACTCCTGAATACCAGACCATGTTTAATCTTGGCTACCACCCCAAAAGCGAATGGTATCACGTGGTTGGCTCTTTTGACGAACATACGGGATACTTGAGTGCTTATCTCAATGGAGCCCCACAAGGAAGGATAAAGGCAACATCTGGAACGTTTACAGACCCTTTAGCCGATTTGATTATAGGGCGTCATCATAAAGAGATGTCAAAATGGTTCCGAGGAACAATCCCCGTAATCCGAATTTATAACAGGGCATTGTCAATGGATGAAGTAGCTCAGAACTACTTGGCTGGGTTTCTGTTATATAAAAACGAGAGCCAGATCCCCTCACATATCTTAGTCCCAAACCGGCAGGATGTTCATTGTTCATTGAAAATAGGTACCAGTGGCATTGCGAAAGGGAATTACCGAATTATTCCATCTGATGTGCAGGATATACCATCCAACATCAAGATCAACAGAACAGTTGGACTAACAGGTAGTCTTTATGTTAATCCACATACAATCTTGCATGGGGTATACCATATTCAGCGACAGACTACTAGCAATATCCCATCTTCTGTATGTATCAACCATACGAATCACCTAGAAGCTGTACTTTCTGTTAGACCTGAGGCTATTCTTTCGGGTAAATATCAGATTACAGAGCTGTTTAGACATGATGTACACAGTACCATCCAGATAATTCAAAGAGATACATTAGTTTCTCACCTTTCCATTTTACTAAAGGGGCAGCTAACGGGCCGATATGCAGTGAAAGGTATAACTAGTAACGAACTCTTGTCCTCTCTCACAGTTACAAACACCTCAAATCTTGCAGGAAAACTAGGTGTTACGTCCAGACAAAAACTTGTGGCCCGATACAAGATTATCGAGACATCAGTAGATGATCTCACTTCGCAGCTACACGTCACTGCTACTTCCCAGCTATCTTCTAGAATGGGAATTAATACAAAGACCCAGCTTATCGGTAGGTATGACATTGTACCGGTTGAAGGTAGTGATTTAGTTTCTTCTCTAAACATAACTAGCAACGCCGATCTGAACAGTCGATTGAAGATAGCTACGAGTGGATTCCTAAAGGCCAAATATGGAATGAAAAGAGGCGATTACTCTGATCTTGCCTCTAACATGTCTATTAAAGAAACAAATGATGTGCCTTCGTCTCTTGGCATTGCTCCGTATGCAAAGGCAATAGCAAAATACAGAATCATTGCAAACTATGCTTCTGATATTCCAGCAGATATATCCATTAAGGTGAGTAGCAATCTTGCAGCGCTACTACGTATTTCTCCGTACAGTCACATGAGAAGTAAGTATGAAATTTTGTCACCACCTGAATTTACTGCGATCTTGTATGCGAATAAGGATGCTTTTGTTCGAGAAGCAGTTCCAAGATTGAACTATGGTATTGAACAACAAATGTATATCGGACACGATTCTACACTGAAGGATACATTCCGTTCGTATATAGGGTTTGATTTAGCATCTGCTTCCATCCCAACTAGTAATGTTACTATTAAGAAAGCGGTCGTAAAGCTATACGTTGACGGAAGAAATATTCCAACCAAGCAGGTCCAAATGATTGAACCAGTCACAGATTGGGCTGAATATGGTATCACCTGGAAAAACCAGCCTTATCCGTTTGGATTTGATTCACCTACATCGTCGTATGATGGGATTAATGTGATAGAGAGTATCGAGGGGAATTCCAGATATATTTCTTTCGATGTAACAGGCTCAATTAAAAATTGGCATGAGAAAAGTAAAGACAATTTTGGATTTATCGTTAAAGCTTTCAACGAGTTTGAAAATTCGGCGCTTACTTTCTTTACCAGAGAACAAAAATCACATAGACCTATCTTAGAAATAACGTATTATGACACGCGAATATATAGTCTAGGTAGAGATAGCTGCTGGTCTGAACTAATAGTCAGACAAAGCAAGTCATCAGATGTAAAATCATCTTTACGGATTAGACAATTCCAGGATTATAAGGATTTGTCAGCTCGCTTATTCCTAGTCAGTCCTCGAGATCTTTTTTCAGAGATGACCGTAAGTAGAGACCAATTGATAAGTAGTATATCTGTAAGACAGTCAACTCACCATGATACCGCAGGCTATATGAAGGTTTTTACAAAAGATTCTTTCTGGATAGAATGCAGTCTATTTGTAAGTGCGCCAGATAGACCTTCTCACATCTATATCTTAAATAGAAAAGATATAGACTCTCAGCTAGCAGTAAGACGTGAGGGCTTTCCATATCCTGAAATCAATTCTACTCTGTGCATTAATCGGGATGTAATAGATGGAGAAGTGATTGTACGGCGTTCTTCAGAAATAGATTTCTCTTCCTATTTGACTGTAAATAGAAGCGATTTACATGCTTGCCTATCGGTCTATACTGGCTTTGACACTCCAGGATTATTATCAGTTATGGTAGGAAATCAAGTTGATGTACCAGCAAGTGGATTTGTAAAATTCCATGACAGCATATCAAGTATGCTGTTAGTCAATAAAAACCACATGCATGGTAGCTTGAATGTGGTGTATGCGTCCCATCTTGCAGCCTCTCTTCATGTACGGATTGCAGAAGACGTGCAGTTACAAGCAAAACTAGTGGTGAAATCAAGAAACAATCTTTTATCAAATCTATATATTTATCCTAGATTGGATGTTCCTTCAAATATTTTTGTTCTTTCCGGATATATATCGGGGCACTTAGCTATTCCCTATCATAAAGGGAAGGATGTACCTTCATATATCACCATTAGGGTAAAAGCTGTGTCAGATTTGGAGACTACAAATCAGGTTCGATCAGGATATTTAGGGTCAAGTATTCATATTCGCACTAGTACACATCACGATCTTTCTACTAAATTAGCCGTTCAATTACAAGACCGATCGGAACGTTCTGGCCATCTGATTGTAAACGCCTTAGGTAAAGACGATTTAGAAGGCCAAATCAGTGCCCGCAAGATGCGCTATGCCTTTTTGTGGTGTGTCTTTGCCGTTCGATTATCGGGTTCTACTTCATTAGATAGTAATTTGATCGTCCGAGTAACAGATGGCAATGATTTACATTCAATGCTTTCTATTAGAGTAAGGTCAAATGTCAATCTTCCAAGTCATACAGCCGTTAGACGAGAAGATTGTTCTGAATTGCTTTCCTTACTACTCCTAAAAGAGCATAGTAATCTTTTAGGAAGGATTGCTATTCGGGTACAAAATAACGTCGATTTTCCGTCCTCTATGGAAATATGGGAAAAATCATTACTGAACGGAAGTATTAAGGTTAGGAAGAACATTCATACTGATCTCTCATGCTCATGCATCATCAAGGTGTGTAGTGACATTGAAAGTCATATTGATGTTGTTGCTGAATATGGATATGTCTTTATTATGTAAGAATAGTAACCTCTGTCCTCCGTGGCAGGGGTTAATTTTTTATTCTTTTTACTTATATTAAAGATTGTTGACAACAGATGTGATGCTTGATGCAGTCCAAAAATCGTTTCATGTAAGCCCAGTTTAAAGTTTTGAAGACGATACGACTTCTCTAGCTTATACGAGGATCACGACCTTAAACATTACGTAATTTTACAGACAAAAAAGAAGGTGAAATAAGCGTGGATGCGAATGTAATGATCGCCATTATTGGGGGAGCAGTATCCCTTAGTACAGGTATTATCGGTTATATATCTGGCCGAAATAACAATCAAAAAGAAGTAAGTATTTCAGATCGTCAGTTATTGTCTCAAGCTGAACAGACATTTCGAGCAGAATTACGAGAGGAATTGAGAATCTACAAAGAAGAAATCAAGGCATTAAAACAAGAGATTGAAGTATTACGGCAAGAAAACTTCAAACTTCTGATGGAAAACAGATCGCTTAATACAAAAGTAGAATCTTTGATGCTGCGTTTAGATGGGGACCACAATGAGTAGAACTGTATACTTATTCATTATGCATAAAACCGTATTAAAATCGGAACTCTTTTTAGATTAACGCAGCAGGCTATGCATATCAGATGAAAAAGTAGGTGAGCATCATTCATGTTTGTAATGAAATACCCCATTCAAACAAAATATGTAACTCCAAGAACCAAAAGACGTTCAGGAATTCCTATGAAGCGAATCGGTTTTATCGTGGCTCACGATACGGGAAACCCTGGATCAACAGCTCTTGCCAATATTCGTTATTATCAAAATACCTGTGACAGCACGAATGCTTCAGCCCACACTTTTATCGATGACACAGGAGTCTGGGAATGTATTCCTGCTACTACAGGCAAGCCAGAAAAAGCATGGCATGTTCTCTACGAAATCCCACGGAATAATCAATTATTCAATGGTGATGCCAATGATATTGCGATCGGGGTAGAGCTTTGTTATTTGTATCATTTGCAACCAGAAAAACATATTGTAGCCCACTGTGATCTTGATCCCAATCGTAAATTAGACCCCACAAAAAACGCCTTTAAGAGGATGAACATCACATGGAACCAATTCATTCAGGATGTTATTAAAGAATATAAGCTATGTACACCAAAATCCAACATAATATCTTCGGTAGTTACAAAACCAGCAGAGGGGAATGAAGAGGACTTGAAACTAAATGAGTGGCAATTCGATATGCTGACCCAAGCCTTGGTTGATCTTACTCGTAACGGTTATTTAACGGATAAAACTTGGGAAGAAAAAGCAAAATCTAGAACATTAATACAGAGTGAGCTTAGCTTTATTACGACGATGGTATTACAGCGTAATCTAACAGGTGAAACCAAATGACAGATTTTATATTAGAAAAAGCTCAACTGCTCATCCTATTAGCCTTTTTAACAGAATCACTTACAGAAATTATTAAAGGAATGTTTTCAAAGTGGATGAAAGATCAAATGACTTATTTTATATCCATCTTAATAGGGATTATCCTCTGCTATGCTTTTGGAATGAATCTATTTGGCATGCAACATATGGGGAAGCATGTCTCTATCGTTTCAGCTGGACTAATCGTGAGTCGAGGCGCTAATTATGTGCATAGCTTTGTCAAGAATTTAGGGATGTTATCAAAAGGACGTCAATAAATACTAACGGAATATTTGCGATGTATATTAGGAAAGTATCATGTTACTTTCCCAAAACTATGATCGATAGAAAAAGGAAAAGAGCTAATGGCGAATGATTCGCTAATGGCTCTTTTTATGTATGTAAAGACGATGATTTTAAGAATTAGATTAGGAACACACATTCCTGTTTCTAAGAAATTATAAGTGGAAATATCGTGCAACTTTTCAAAAGGTTGCATCGACTACTATAGTATTTGCTACTGAAGGACTATTACTTTAGATGTAAAAATATAGTTGATACCTTAGGTCTTAAACATATTATCTGTTTTTAGTCCTGGAATACATTAGTCGGTAAGTCCTGACTATATGATTTTCTGATTTGAAAGTATGCCAGGAGGATTTATATCAAACACAAAAATAGCAAGGGGAAATAAAAATGAAGAATTGACAACTAGATATAAATATAGAGAATTAAGGGATTTTCTTACTTTTACATATACTTCCTAAGAAAAAATTACTAAGGTTAGTTAGATCATGTCAGCAGTTACTTATATATAGAAGTGAAATCCTTTGGTATCAACTACCCATTAATGACAACACGTAACATACAATCTATCGTTAATAGATTTCTCTATTCTTCTACTACCTATATGCACAAATATAAGTTTCTCTAGTAAACAATTATCAAAGTTGATTATTTCTCATAATATTTGTAGTCGTTAGGAGGATTTATTATATGGAAAAAGCCAAGGGTACTACAGAAATCCTGGATATTGGAATCTTAAATCCAATATTTGATTTTGTGTTGTCGGGGGTCCACATAGCAGACAGAGAGGATGTAAAGCATGATTCTATTGTCCGTATATTAACTGCAATGAACAAAGGAGCCATTAAAAAGGATCTATTTACTTTTTCTCATACGGTAATTAGAAGAACTGTCATGGATTATTATCGAAAAAAAAGACGGATGATTATACAGAAAAGTACAATGGTTCATTTTTGTGATGGGGCCGACGATGAAAAGGGATCAACTACTGATCATTTCTATGGCGTAGATTATGAAGTTGGCTATGGATTGGCTGATGTACGCAATGATTATCTGTTTCATAAACACCTTTTTACAAATCAGGAACAGAAAATTATTAGCTATATGCTATTTACCGAAGACGGAATAGATATGAAACCTACGCAAATTTCCAATCAATTAGGTTTAAATAAGTCCCATGCTTCACGAGCAATGAACAAACTTAAGCACGTATGTTTGGTGTAATTCTGATAAAAAGAGGAGCCGAAATCCATTTCATAATAAATATATCATTTTGCTCATAAATCTGCAATCCAACTAGAAGAATTTTCGCAACTTTTTAAAGGCATAAAACGACAATATTTTGCAAAAAAGAAAAAAACATGAAGTGTTATTAAACACATCTATCAAAAGCACATTAAATATTTGGACTTATTGCACCTTTTCAAAGATATAGACCGACTACTTTTACATGAATATTGAATAGGATCGGACAATGGGTATGTAATCTATTCCAGAGATTGTTGATGTTCTGATCTTGATCACATTTATAAAAGACCAGATTGGTTTATCTTACACACTCTTACACAAAGAAAAAGCATGGAGGAGAATTAATTGAATGTTAGCTAGATATGTAGTAGGTGGGAGATTGGATCCCCCTTATTACCCTACTAAAACAAGAGCTCATTTTATTGGACGAGATATTTATGTAAAAGGCATGAGAAGCCCGGGTACTAAAAGAGTCATTACTGATACTTTTCGCTTATCACATGATGTAGAATTTTATGCTATTTCTATAAGATCTGATATTATTACTCCCTCAGATCATTGGAATCTTCTCATTGATAACAAATTGATTGCAAAAAATATTTATTGTAAAAATTTTGAGGAGGGGCTCTATTTCCAGGTTGCCCACCCAATCAAAGCAGGGACTATCTGTAAACTAGAGTTCTATACCGAGGTTGGTGACAGGAAGCAAATAGAGGTCATGTTCCATCTTCTTAGTGATCCAGAAGTCGAACCGATTTTGACTGGAACGATTGATAATGGAAATTATCCCGATCCGCTACCTCCTGATCCAGTTCCCGTACCAATTCCGGATGACGATGATACATGTAAAAATCCAATTGTATGGAAGCCTTATGCAACAGCTAGGGAAGCTGAGAATTGGTGTAATAGCATAAATATTGATGCTAATTTTCAACGCAATGTCCATGCAGCTAACTATGTAACGGAAGGACTTGTACATCTTTTGAATCATTGTTGCGGTTTCAAAACAATGATTTTAAAACATAAACTCACCATTAATATCAAGGATGCAAAAGGAGCAAACGGATACTTTAATCCTCCAACGGGAGAGGTTGTTGTGAACAAAAAATACGATTTTTCCAATGCAGATAAGATTGCACTAGCAGAATATCAAGCTGGCCAAAAATCGTCTCCACATAAATTGCGAACCATTATCCATGAAATAGGTCATTGGTTGCATTTTCATAATGTAGGGGCTGATCAATTCTACCGATTTTCAGCGCTTGATCCCGACAATTATGGGCCTAAAACGATCTTGTCCTACTCAGAAGCTACATATATTGCTACTCATCTATGTAGCTATGCGACCAGTTGGTATCCAATCGAATTAATTCCAGAGACATTTACGGCGAAAGTGACGGATATCCCCATCGATCCCAAGATACAGGAATGGTACCAGCAATACGGTGGGTATGAATGTAATAACTGGAAGGGGTGATAGCAATGGATTTTACGATACCTTGTGTTTTTTGTAAATATTTAAATCGTGACAGCAGGTCAAAAATGAGTTGTATGGCCTTTCCTAATGGCATTCCCAAACAAATACAAGAATTAAGGGTTATTCACACAACTCCATTTGAAGGTGACAACGGAATAGTTTATGAGCCTTTACATGAAACAATGGACTATTTTCTTTATTTTTCGGGAGAGGTTAGAGAGTAATGTAATGAACAACAGATAGGGGGTAGATCAAATGAAAAAAAAGTCAGGGCAAAAGATCAAAGTATGTAAGGATCTGGAGTTTATGGATCGAATGATTAAAACCGGTACAGTAGGTATCATCGAAGGTACTCTGAAAGGAAGCAGTGGTCTTCGAGACTATGTAATAGTAAAAGTAGCGGATATACAAATGCATATTGCAGCAGAGGAATTTGACAATCAATTTTCCTATGTAACTGAACAAAAGACTAAGGATGGAAAAGGGTAATATGAAAAAAGAGACCGTTGTAAGAAACGTTAGAAAACTGTTGATTCTTTATCCGGAAACACGTACCAATGATAAATTACTACTCTCTTACTATTGGCGGCTTATCGACAAACTAGATTTTAGTAACATGGAATCTTTTATGTAAGATTATATCGGAAAAGCGACGATCCCAGAAACGATTACAAGAGCAAGAAGGCTTGTGCAGAAACAATCCCCTTTTACGCAACGATCCAGTGATATTTTCAAGCAGTTTCATCAGCTATCACATATTAAAAAGCAAGATAAAAGGAAGCGGGTTGTGTTGTAATGATAGGTTATTTAAATAAATGTCCACATTGCAAGAAAGAGGCATCCTTTGTATTGGAAGAATTAGAATGCGATAAATCATTGATTGCTTGGTGTCGTTCTTGCGGGAACTACATCAATCAAACTTTTACGTTAGAGACTTTTCGTAAGTGGTGGGAGAGATACCAGCAGGGAGAGGAAAAGATCGAACCTCCAATCAAAAAGGAAATGTTGGAAAAGTTAAAAATGTTAGAGGAAGCTATTGCACTTGATTCCTCCTGTAATTTGAACAGGGTAGAAATACATTTGAAAGATTTTACTGATTACGTATATAAGAATGATGGGGAGTAGATCGATGAAATAAGTTAGTCATCCATTCATCACTCTATCCTGCCCGGTAATTGGAGCCTGAATAATAAATAGCATAAAATACACGAACCTATTCGTTTTGGAGTGAGAAGATGATAAACCTTGATGCGCATACCATTATCTCAGATCAAGAGATTGTTGATACGAAGGCAACCATTGATCTTCATTTACTTGTTAAAATTCTGAGTGGGTATGCAACCATGCGAGAAGAAACCAAGCAACTATTGAAAAAAAATAAAGTTTTGGCGGTTAACAATGAACAGCTTTGTAAGGAATTACAAGTCTTATACCAACAAATCAAAATGCTACAGACTGAGTTAGCTACTTATCATAAAAATCAAACTGATAAGGAAAGTAGAAAAAAAGATCAAAATGAATTCTTAATGAAGCACGATCCGTTTTTCTGGGGCTTTTTTGACAATAGAGAATAAATTACAAAGGAAATGGGACGCCAGATGGGAGGGAAGAAGTGTACACTTTAGGTATACTTATCGAGAAGATTGATGAGATTCAACACGTTATTCATCAAATCAACAGAGCAATGAGACATACTTCATCTGCTTCTGTAGAAGTGCTCCGTCGACATAAAGAGCAATTAGAAGAGATTGTAGAATATATGATGGAACAAGAAATTTCGTCCTCTCTCGATTTGGAAGGCATGCTGATAAAACATAAAAAATGCTTGCGAGAATGTATGGAATCATCGTATAGCAACAAAGGGCCCTATACAGAGAGGAGCAGGGACTATACGCCATGAAAATAAAATGTAAGGATCTATATGAAGCGTTACATCAAACAAATAAGTCTCTTACGGATATGGGATTAGATATCGAAAATATTGGTTGTAGTACAGCCAATTGCTTAGTTACTTATGAACATCTAAGGTTAAAAGAGAGTTACATGGAGCTCTACAATGCAGATGTATCCATGAAGGAAGTAGACCTTGATGAAATACAAAAACAAATAGCTGCTTGTATGCGAGAATGTGTAACCTTTTAAGACGGGAGGAAGTACCCCCGTCTTTTTTGTTTTGATGTGTAGAACTGATAAGTACCGTCTTAGAGGGAGGATAGATAGAATTGATATTTGTAAGAACGTATGTGATGGCACCTATCATTCGCAACGATCCAGGAGGTTGGATCGACAACTATAGTATGATAATGCAGATAAAGGATGGTTGCATGATAATTGGAATGAAACCCATCATGGTTATGTTGCTGATGATAACAAATCTATCTAATTCAAATCTGATTTCACATTTGGACAGTATGCCAGCAAGTCAAAGGACTGCGGCTTCGATAGCCCTAACAGCACCAATTTTTGCTCAGCACAAACAAGTTCACGCGACGATCATACAGCATATGACCTCCAAAAATATTTCAATCACAGAGGCAGCAAAAATATCAAACTATATTCTTACTTTTTCTGATAAGTACAACGTAGATCCTACCCTAATAGTAGCTATGATAGAGGTGGAAAGTTATTATCAACCTAATCGGATTGGCAAACACGGTGATACAGGCCTTATGCAAATCTTACCTTCTACACAGCGGTATATGGGTATAAAAGGAGAGCTTACAGATCCAGAAGTGAATATTCATGTTGGATGCAAATATTTGGCTTACACACAAAGCAGGTTCGGACCAGATTTAGGGATCGTTGCTTATAACCAAGGAGAGGGTAATATCGTACGTGGTACATTTAAAACAACCTACCTGATGAAAGTTAAACAAGTATGGTCAACTATGAAAAATAGGACATCCTACTAAGGAATTTTGGAATTGTTTGACGAGATTAAATAAATGAATCACAGGCACTCCTTCCAGTAGACATTGGGATTACCCTTGAGTGGGCAATATCCAAGGTATTGGTAAGGGGTGTATTTTTTTACAGTAAAAGGATATAGATGTCATATTTGTAGTGCTACACCAAATCATTTCGAGGGTTTTCTTCTAAAGCTTCTGCATGGAAAAATAGTGATCTCATGAAACAAAACAATCCCACGCGTATTTGCATCTTTTAGACAGGATAGCTCGACTATTATAGGGAGACGGAACGAAAGAGATGACTAGGAGTGAAAGAAAGATTGTTAAGTCAACGATATCTCCATTTACGGAAAGAAAACATAAAAGACATGCATAATACAGACCTTATTCGTGCATGTAAAGAAGATAAAGAGTTGTTGGGAGAGTTTTTGGAAGAAAACAAGGAGTTTCTTTTCTCGATTATCAAACATTATAAAGGCAACATTGAAGAATTGTGTTTTAAGTTTAGAGTAACAGAAGAAGAATTGTTACAGCATGCTTATATTGGTGTTATTAGTGCTCTACAGGAATTCGATTTTCATCGAGGAATCAAGTTTACAACCTTTGTGGTCAGACCGATTATTTGGGAGATCAATCAACTGCTTTACAACGATTCACGATTTGTAAGATTAAGTAGGGGAGCAGTTGAACAAATTAAACGTATGATAGCCATTGAGGAAAAGCTAGGATATCGACCCGGCGAGGAGGAAATGGCAAAGCTTCTTGCTATCCCGCTGGAAAGATATAAGGAGATTGCCCGATTTAGTGATGAAATTGAACATTATCATGCTTATGAAAACTTCGAGGTGATAGATCATAATTGCCATAATATTGAGGAGCATGTGGTGGATAAAGTATATGTAGAACATTTACTAGGTAGTTCAATATGTAACGATTTTGAGAAGACGATTATGAAGCTTATCATGGAAGGTATAAATAATACTCAAATTGCTGAACGTCTACAGGTATATCCCATGACGATTAACAGAGCGATAATGCGTATTAGAAATAAGGTTCTGAATTTTCAATCAAATAAATCAGACTTGCAAAATAATGTAACGTCTAAATATGATCGAGAAATCAAGTTGATAGAAGAAGAGAGCAGATCACGCAACAAGCTGATGTGTGTTAATGAAATATCAGAACTCCTTGGGGGATATGGATTTGACAAGCAAGCATACTCTAATCGGATTTTATACTACATTCGTCAAAAGGTAAGCAAAAAGTGGCAGGATCAGCCGGACGGATGAAGCAGGGAAACTCAGCAAAAAGACTGATTCAGTTAGAAGTAAAAAGCCAGTTCAAGCTAAAACAAAACGCAAGGTAAAATGGAGAATATACGATGGAATTAATCTGGTTATTGAGGAAGAAAGCTTACGATGCGAACGATACCTGCTGACATAGACGTGACACTTGGGAGACGTATTAGCAATAGAGAAAGAGAGATAGTCAAATGAACAAAAATTCGTTACAATATAAATGAGAATTATTATCATAATTGGTTTTTAAACCTATGGAGAAGCAAATGAGGTAGAGAAACACAACCGGAGTGATGGACAAATGAGCAACACTGGCTTTCACCAGAACTTTAATCTTTTCTTTGACGGGCTTGGGCTGGCTCGACAGAATGTAGATCGTACAGAACAGATGACGCTACGTTCTTCGATTGGAGAAGGCTCCATCCGTCGTTTTGTTCCTCGTCCGGATATGGAGGTAGTCATTTCCGATTACACCTTCCATGACAAGCATGCAATGAGTTTTGCCCCTAGAGAAGAAATGGTTGAGCTGAGTTATTGCTTTCAAGGAGCAAGAGAGGTTAGTCTTCAGGGGGTTCGTCAGGAAATTGCTTCAGGAACATGTACATTACAATTCATGAAACAGGAGCAAACTCGTTTTGAGTTTATGGGAAAGCAGCCCTTTTATATGCTTGGTATTGGTATTCCCGTTTCTAGCTTCCATCATTTTATGGAAGAGGCAGATGGTACAAGATCGATTCATTTTTCTGATATCCTGGGAAAACGATCCTTCCGGGCTTTTCAACAAACAATCGATCCTCTTTCTTCTATTATCTTACATCGATTGATAAAGCTAGTAGATTCACCAAGGACGAGAAAATTCGAGATAGAATGTACTATTATGGAAATTCTGTCAGCAGCCTTCCGAAACTTTTTATTAGATGGGAATTCAGAATCGACACAACTGACCAAGGATGATATGGAAAAAATTCGTCAGGCACGTGCTATCATGCTTGAGTGTATGGCAGAGCCACCAACATTAATCGAATTGTCTCGTATGATTGGTCTAAATGACTACAAGCTAAAAAACGGCTTTAAAGAAATGTACGGGACTACGGTGTTTGGATACTTACGGAATAAACGAATGGAAACAGCCCTTTTATTGCTACAAGGCGGCAAAATGAATGTAAACGAAGTATCGTGCACAGTCGGTTACTCGAATCCTAGCTATTTTGCAGAAGCTTTTCGGGAAAGGTATGGGGTTAATCCTGGTGAGTTTGTCCGCCGTTCCACTTCCTCTTTACGATAGAGAAATTAAGATTTGTTGTCGTAGTAGAGGATAGAAGGGCAGCTGTAGTACTGGTCTTATGAAAATAAAACCATGTAATTTTATCACCTAAACTGCCTAGTAAGGGCAGTTTTTTTATTGCATTAGGAATTTCTAATCAATAGATAAGAACAAGGAAACCCTTCCATGGAGTAGGAAATGACTGAATCGGTAAATATCCCGCAAACCGCTATCTCATTTCCTCTACTGGTAGATAACAAGCAAACGTACATTATAAGATGTATGCATTGATAATTAATCTCATTAGCTAGGTTACTATACGTTAATGAAACAAAACCGCCTCAGGAAGCGGTAAAAAAGGAGAAGTAGAAGAATATGTGGGGAAGAAAAATACTTTCTATTATCGTAGTGTTGGCTATGATGTGGCTTGTTACAGGATGCACAGGAGCAAGCAAACCAAATACGGGAGTGACTGAGGAACAAACAACATCTTCCACAACTAATGAAATAACTTCATCACACGCTTTCCCTAAAACGATAAAACATATGAAGGGGGAAACAGTAATTCAGAATAAGCCAATTAAAATCGCTTCCCCTTACATTGCTTTTGTGGACTATTTAGCTGTATTGGATGAATATCCTTATGCCGCATCAGGAATTTCAACCATTAAACAAAATTTTCCTAATCTTAGCAAACGACTAGAAGGGAAAGCTATCATTGATTTGGGCACAGAGGCAAGTATGGAAAAATTACTAAGCTCGAAGCCTGACCTGATCATTGCAGCGGATGACATGATTGGGCAGTACGAACAATTGAGTCAGATTGCCCCAACCGTTATTTTGCCTCAGGCAGGTGATTGGCGGGAGACATTAGAGCAGATTGCTGCTGTAATTGGTAAAGAAGATGTAGCGACTAAGATATTAGCTGATTTTGACCAAAAGTCAGCAGATTATAAGAAGAAGCTGGCTTTTAGAAGCCAAGAATCTGTGCTGTTTACTATGTCACGGAGTAAGGATCAATTTGTAACCTGGGAGGAAAAACGATTTGAGCCTTTTTATAAGGGATTAGGACTAAAGCCGGTGCAAGGAGCTGAAAAGGGTGGTCAATTATCATTGGAGAGCTTAGCTCAATTAAATCCTGATCATCTGTTTGTGATTAATAATTGGCAAGATCCAATTCCAGGGGGAGTTAAGGAAGCGTTGAAAGATAATCAGGTGTGGAATAGTTTGAAGGCAGTGAAAAATAATCAGGTGTATTTTTTAGAGGATCCTTCACTACCTGGACCGATGGCTTTAGCTAAGATCGACGGTTTGGAAGAAATCATGCAAGCAATGGGAAAAAAATAGGGAACCTGAGATAAAAACGATCAAACCAATCAAATCAATCAATAAGGAAGGGGATTTAAGATGAAATTCAAATTCGCGGTTATGTTCTTGATTGTGCTATCTGGAATGATTTCAATAGCCGCTTTTAACCCGATCATTGGTCCTCTTTCACGCAACTTAGGACTAAGTGAGGTGCAATCAGGTTGTCTGGTTTCAATCACGGGAATTTGTTGGTTATTAGGTGGATATTATTGGGAACGAAAATCAGCCAAGAGTAGAAAAAAATTGCTAGCCTCTATTATGTTTGTCTATGTAGTTACCCTGATCGTATTTGCCTTGCTGGCCGACAATGCCGCGAGCAATACGCTGGGCATTGGTTCCGCTGGTTTATTTTGGATATTCCTGGTTTTACGAGCCATTGCAGGCTTTTTCTTTGGAGGTATTCCTGCTAAAGCTCAAGCATATGTAATGGGCTGGACAACGCAGGAAACGCGCACATGGGGGATGGCGTTATTCGGAGCAGCAAATGGTCTTGGATTTGTGTTGGGACCAGCGATGAGTGGAGGATTGGCGGTGATTAGTCTTACCGTACCCATGTATGCGGTAGCTGTGCTCCTGTTGGTTATTGCCGTTATTTTTCTGTTATCCATTCCAGATGAAAAGGAAAGTGAGATTCGCCGAACAACAGCCACTATCTCACCAAATGATTCACGTATCCGTCTCTATCTTTGGATTGGATTCGTTCTATCTGTTGCTCTTAATATCGTTCAGGTTACCATCGGATTTTATATCCAAGATAATTTGGGCTACAATGCTCAAAAAGCTACCCAGCTTATAGGGCTTGGGTTAGCCATTTCGGGTGTTATGGTTGTTGCTTCCCAAATTCTGATCAGTAAGTATTTGAAATGGAAACCTGCAATAGTGTTACGCGTAGGGCTATCTTGTGTCACTTTAGGGTTACTAGGATTTTTACTGTTCTTACGCTTCGCCTACATTGATTTTGCTATTTTGGGAATTGGGATAGGGTTTACCTTATTAGGCTATAGTTCGGGTGCTTCCCTAGCTGTTGAGGATCATGAACAAAGAAGTGTTGCTTCCTTTATTGCTGCACTTCAAGGGGGAGGCTCGTTTTTGGGGCCTCTTATCGGTACGGTACTCTATACGAGTAACAAGGTCCTACCATTTTCGTTTTGTGTACTTTTGATTTGTTTGTCGGGTATTTCTGTGTTTGGAAAAAGACATAGTGTAAAGCTTTCTGCGTAGTAGGAAAGAATCTAAAAGAGAGATGGATAATAAATGAAAGAGCTTCGGGAGACTTGAATATTTTCATGTCTCTCGGAGTTTTTTCGTGCATCGGTAAAAATTGCAAAACCTATTTTTTATAACCTGAATTTATGCTATGATTCAAAATATTTAAAGTCTAAAAGAACTTTAATTATATATTTTACTCGCAAAGTAGGAATTTGTAGATAAGAAAAAAATTTGATCAACGACTAGCGAAGACCGTGTTGACATACCAGGCGAAAAGGTTTAGTTATCTAAATTATCTGATGAAATAACGAAGAGGTGGCCGTATGCTTGAAATTGTAAAATTGAATAGAGATGATTATCCTAACGGAAAAAATATTACATATGAATATCAATCAGATTTTTATTACGATGTGCAGATGAAATCTAGTGAGAGGGGATGGAGTGTAGATCTCATCGTAGAAAAATTCGAGCTAACATTTCATAAGAGGGATATCGGTAACCTCTTTGATGAAGATAGAGATGAGCTTGAGTGCTATGCTGCGCTAGTAGATAACAAAGAAGTAGGGATTATTACAATTGCTTATTCAAGTTGGAATCAGAGCTGCGTCATATGGGATTTATATGTACATGAAGATTGTAAGCGACAGGGAATAGGTCGAAAATTAATCCAGTTTGCGTGTAGACGCGCAAAAGAACTCGGTAGTCGTATGATTACTCTTGAAACCCAGACCTCTAACTATCCAGCTATTCAATTTTATTTAGCCTGTGGATTTTCATTCATTGGAATTAATGTCATGAGCTATTCAAATCATGATATTGAGAAAAAGGAGGTCAGGATTGAATTAGCTCAATGCTTGGATTAAATGATGGAGCAATTTTTAGACCCATACAATTGTCTGGGTCCTCTATGGTTTTTATAGCAATATAACTCTTGGCGTTTAATAATAAAACCGCCTCATTAAGCAATAGAAACCAAAGCAAGATTCATTCTTTAAATAAGTTATATTAACATTTCTGCAATCGAAGAAGAAGAGGAATCAGAAAAACGGCTCTGCTATAAACAGAGCCGTTTTATTCATTGTTCCACGCAAGTAAACAAATCAATGGATAGTAGACACGATTTATTACGCTACATATGTGAAATAAGTGAGCCTGTCATGAAGTTTTTGTATCAAACGGGTGCATGGTCAATAATTTATTGTTTGCCCTCTGTATAGATTTGGAAGGTTACTCCAAACTTGTCTGTTACAATCCCGTACGCAGGACTAAAATGAGTTTCTTGCAGGGGCATATTCACTTGACCGCCTTCCTGCAAGGCATCATAAATTTGTGTAGATTTTTCCTTATCGCTTGTTGCAATACAGATAGTGACTTGATTGCCTTTTTGATGCGGTTGACCTGGAAATGTATCAGAAAACATCAGGTCCGTTTCGCCGACTTTAACCATTGCGTGTGCCACACGATCTCTTGCATTTGCTGGTAGAGGGAATTCGGGGTTTTCGGGCATCTCACCAAATGTTTGGTTAAAAAGGACTTTGGCATCTAAAGCTTTTTCGTAAAACTGGATAGCTTCCTTGGCATTCCCGTCCATCACTAAGTAGGGGATCAACTTCAATGTCATTGTCTAATCAGCTCCTTTGGCCTTACATTTTTTAATCGTTTCTACTATGCAGATTTCTAAATCGTTTAGGCTTATTTCTGGTTGCTACTATCCAGTGAAATCAGCCCTATATTTCATTATTAACATTAATGTCATTATAAAACAAAGAACATACGTTTGTAAATTTCGAATTAGACAGGAGAAGTCATGGTTTTTTCGTTCAGACGCTACCAGAAAATTCAGAAATAAATTTGTATCAAACAGAGAGGAGAATATCAGTTATTGGTTTACACTACATTTTTCCTACATATGCACCTTTGTAGTACACATTATCTGATACGGCAAATCATAGAGCTGTACTTGTTTATCTAAGTCGCCTTGAATTTTTACGAGAGTTGGAAACACACCAGGCATTCTTGCATCTGGAAACCACGGACGGCTCGTTTCAATGAGAATAAATAATCCTTCTACATCACCGATGGCAGCAAATTGTTTTTCGTCTTTTCTCCATATTTCCTGTTCACATATCTCGTAAATATGTTTTGAGCCTTCTGCAACATTCGGAACAGGTAGTCCAATTTCGCTGATGTATAGGATACTGTGCTGGCTGAATGGAGCCTCCGAGGGATTGTGTAAAGAGTGATGTACAATAAATTCGACCAGATTACCATCTGGATCGTAAAAATAGGAGGCAGTTGCATTCCAGTCAGGAAAAAAGAATTGATCCTGATTGTCATTTGAAAAGCAAGAAATCCCCTTTTTTTGGAGCCATTGCTTTGATTCTACCAGCTTATTCGAAGGGATTGTAAAAGCAAAATGATAATAAGCACCTAGATCACAAACGGGTTTTTGGAATATTATTTTTGACTCTCCAGTTATAATAGTAAATGACTCAGCAGATTCTTGTTCAATAGGAAAACCTAACAATTCTCCATAAAATGACTTCATTTCGTCTAAACGATTCGTTTGTAGTACGATTTCTATTATTCGCATGCAGACACATCCCTCCTAAAGTTAGTGTGGTGGCAAGGATCATCTGAATTCTAGTTTAATACATTTGTATCGTTATTCATATATTTTTCCAATCCATAAGTTTATGGTTGTAAGAAGGTATTTTGGATTACTGTGTTCGTGAAGGTAGCACCGTGAAAGAAGGATGGATCTCGCAAAAAACATTTTTTCTTATGAAACGTAAAGCAACGGCTTACACAGGCTAACCAACAGCCTAAGATATTTCAATTTTACTTCGTTCATGAAACGGTAAGATGTAATAGAAATGATCTAGTTAAACAACTAGGTCATAAAAAATGAATTCTACTTTAGGTGTAATAAAGGAGCTTTCAGCTTTTCGATCATAAAAGAGACCGTGGGAGGAAGTCCCACGTCTTGTAAATAAATTAATACCAAGTGATATAGACTTTGTAAGTCGTTTTACTTTTGTGGTCATGAATTATTGCAGGATCAAATGGAGTAGGATTAATAGCTATGACTTTTGTTCTGTTATTTGCAAAATCATTTTCAAGTCGAATCGTACCTGGTGCTCCTTCTACAAAAAAGTCTAGATTTGCAATATAAAAATGACCATCAACCACAAGGTTCTTCTGAACGATTTTATAACCAGGATAGTCAAAGCTAGGTTGAATCGAATGTGATGGGGCAGAGGAACGTTCAAGAGTAGTGTGCGCACTAGCAGCTTGTGCTCCAAACATTAAAGAAACCGCCATTAGTGAGGAAGCAATGAATTTTACTTTCTTCATCATTACCATCTCCTTCATATTAGACACCCAACTTGATAATCAACTAGATGTGTTTTTGGATATGTATACTATCGGAAAAGGGGTATGTTTGAATTGTATACATTTTTTACCATATGTACATCCAGAACAGGAGCGAACAAACAATTAATTTTAGACGATTAATAACAGGAATAACATGAACATAATCAATAAATGACCACTTATCGTTTCTTGCATCAGAATAGAAATTTCTCTAAATAATCGCTATCTGAATATCTGCTTCAATTGATATAATATGCATACATGCAGCATAAGTGATACCTATACCTTACCGACATGTCAAAGTCTATTACTAGGGAGATTATATGGCAGAAGAATTACTCTATTTTACATGTAAAATTAATAATAATGATTCATTTAACGAATTAAAAAGCTTGTTCAATAAACTAAAAACAGCAAAAGAAGCAGGTAAACTGCATGACAGAGACTATGTACTTTGGAAGTCGTTTTTTACGGAAGAAAAATGGTCAAAATTTTGGAACCCCTCTCAGCAGGAATTAGATGAGTATTGGAGCTTGTACTATTCGTTACCAGCTGAGGAAAGAGATACAGATCCTAGATTAAAAGTACCATGGGATTTTGAATCATGGTTGGACGCTATCGCAAGTGCTGAATATACCCTTGTAAGCTGTGAAAGCGTCGATCAAAATTTAGGGAGATTAGAATACGACGCATGGGCATTCCCATATGGAAGTGCTGACACTCTTCGTTTTTTACTCAGGGTTTTTGATTGTGACATTATAGAAGAAGAAACTGGATATAGAAAATAGTAGCAAAGAAAATGCTATACTTTATCGTGATAAAAATTCAGAAGGAAGTGTAGAACATGAATTATCAAAAATTGAGTAAAGAAATTTCGTATGCCCTGCGTCATGCACCACATGAATATGAATTAGAGTTAGATGAATATGGGTGGGTCCATATTGAGCAATTATTGCATTCCTTACATGAGCAACCGGTATGGCATAATGTTCATGAAAATGACCTGCATATCATGATTTCACAATCTGATAAGAAACGACACGAGATTCATAATGGAAAAATTAGAGCTTTGTATGGCCATTCTACAGCTAAAAAAGTTCTGAAAGAGGAAAGTGAGCCTCCAGAGTTTCTTTATCATGGCACACCAAAAAGATTCGTTGCATTGATTATGGAGCAAGGACTTATACCTAAAGGAAGACAATATGTCCACTTATCGGAAGAAATTGAGACTGCAACACAAGTGGGAAAAAGAAGGGATAAGCAACCAGCTATTCTAAAGATAGAAGCAAAAAAAGCTTGGATCGATAATGTTACCTTTTATCATGGAAATGAAATGGTTTGGCTGGCTGACAAAATAGATAAGCAGTATATTTCTATACTTGAATAAGGGATAGATTATAGTATAACGTTATTCAGAGTATTTTGAACTTGTGGGGGAATCATAATGCTAAGTAATTAATTTTGATGTAAGGCTTCGATATACTACAAAGAAGCTTTTACTCTAAAGCAATATGAGGAGCAGATAAAGTAGAATAACCTCCATAAATAGGGAAATGGTAGTCTAGTATGCTTCAAGTAATGGACTAGTTGTATAAATATGCAATTCTACATTGCGTTGCGTCCTTTTATTGCTTATAATCATCAGCGAGGTGGTTAATATATGTCATTAACAGTTAAAATTACCATAAAGGACGACAAAGGGAAAGAAGCTGAAATAGAGCTTCAAGAAACCGATAATCTGGCTAAATTAGTAATTGTTCAAAATGTATTCAACTTATTTGGCGTAGATAAAGATATACTGGAGACAGTAAACGAATTTGAAAAGATTGGCAAGGCTTACAGCCATTTTTTTGACAATATGAAACCAGAAGAAGAGCAATTAGAAGAGAAGCAGATGAAAGAAAAACGCATTGTTAATAATGAACAAATTAGGGAACAGATGATAAAAAGCTTTCAGGAGATAGAAGAGTCTAAAGAAGTTGAAACAAAAACGATTGATCAATCAGATTATTTAACAACTGGCATCAAGGAAGACTCAAATGGTAAAAAGAGATATAAATTAAGATATGAATGCCCAATCTGTATGAATAAGGGAGTTCATTATATTTATAAAAACTCGACTGAAACGTGGTGCCATGCGTGCGGCAGTAAGATGCCTATCAAAGCAGCACATAAGGATGGATTTCCTAATAGAGATTCACATGGGAATTTTTATCGAGCAGGAGATTATTATGATTACACCTGTTAATAGGGAACACTCATATCTGAATTGAAGCTGCTTTGATGAGATGTATCAAGGTGTAGTGAATCTTCATTAAAACCCGCAGAATGATTCTGGGGGTTTTAATGAAGAGATTTGCTTTCTACCGCTTGTAGGTAATAGCAGTTTATTTGAACGAGTAAAGTATTACAAATAGATAAATATCATGTAAAGAGTTCTACAGACTGCCAGCAGCCTTCATATTCTGTTTTCGATATATTCTCCATGCAATAATCAAAGTAATCAGTAATATACTGGCTGTTAGATAGCTTCCCTCAGCACCAAAAGCTCCTCCAGAGAGCATGGTATCCCCCGTTGGTTGAACTTGTACAAGAGCAGGCGCCCCTGATTCACCACCTGAAACTGCAAATCCCAGAGCAGATTGTAAGAAATTCCAGATAAAGTGAGCACCAATAGGCAGCCATAGTTTGCCCGTCATCTCCCTGATCATAGCGAAAAACAACCCGTCAAGAAAAAGACATAACATCGGGAGTAGTGACTCGGTAGAACCAGTGTTGAACAAATGAATCGATGCAAACAAAAGAGAAGAGAAAAGAATTGAAACATTGGTGCCGAATGACTCCTTTACGAGTCCCTGAATATATCCTCTCACTAGTCCTTCTTCAACGACGGCAACTATTATCCACTTGGGAATGGTAGAAAGAACAGCCACAAGTAAATAGGTATCTATTGGTACGCTTGTAAGTTGTACTCCACCAAATAACCAGATGAGTACACAGGAAAGAATAATCGTACAGGCTCCTATTCCTATACCCATTACAAACTGCTTCCAGCTTCCTTTTACTTCAAACCCTAGAGGCCAACGACGTTTTCGTTCAAATAGCCAATAGGTAATCCATACCCCGATAAGCATCCCTATTTGAGAAAAATTTTTGAGTGAAGTAGGGAAAATCGCATGAAGGAAAAACGAAATGAGGAACCCCGCCATGATTGTGAGTGCTATTTTTGCGATGACTTGTAGGGAGATGACTATCGTTTTCACAAGAGAAGCCTCCTATACCTTTTACCTATCATATTCTTCCATTTTAATCTATTGAAGTATTATGCGAAAGGTTTTTTTCCTTATTTTCACAAGTAGATGAGTGAAGCTTCTATGAATGATAGATATCGACTGAAAGTACAGTACATTCATTGATAATGATAACTATTATCATGTATAATGAATGATGCAATTGATACACGGGTCACAATGACTGCTGAGGAGTCGAACAGACAAGTACGGTTAGATGAAAGCTTATCCAGCCTCGATTCTATCGGTTACCAACCAGTGGATTTTTGTATGCGGTACGCGGCAGTGCTACATTATAACTTGATGAGATACAGCATCAAGTAAAATGATTTCATATTTTGTATGGTTGCAAGGGGTAAGTGGTACCGTGATATGTTGCACTTTAAGGAGATGATTTACAGTTATGCCTGTAAACGACTATTTTGTGTTATGGAATCATGCTTCCATACGAGTGTTGGATATCCGCCATACGATCCTGAGGGCAGGAGAGGAGCTTTGCTCTTATCGACTCCCCGCAAGCGGTTTTGTGTATGCGACTCGCGGTGTTGCCCAAATTCTGCTTGATGGGGAAGTTTATCGATCAGAGAGATTCCATGTGCTGCATAGCGGGAAGGGTGCATGCTTGGAGATTATAGGGATAGAAGACGAGCTCGAATACTATTTAATTCTTTATAAGGCTACTCTCCCGCATCTATGTAGTCAGGACGTTTTGGATCTGATGGAAAATAGTAATCCGTTTCAATTACAATACAGCTTTTCTCCGAACGACCCTGTCTCACTTTTCCATAAAGTTAAAGTAATGAATCAAGAATGGAGACAGCTTGGGTCAATTGAACGTTTCCACATAAAATCGGTTTTTTATCAATTCGTCTACAGTATTTTGCGACAGCTCCAAAGCCAAAAGATTCATAGGAAAGAACCAGGAATTGCTGCACAAGTGATTTTGTACATGCAAAAGCATTATTTCGAATCGATTACTTTGGAATCGCTTGCAGAGACCTTGAGCTACAGTGTTCCACATTTATCAGCTCTATTCAAAAAGGAGACCGGACACAGCCTGATTCATTATCTCATTCAGATAAGGATGGATAAGGCAGCAAGCCTGCTAGTGGAAACGGATGCGACTTTACGCGAAATAGCTGTAAGTGTGGGCTATGAGGATCCATATTATTTTGGTCGTCTTTTCAAAAAGTACAAGGGTGTTTCGCCGGCCCGGTTTAGAGTCAGAGAGTTAGAGCAGCGTAAAACAGAAGATCGTCCTTTTAACACCATTCGATCCTCCATTGCAGTTCAAAAGGGTCGGCGCTATATTGATGATGATATTCGTTATCAATATAAGAAAGAGGGACTTATACCGATGTACAAACAATCCAAGTCAACTACTACGGCAACATTATTCCTTTGCATAGCATTGCTTCTTAGTGCGTGCTCTGTTGGCACTTCAAACACGAATACAGCAAATGCGGGGAGTCAGACGTCATCTGCGGTCTCAGTGTCGCAAAGCTCAACTCAATCGAATTCCGGTCAGGCTTCTGAAACCGTGCAAACCAAAGTAATATCGACGGTCACTGGTGATATACAAATTCCAGTTAATCCTAAAAAGATTATAGCCGATCAATATCTGGGCAGTTTCATCGCGCTGGGCATTACTCCGATTGGCACACCCGGACTGCACCGACAAAATCCGTATTTTGCTGAAGCACTCAAGGATGTGGAGGATATTGGTGATGTGGATGGTTCTTTAGAAAAGGTAATCGATTTACAACCAGACCTGATCGTGACAGGGTCGGCAAGCGATCATAACAGGTACCAGCAATTATCCAAGATTGCCCCTACAATATCAGTTCCCTATGGCGAATTGAAGAATGCGCATGAAGAGCTGACCTATTTTGGAAAGCTACTGGGTAAAGAAAAAGAAGCAGAAATATGGCTTGCGGAGTATGACCGTCGTATTGCTGCTGCAAGAGAAAAGGCAAGGAAAGCAGTGCCGGCTGATGCTACCTTTTCTATATTTGAGCTAACAACCAAGTCGATCCATGTTTACGGTGACAATTTTGGACGAGGTGGTCAAGCCGTTTATCAGGCCCTTGGATTCAAGCCTCCTACTCCTATAGCAGCAGAAATACTTGAAAAGCAGTGGGCTAAGTTGTCCGATGAGTTATTGCCAAAGTATGCAGGTGATTATATCATCCTGACGTCTAACGACCGCACCTTGGAAGATTTGAAAGCAGATCCGATTTGGTCTTCCCTTGATGCAGTAAAAAACAATCGTGTATACATATGGAAAGAAGAACGTTCCTGGTACTTTGATCCGATTGCAGTATTGTCGCAGACAGAGGAAATCGCTGCTTGGCTGGCAGGCCAGCACTAAAGGTGTTATGCTAGAAACAGTCTATATAAAGATGAAAACTTGAGAAAAACAATACCAGATCGTGCAGTGAAGTGTCCCCTTAGACTTTTCATCCGGTAGCCTTAGAGCTTTTCCGAAGTCTATGTAAGAGGGTACTTCACTGTTTTTCATAGATTTTACTTTTATGATCTCCCGTTTATCTTTTCATAAGCTACCTAGGTTAAGAATGAACAAAATGGAAAGCAAATTGCCTTTTACTGGAGTAATAGGGGTTCATAATATGCTATTCTGCATTGCTTTATGTAGATTTATTGCTTATAATCATTTGCGGGGTGGTTAAAAAATGTCATTAATAGTTAAAATTTCCATCAAGGACGATAAGGGTAAAGAAGCAGGGATCGAACTACAAGAAAATGACTATCTAGCTAAATTAGTGATTATTCAGAACGTATTTAATCTTTTCGGTGTGGACAAGGATATCCTTAAAACAGTAAACGAATTCGAAAAGATAGGTAAGGCGTATAGTAATTTCTTTGACAATATGAAGCAAGAAGAGGAGCAAGAAATAGAACAACAGGAAATAGAACAGCAGGAAATAGAACAACAGGAAGAACAGCATCAAAACAATAACAATGAAATTCAAGAACAATCGAGTAAGGATTCCCAGGAAGCTAAAGAGTCAAATGATAATCAAGTAAATGTTGTTCATGTTTCAGATTATCTAACAACAGGAATTAAAGAAGATTCAAATGGAACAAAACGTTACAAATTAAGATATGAATGTCCGATATGTATGAATAAGGGTGTTCATTATATTTACAAAAATTCGACCGAGACGTGGTGTCATGCATGTGGGAGTAAGATGCCAATAAAATCAGCTCATAAAGAGGGATTTCCCAACAGAGATTCTCACGGAAATTTTTATCGAGCAGGAGATTATTATGACTACTCTAGCTAATATATCTCTCTAAACGGACAGAATGTGTTTTATATTATGACAAAATAGAGCGTGAACCATTTACGGATAATCCTTCATAATGGGAGAGAAAGATGAAAGAAATTATACAATATGAAATCAAAAAAATGGAGCAAAAACACAATATAAAAATTCTTTTTGCCGTGGAATCAGGAAGCCGAGCATGGGGCTTCCCATCACAAGATAGTGATTACGATGTGCGATTTGTTTATATCAGGCATCCTGAATGGTATCTTTCAATTGATGATAAGCGAGATGTGATTGAAGTCCCAATTAATAATTTGCTTGACATAAACGGATGGGATATTAGAAAGGCCCTCAAGCTATTTAGAAAGTCAAATCCTTCATTGATGGAATGGTTGAGTTCAGAAATCGTTTACCACGATGCTTATGGATTTAAGCATGAGCTGGTAAAGCTAAGGGAGCGTGTATTTTCTCCAAAGGCTTCTATCCATCACTATCTTAACATGGCGAAAGGAAATTATAGAGACTATCTACAGGGAGAACAGGTAAAAATTAAAAAGTACTTCTATGTTCTTCGCCCTTTGCTAGCTTGCATGTGGATTGAGAAATACAATATGAATCCACCCATTTTGCTCCAAGACATGGTGAATGAAATGATAGTTGATTCCGAGGTGAAAAGAGAAATTGAGGAGCTACTTAGAAGCAAGATAGCTGGTGAAGAATTTAACTTTGAAAAACGTATTGATGTGTTAAATCAGTTCATTGAAGAAGGGTTTGCACATCTTACTGAAATTTCTTCTACTTATAGTTGTGACATGATAGATCCAACTGCGGAGCTTGATGAACTGTATCGCAAATACTTGAGGTTGGTATGGGACTTTACATGAAATAGTAAACAGAGAACAAGAACTATTACCAAATGATCCGCACACACCTTATAAACTGGCATCAATCGGAAGATTTTACAGACAAAAGGGAAAATATGAAATAAGAGGATTGAGTTGGATTGGATTGGATGAAAATAAAATGATTATGCTGGTATTGTCATTATGCATGATTATTACTGTTGGAATTGTTTATGTAGATAATTTAGCAGCTTCGAGCGAACAAATATTGTTCAGTATACGTACAAATAACGCTGATCCGAGGCATTGATCAGTTTTTTCTAAAGGAACGCTATTCATTATATAGCGTTCTTTTTTGTTGGAATTCTATACCTTTAGTAGATGGAATATTTAAATGAATCATCATCTTTTCGGCAGACGCAAATTATGCAGTCTACTTTCAAGTAAGAAGGGACAATCGAAAAATTGAGATATATCATTATGAAATATATACCAAATAAGTTGCGTTGAGTAAAAATATTTGGTTGTGTACAAAATATTTTATATCGTGTAAACTAAGGGTGTAATCAACCAAGATGGGAGGAAATAATTGAATGGAACCATTTTCTTTACCAAAACTGCAATACGATTACGACGAGTTGGAACCTTACCTGGATGCCAGAACTATGGAAATCCATCATGGCAAACATCATGCAACTTATGTGACGAATTTAAACAAGGCAATCGAAAACCATCCCCAGTTCAAGAATGCTACTGTAGAAGAATTGATCAGTCATTTGGACGATGTACCTGAAGAAATTCGTACAGCTGTTCGAAACCATGGAGGTGGACATTATAGTCATAGCTTGTATTGGTCCATTATGAGTCCGACTGGGGGTGGGAATCCTGATGGTGATATAGCGAAGGGAATTGAAAAGCATTTCGGTAGCTTTGAACAGATGAAGGACGACTTGACGAAAGCTGCTGTCAGTCGTTTCGGAGCGGGCTGGGGATGGCTTGTTGTTAATGGGGACAAGTTGGAAGTAATCAGTACCCCAAATCAAGATACTCCTTTAATGGATAAGAAAACACCGATTCTGGTCGTCGATGTTTGGGAGCATGCTTATTATTTACAGTATCAGAACAAACGGCCCGATTTTGTATCCTCCTGGTGGAATGTAGTTAACTGGGAGGAGGTCAATCGTCGCTATAACGAAGCGATTCGTTAACCTCACTCATCTAAACTTTGCAGAAGAGACAGATCGCTTCTGCAAAGTTTTATACTATAAACTCTTATCTTGCTCAGGAAGGAAGGGTATCCATGAACAGACACGCGGCTCGATTACGGGAAAAATCAACAAGAAAAGAAATATTGCTGTTTCTCAAGAAGCGTGGTTCAGTAAGTGTCCAGGAAATATCGGAACATTTGGGAGTGACCCGTATGTCTGTTCGTAAGCATTTATACGCTTTAGAAAAGGACAGTTATATCCAAACCAGCATTCTACGTCAGCATGTAGGAAGACCGACTTTTTCTTATCGTCTTACGGTTTTATCCGAAGAATTATTTCCGAATGAATACGATAATCTGGCCATGGAATTGATTGAGGAGATCAATGACATGTTCGGGGAATCGTTAGTTACTAGCTTATTTGTACGGAGAATGGAAAAAATTGAGCAAAAGTACCGAGAGGCGATGTCTGGACAAAGTTTTGAGGAAAGAGTCGCAACTCTGGCAAAATTTTAGGATCATGAAGGATACATGGTCAAGTTAGAAAAAAATCAAGATGGTACATATTTATTTGACGAAGCAAATTGTCCTGTTGTAGAAGTTGCAATCCGCAATCGCCAAGCATGCAAATGTGAGGTTGCCCTGTTCGCAGCTTTGCTTGACGCTGATGTTGAACGTACGGAATGCATTGCAGACGGGAACGTGAGATGTCGTTATTTGATAAAAGAGAGGGGCAAGGCTAGTAGAACGGAAGGAGATGAATCGAACTGATATGAACAATGAATATGGGGGGAGTAATATTTGGAATTTATTAAGCATAATTCGAATGCAGAGACCCTTTTGATTATACTAAGGGTCTTTCGCTACTATAGCCTATCTTTCAGAATCCCAAACCTCTATAAATTCCCACCTTATTAGCCTTTTCATGATCGAGAGCATGAATTATATTTCTCACATGTAGGATAAAGTATAAGTCAATAGCTGCTTACAATTATTTTTATAAGGTCATATGATAAGACGAGTATTTGATCGAATGAATTAAGCAAAATAATAGCTTTTTGTGATCAGTGTTTTCCTTTATAATCCAAATTGAGACAATATTAGACATTACAACTAGAAGAGAATATATATTATAAAGGAGAGGTTTTGTAATGAAGAAGAGTGTGTATCAGTTTGTAGCTTTAGCTTTAACGATGAGTTTAACCGTGTGCAATGTTGTTGTCGCAAAAGAATCGAATAAAAGCGACAATCAAAAACAAGCTATTGAGCATGTAAAAATACTTAAGTATGGCGATGATTTCAATGAAAGCATGACTTTTAGTATTGAAGAACAATGGCGTAATTCGGCAAATAAGCGTACAGATTATTTTACTTATTCATATCCAACACCTCAATCGAATAGTGTGACTGAGTATGTTACTTATACCAAGGAATTTTATAATAATGCGAAGGACTCTTCTAAACGTGTAAAGATAGAATTAGATGAGGATGGGAGAGTAAAAGGAGAAGTAGCAAATGTAAAAGGTTCGAATTTATCCTATGATTCATTGTTTGAATACTATAAATCAAAGTACAAAGAGTCAGTAAAAGAAAACTCTTGGGAGCAACTCGGAACCGTTGAATTTATTGGGAAAAAAGTGAATAAGGTTCAAATGAAAGTCAACGTTGGGTTTGGCTTATACGCAGGAGAAAGAACGGGAGAAAAAGTCATAGCGTATCTTGACCCTGAAACGGGATTACCAGTAAAAGAAGAGGTATATGCAGAAAATGCAAAAGTACCAATGATTGTGAGAATTTTTATGTTTGATACGCTAAGTGCTTCTAATAGTAATGTGTTTGAAGAATATGGCGGAGTACCTTTAGTCGATGTAAAAACTAAAAAATAACAATTCAATCTGTCAAAGTGTTGAGGAGCCAAATCTCACAGAGAATGGCTCTTCAGCATGAAACATACATATTCATACATACACCATACTTTATACCCGGAATGGACGCATTAATTGGGTATATTGCCTTTTGTCTTTTTACGTAGCGAGATACATGATTGAAAATGATATGGCCTATCTACTATAAACACAATAATAGTTATTCGACAACTTTTGCAAATAGCTATTATTGTTTTCTTTTCTTACTAATGCCCCAAGGCTTTTAAATATACCCTTTAAATAGAGTAACAACTTCATCTGTAAGGAATATCCCTTTGATGTTCTCATTAATAAATTCGTTATAATCAGTCAGATCTAGCTATTTCAAATTGATGTGAGAAAGAATGTTGTGCATTTTAGTTGTTTTGGTAGAAGCAATCGTTTCTACAGCTTAGAAATTCTTCAAAAAGTTCCTATGATTTGCTAAACGAACATCTCTCAACAAATTTACTGTATACTAAAGACCTCAATAATCAAAATTGGGCTTGTCCATGATGCAGAGTATTTTCTTTCGTGATAATGCTAAAAGGGCTGAGGATAACTCTAGCGTCTGATCCCTATTGTGAAGAAGGTGACATAACTCGATTTGCACTTTATGGATTAAATCCAAGAGAGAAGCCTATTAACTTCTTCTCAATAAATGGGTACGGTAAGGCAAGGGTAACCCCCAATTTGTGATGAGGGAACATTATTTAGACTAAGGGAGAATCGCAATGAGTAAAATGGATGAACAAATTCTAGTAGTAAAACGAACGAACCTATTTGATAATGAGAAGTTAGTTTTCCAAGGGATTGAAAAAGAACCTGATAGAATCACGAAGTTAATGAGTAACATCTCAACTCATTACACTGTTATGAGACGTGGAGATGCCGAGGAAGATCCAAGCTTTAAGCAACCAATTCCTTATGTTGTGATTCGCAAGGGTAATGAGCTGTTCATGTATAAACGTCTATCAGGTGGGGGAGAAGCACGTCTCCATGATAAGTTATCGTTAGGCACAGGTGGTCACATGAATGATGAAGATACTAATAGCTTTGAGGAAGTCTTAGAGATGAATTTACTCAGAGAGCTTGAAGAAGAGCTAGACATTCAAGCAGCGGAGAGAGAATTTAACACGATTGGCTTTATCAATGACGATCTTGAAGAAGTAGGTAAAGTACATATTGGGCTACTTGTAACACTTGATTTAGATGAGAATGCAATTGTGAATGTAAGAGAAATAGAACAGTTGGAAGGCAAATGGACAACCATCGAGGAGCTGTTACAACCTGATACATATGAAAGACTAGAGAGCTGGTCTAAATTTGTAGTAGATGTATTGAAGTAAAACGTAGTGGGGGAGATAGCTCCCCCAAATGTAAAGTTCATTAGGAAGTTTTTTATACTTTAAACTAGATATGTTTCCGTATTTTTTGCTAAAGAAAAAACGGCTTAAGAAACCTACTACTATTAATAAAAGATGGGATTGATATTACAAATACATATGTATAACTTGATTCACAATGTGATGAAAGGATAGAACATAAAAGGTTATTTACAGAATATAATAACAGCTTAAAAGGGAGGCGGAATGTTAATCGTACTCCTTTTTTATTTTGACTTAATTTGCTGTGATCTGAATTTAAATTATTAAACAAGAGCAGAGTATATGGAGCCCATCTTTCATATTTCAAAAATTGATTCTTATTTGTAAAAAAGAATTATTTAATCCAATAATTTTTATTGTTATTTACAAAATTATACATAAAGGTTAGAATCAGGTTAAAAATAATAAAGGCTTCAATGCTACTATGATAACTTATGGAAGGGGATTAATATGTCTGAAAGTTTAACTTTCACAACATTGGGGGAACTGATAAAAATAAAAAGATTAGAATTAGGAATTAGCTTATCGGAGTTGGGAAGATTGTCAGGAATCAGTAAAGGGGTTTTGTCGAAGATTGAATCTGGGGAAACGAAGCGTCCAGAGTTAAAGACTTTAAAACCAATCGCAGAAGTTTTAAGCATCCCTTATGAAGAGATCATTGAACGGTATATTGAGATAGAACACCGACATGGACTACCTAACTACATAACTAAAGGCTTATACCAAAAATATCTTATTGAGCGAGAAGATCTAAAATACTTAGATGAGTCGTTTAAAGTAGGTGAGGAGGTACTAAATTACACTGACTTTATGAGAAAGGATGAGAAAGTTCATTTTTACTATAAAATCTCTTTGCATGCACACAATATTGAGAGGTATGAGAAGTGTATTGAATATGGAGAAAAGGGGCATGAAGAGGACGCAACGAACAATAAGCTAAAAGAACGAGTAGCTCTAGCTATTTTGAATTCTCATTCACGATTAGGAAAATATATAGAGTTAGAAAAACATCTTGAGATGTATGCCAGACTGGGCTATCGTCTAATAATAGAAAAAGTGAAGTATTTTCGTGCAATTATTCTTTCTAAAACCGGGCAATACTATGAAGCAATTCCATTACTGAAAGATTGTATAGAGGAAGCAACAGTAGATAATCGCTTACATAGAGTAAATGACTTATTAGAGGTCTTATTTAAAATCAATGACACTGTTGCTATTCAGCAGATTTTAGGACAAGAAGAAAGAAATACCAATAGTAAAATTTCACCATATAAGTATTTAGAATTAGGTAAATATTTTAGATATAAGGGCAGATTTCTTGTACAACATGGCCTATTTGATGATGGAATGGAGGCATATCTAAAAAGTATGTATTTTTACAGCGAGATAAACGCTCGACATAACATTATGGAGTGCTCCGAATATATTTATTCCTCCCATTGTGACATAGGGAAACAAATTGAATTATCTCTTCTGGAAAGAATAACGGAAGTATATAATAAGGTAAATAAAGGTAATGAAAAGGAGAGATAACTAATGAAGAAATATTTTACTATTATTGCAACTGTTTCGTTGGTATTATTATCTTTTTTTACTGTAATCCATTATTCTAATTCAGGAAATTACGTAATGTTTAAAGCCGCGAAGCAAAATCATGATGATCCTGGTCATTAACTCATCTAAAACGAATCTAAAGAAGGCTATAACTTGAGGAGCGTTCTTTTTTATTGGAAATATGCAATATTTTGTCGGAATTTTAAGAACGTTTCACTCTCAAGATTTTTAAAGGTAGTTTCAGTAACTGATGGTAAAATAATACACAGGAGGAAGGAAGGAGGTGCCTTGCTATCAGTCTATGTTGCTTATCAAATAAAAGGGCGTTCCTGTTAGTTTGAAGACCATAGGAACGCCCCCACCTTAAGCAACAAAAACAGTTACTCAGGTTCATTTTATCACTCACTTACAAACGATTAAAACAGAAATTTTAGAATTCGAAATCAATTTATAGAAACTTAGAAATCCTCCGAACAGAATTAGAACAGTTTTATTTCAAAAAGGTTCATTTTCGAATCCAGCAGTTTTACAAATAAGTCAGTAATTAGATGAATACACTAATGTCTTTCAGAAGTTTAAACGCTAGTTGTCGATATGGAATATTTGTACTGAAAATCCAATTTGAAAAAAGAAACTGAGCTGTTTTCAGTTATTTCTTGAAGACATATAGGTGGGATTACATCATTTTTAATATGGGGTGATTCATATATAGAGGATGACATTATAGAAAAAGAAAAATGAAGGTTTTATAAGTTTTTCTTTTTTTTAAACAGTGAACCTATCCATTCAATAACTAGAGCAATAACAACTGAAAAAATTAGTAATTTGAAAAAAGCCATCCAAAAATCGGATGGTGCAATATTAATAATTCCTATTACTAGAATTATTAAAGGAATTATAACACTTGGTCTTAAGAGAAATGTCTTCACGTTAATATCACCTCAAGAATCATTTTACCACTTTGTTCCAAATAAACAATAAGGAGTGTATTTTTTTGAAAAAATCGTTTATTAGTTCTATTGCAATGTCTGCTGTATTAGTTACTGGATTAGTTCAACCAACTTTTGCAACAGAGAGTGAAACAAGACTAACCATTCCTCAAAATACAGAAGGGTTATCCGCTTTAATGCAATCTGGCGCGATAAATGAAGATGGAACCATAATTCAAGCATTAAGAGCCGATGAAATTAAAAAAGCTCTTGCAAATGATGGAATGGAAACTTCAGGAAAGATTGATGGAGTAAAAGCTATAAAAGTTCATGAGTTTGAGGATGGAAGTAAAATCAGAGTGACTACTCATATGATTACTGAACCAAGCCCAAATAGGGGAATTAGTACACAAGCAAAAGAGGAGAAAGAGGAAAAAGTTACCGGTTACACGACCTATACATTAGAAAGCGCAATTGGGGTTGAGTTGTGGACTTATACACTTTATCAAAAAGTAAAAATCAAAAAAGAAAGAGTTACATGGTACGAAAAAAATCCTTATACAAAGTGGAAAACGAGTAATATTTTAAATGCTTGGCATCTTGATCACGAAACTTATCATAATGACCCAGAGGGTAATGACGTAAGAGCTATTGTTAATTCTAAATTGAGTTGGGGAATTAGAGATATTATTAATTTGCAAAATATAAGCCTTAGAGGAGAATTACTAGTTCGTGGTGACGGTACTTATACTGGTGGTTGGAAAGAGCTATAGAATAAATTGAAGTCTCCGTAGATGGCTTTTGATGATTTCCAAATGTGAAAATTAACGTCCGAATATACAAATTCGGGCGTTCAATTGTGTATTATACCAAATACAAAATGCAACTATCAGTATCCCTTACAAGATAATTTCATAGCTAGTATCCGCACCATTTTGTGGATTCCTCACTATACATATCAGTAATTCTTTTTACTCGTATCGTAATACTTGAGAGAAGTCTAGCATCACGATATTCTCTGACCTGATTTTCTGTATTGGAAAATATTGAATATTTTGCGGAAGTGATTGAGCGTACGAATCATATGTAGAGTAAAACCATCAAATATATTTCTCCTAAATTTAACATTCAATTTCTCATCATCTCTTGCCTTTGATCAAAGCGCCATAAAATCAATTAAACATATACTCCTGTAGATCAGTTCCCGTGAATAGTTGAAGCATTTGAGGAAGCGAAATCAATTATATTTCACAGATAAGACATCGGTACGGATTGACGTTGACCAGAGGTGTTGTTAAAATTATCATGGGAATAATGTGAAAAAATTCACGATATGTAAGTCTTATTTCTTCAAAAAAGTATCTTCAAAAGGAGTCGTGCATGATGAAAAGAATCGTAACATTGAGCATTCGTAAACTGAAGGATACCGCAAAATACGGTGGATGTGGCGCCTGTCAGACATCTTGTCAGTCAGCCTGCAAAACTTCCTGTGGAGTTGCAAATCAGCAGTGTGAAAACACAATGAACAGATAGGAAACAGGCAATGTACCGCCCAACTGCTTTGCGGATGGGCGGCAATTTTTATGGGCAAAAGGAGCTTGATTATCAAGTATGATTCATCAATATAAACTAAACGGATACAACATTGTGCTCGACACCTACAGTGGATCGGTGCATGTTGTCGATGACCTCGCCTATGAAATCATCGCGCTTTATGAAAATACACCTACGGAAAAAATAGTGGCAATGATGTTGGAGAAGTACGCACATGAATCTGACATTTCCGAGGAAGACATTCGAGAAACAATCGCGGATGTGGAGGAGCTAAAAAATGATGGGCAACTCTTTACAGAGGATGAATATAAGGCTCTCTCTATTGATTTGAGAAATCGTCCGACTTATGTAAAGGCTCTTTGCTTCAATGTTGCGCATACCTGTAACCTGTCGTGTGAATACTGCTTCGCCAGTCAGGGGAAATACAACGGAGACAGAGCAATCATGAGCTATGAGGTTGGACAAAAAGCGATTGATTACCTATTGGAAAACTCTGGTCATCACCGAAACCTTGACGTCGATTTCTTCGGTGGAGAACCGCTCATGGCTTGGAAGGTTGTCAAGCAGATTGTCGCTTACGCAAGAAGTAAAGAAAAAGAGTACAAAAAGACTTTTCGTTTCACCTTTACTACGAATGGCATGCTGCTCAACGATGAGATCACCGATTTTTTGAATCAGGAAATGTATAATGTCGTATTGAGTCTTGATGGAAGAAGAGAGGTCCATGATCGACTTCGCAAAACAGTCACTGGAGAGGGGAGCTACGATCTTATTGTTCGGAAGTTCCAGGAATTCGTTGAAAAGCGCGGAGACAAAGAATATTATGTACGTGGAACCTACACCCACAATAATGTCGATTTCACTAATGACATTTTTCACATCGCAGACCTTGGTTTTGATAAACTCTCGATGGAACCGGTCATCTGTGATCCACGGGAACCGTATGCGCTCACTGAGGATGACCTCCCAGAGATTTATAACCAGTACGAGATTCTCGCCAAGGAAATGCTCAAGCGCGAGGAAAATGGCAATGGTTTTACCTTCTATCATTACATGCTCGACCTCTCAGAAGGCCCCTGCATTCAAAAGAGAATCTCTGGCTGCGGTTCAGGAACAGAATATCTCGCTGTCACACCATGGGGCGAGTTTTTTCCTTGTCACCAGTTCGTCGGGGATGAAGAATACAGCATGGGAAACATCTGGGATGGAATCACAAAACCAGAGATGCAATGCCAATTTAAAGAGAGCAACTGCTACTCGAAGCCTGAATGCCAGGACTGCTGGGCGAAACTATACTGTAGCGGCGGTTGTCCTGCCAATGCACTTCACGCAACTGGCTCCCTCAAGGGAACTTACGACTTTAGTTGTGACATCTTCCGTAAGAGAATCGAATGTTCCATGATGGTTAAGGTAGCCGAATCTATCAGCGCTATGGAAGAAGGCAATCAAGCTGTGGCTGGGATTTCTCTTGAGTAATTGCTTTACTAACAAGTAACCATTTTGTTTTCAAGTACAGAAGAGTTCCTTCTATAAGTAAGGGGCTCTTTTTTCGTATATACTATTTATGGGAATTAATAGGAGGTTACTAGGGACTGAAAACGAAGGTACACAGGATGGAGGGAGAAATCTTTCCTTTATCGAGGGCGCCATTTATGTGCCGAAAGAGTATAATAAATTGGCAGAAGTAGACACTAACAGGGATTGCCTTGTGGGGGATAGAAAATAGATAACCAAAAATACCAAAGAATACTTATGATTTTTGTTCAATAGAACAGAAAAAACTAGCATACTAAACGACATAAACAAGAAAAGGGGAATGGTAGATACGATGACAAAGGAAAAAGCAATAATAGAAACAGGATGGAATTTTGACAACAGTTATGCACAACTGCCGAAATCATTTTTTGCCAGTCTCAATCTAAACCCTGTATCTTCACCAAAGTTGATCATTCTTAATGATCCGTTGGCAACCTCTCTGGGGTTGAACGTACAGGAGCTGCAAAGTGAAAATGGGGTAGAAGTGCTTGCTGGTAACCGGATTCCTGAAGGTGCTTTTCCTCTTGCTCAGGCTTATGCGGGGCATCAATTTGGGCATTTTACGAGGTTAGGTGATGGCCGGGCTCTGCTGCTTGGCGAGCAAATCACTCCCCTAGGTGAACGCTTTGATATTCAGCTTAAGGGTTCAGGGAAAACGCCATACTCTCGACGGGGTGATGGTCGAGCGGCACTTGGACCGATGCTACGCGAATACATCATCAGCGAAGCAATGCATGGGTTTGGTATTCCTACTACTCGCAGTCTAGCGGTGGTGACAACCGGTGAGTCAGTAATTCGTGAAACCGACCTGCCTGGTGCAGTTCTGACACGCGTGGCTGACAGCCATCTGCGCGTCGGCACTTTTCAATACGTTTCAAAATGGGGCACTGAAGAGGAACTCCGAGTACTAGCCGATTATACATTACAACGACATTTTCCAGAAGTTGAAGCTGGTGAGAATCGCTATCTTTTACTACTTCAGGAAGTGATCAAGCGTCAGGCCTTGCTGATTGCTAAATGGCAGCTGGTTGGCTTTATTCACGGGGTAATGAACACTGACAATATGGCCATTAGTGGAGAAACCATTGATTATGGTCCTTGCGCCTTCATGGATGCCTATGATCCGGCAACGGTATTCAGTTCCATTGACATTCAAGGCCGCTATGCCTATGGCAATCAGCCGTATATAGCTGGTTGGAATCTTGCCCGATTCGCTGAAACCCTATTGCCTCTGCTACATGTCAATCATGAGCAGGCAGTCAAACTGGCTCAGGATGCGATTTCAGATTTTACTGAGTTGTATCACAGTAATTGGCTCGCGGGAATGAGAGCAAAGCTAGGAATAAGCAACGAAGAGATACAGGATGAATCCCTTATTGAAGACCTCCTCAGTATGATGCAGAAGTATCGTGCGGACTATACCAATACCTTCCGCGCATTAACTTTTGATACACTGAAGGACACGGTTCTGTTTGAGACTCCAGAATTTACTCAGTGGCATGAGCTGTGGCAGGCGAGACTAAGTAGGCAGCAGGGATCGAAAGCCTCCTCACATCAGTTGATGCAAAACAGCAATCCTGCGCTAATTCCTCGGAACCACCGGGTAGAAGACGCTTTAGAAAGCGCAGTGAACCAAGGAGACTACAGCGTGATGGAGCGGCTTCTTGTTGCTCTTTCAAACCCCTACGCGCACTCTTCTGAGCAGGCGGAATACTCCAAACTGCCTCCGCTATCAACCGGTCCTTACCGAACCTTTTGCGGTACTTGATCATATAGAAGCGTTAGACAAACGTATTGATGACAAGAAAAACGATGACAATAATTTTTCTAAATGGTTATGTAAAATGTTCACCTACGAAGAAACAGATGGTTAATCTAAAATTCATGATACAAAAAGCTCGTGCTTTCTTTTGGAAAACCGAGCTTTTTTGTGTTAGATTTGCTTCAGCATTGGACTACTCAGCTTTTGGTAATACCTGCATGGATGAAGGACTGTCCACTTTTCCGAAATGGAGGATTCTCCAGACTTCAAAAATTAGATGATGGGTCACTTGGTCTAATTCTTCCGTACGGGAAATAATTTTGTAAATTCGGTCCATCATGGCCTGATACTCTTCTTCGCTTAAATGCACGTGAGGCATGTCACATTCACCTTCCAATTTATGGTTTGTATCCTTATTGTCACCTTAATATCAGCGGTTTTAATCAGTGCTCAACTTTCTTTTTTTACTCTCATATGTCATCATGGAAGCAGATTTGTATCAGAGAGGAGCAGCAGATGTATGAAGCCAAATACGAAAGCTATGCAACGTGGTATACAAAGCGCTATTAAGCAATTGGAAGGACGTTTCTTAGAGCGAGAGGAATTGATTCGTCTGTTGTTTTTAGCGGTCATGAGCGGTGAGAATGCTTTGTTGGTTGGACCGCCAGGAACTGCAAAATCACAGCTAGCTCGTGCCTTCTCACAATTATTTGGTACCAATCATTGGTTTGAATATTTATTGACACGCTTTAGCACACCGGATGAATTATTTGGACCCATCTCCTTACAACAATTAAAGCAGGATCAATATGTGCGCAAAACAAATGGATATCTACCTACGGCACAATTTGCATTTTTGGATGAAATTTTTAAGGCTAATAGTGCGATTTTAAACGCCTTACTGTCTATATTAAATGAACGTATCTTCTTTAATGGTCAAGAGAAGGAGGAAGTGCCGTTAATGTTTGTGATGGCGGCCTCTAACGAACTACCTGACGATCAGGAGCAATTAGCAGCGTTATATGATCGGTTTCTGATTCGTTATGAGGTTGGCTATTTGAAGCTTGCCTCCAGTTACGAAAAAATGTTCCAACTCGAATCGGAGCCACTTCCCGCCTTATTTAACATGTACGAAGTAAAAGATGTACAACAGGCTGCTTCTAAAGTACATATACCGGAATCACTTGTTTATTTCTTATATAGATTAAAGCAGCAGATGGAAGATAAAGAGTTCATTATCTCTGATCGTCGTTTGCGTAAAATTGCATTGGTATGGCAGACCTCCGCTGTGTTAAATGGGCGGGAAGAAGTTTCTCTCTGGGATACGGTGTTCACCCCACATATGCTATGGGACGTGCCCGAAGATTTGCCGACACTGACTGAGCTTTACCAAGAACGATTTATCGAGTCTTTGAAGGCAGAGCTAGAGAAGGAGCTACCATTACGCTACTACGAACAAGTTTCAAGCAAATGGATGGAAAAAGAAGAAGAACTCCATGCTTTCCAATTTAAAAAGGAAATTGGCTCGAAAATGACCAAGGAAGCTTCAGAACAAGCAAAAATAATGCTAGAGCAATGCCAAATAGAATTGGAAGAAACAGCACGCCATTTACAACAAAAGCTGACGGAATGGCTTAAACAAGAAGGGGACTTGCCTGGTTATCTTTTAGAGAAAAATTTCATGCTGCTACATGTAGAGTCCTATACGGTGAAGTTTGCTCACCTGCGTCTGGAGGGTGAACGACAATTACAAATCCTGCAGGGCTTGTATCGTACATTGTTTGACCGTGAGCTTCCTGGAGTTGAGTACGACTATACCTTGTAGTGGTGGTGAACGGATATGTTTGTACGACACCAGCGTGTAGATCGCTATGTGTTTGATGCTTATTTTCGTTCTTCTCGTATGGCAAAGGAATGGGTGGAGGAAACGAAGCGTAAATCGCCATGGTTTAGTGAGCCACTCTTGTTTGATTTTTTCTTAGCTTTTTATTTGAAACAACCAGAGGTAAATGAAGCTAGTGATGTTTCTCCTTTTCATCGTTGGATGATACGTTCCTTGTTGCGTCAGCATTTTTACCAAAGTATTCATCCAAGAACAATAGCCAGAGAGAGCGCCTCTTTTAAAACAGCGAGTAAGGCACTTATGTGGCTGGTTTCTAGCTTTGAAGAAGAGGTGGAGAAGCGTAAAAAAATGGACAGGATGCTAGGTGTTGGAGATCAACCACAGCAGGGTCAGAAAGGCGATGAGCAATCGAACCAACCTGAACAAACGGACCAACTACTAGAGCGTCTGACTCAAAAACAACAAGAGCAATTGCGATTGGTAGGCTACACCTTACAGCAGGGCAAGCGGATGGTTGAGGAAAAAGAAGAATCTCAATCTTCTCGTCCGTTGGCAGAAGAAGAAGTGCGGTTATTGCGTAGTCGAATCGAAAAGTTGCAAGAAGAGATGAAAACGAATTATATAAAGCGTCCCAAGCTGTTGCAGAAAGTAAAAAAGCTAGAAGAGGAAGTAGTGCAAAAACAGAAGCAAATAGAGCGCCTCATGAAGCAAGAAAAATCGGCAATACATCACCTAGAACAAGAACTGGGTAATTGGTTACATCAATCATTAAAGAAGTCATTAGAGGCAGAAGAGAAGGATACCTCATACTTGCACGCCTTATTAGAGGCGAGTCAACGTTTTTCGAATCGGCGTTGGGGAAGTGAACTAGGGAAATTAAGACGAGAAACATATGAAAAATATTTAAAATGGGTAGAACAGCTTACAAAGCATCCAGACCTGATACACTTTTTGCAGGAAGTGGGACGTAACGTTCATGAATTCTCCATGCGTAAAAAAAAGCGTAAAGAGCGACGGATACCGGAAGAATATGATGATTTAAGACAATCTGGGAATCTGTCCCATTTATTGGCAAGCGAAGCGGTATTACTCGCTGATCCTGATTTAGAAACCTACTTCATGGTCAAGGCACTGGAACAAAAATTACTTACTTATGATACGATCGGATGGCGCGATGACCCTCCTAGTGGACCTGTTATTTGCATGTTAGACAGTTCTCATTCTATGCGAGGTGCTAAACTTCGGCTAGCCCAAATTTTTGTTATGACTTTCGCAGCTATCTCTTTATTGGAAAAACGTGACTTTATGCTAATGCTATTTGGGACTAAGGGTGAAGTTGTTGAACGCCCTTTGTATTATAAAAAGCCGGATTGGACAGGATTTTATCAGCTAGCTCAACAGGCATTTGGTGGAGGCACTAATTTCGATGAACCAATAAAGCGTGGCATACATATTTTGAATGAGAATCCAAAGTTCGAGGCTGCTGATTTTGTCATGATTACAGATGGTATTGGAGAAATATCTCCACCAGTGCGCCAGTTATTAGGGCAGGTAGCTAAGGAAAAACAGGTTCAATTACATTCATTAATTATGGGAACGGCGCGGCAGCATCTCGTGCAGACCTATGACCTGATCGGCATTTCTCACCATGTACGCTTCGCCACTTCATGGGAGACCAATGACCCGGAGAATGGCGAATTATTCCTTGATGTGTTTGCTGCTGAACGGAGAAAAGCTACGTAATTGAATTGAGTAGAGAATATCTTCTTGTAAACAATGCTGTTTGGATTAGTATGCCCAAAATGAAAACCTGTAAATATAAAAAGAGCTGTAGACCAATGAGGTTTTACAGCTCTTTTTGTTTGTCTGTTTCTTGTTTTATCCAATCCGTGCAAGCATTGTTTTGCTAAATTCTAATTCATTCATTTTTTCTAAAACCAATAGGGGATCGTATTGCCAGCTCGCCTCTTCTAATACCAATTCCACGGGTACATTAGAGAGAATGGTCGCTAATTTTTGACTCATATATACCTGTTCCTTATTCTCAACCAATTTGGCGCGCATTTTAGTTGTTAGGGAGTCTAAATTGGCATAGAGATTGTCCAAGGAACCATGCTCCTTTATTAACTTCACTGCTGTTTTTTCACCAATACCAGAGCAACCTGGGATGCAGTCGGAAGTATCTCCTTGCAGGGCCTTTACATCAATGACTTGAGCAGGAGTAATTCCTTTTTGTTCAAGTAAAGACTGCGGGCAGTAATGTTCATGCTTACCCCCGTTTTTTAAAATTTTAACATGTACCTGATCGGAGACAAGCTGCAAGTTGTCATAGTCACCAGAGCAAATAATTACTTCGTGTCCTTCTTCAGCAAATCGTCTGGATAACGTACCTAAGATATCGTCCCCTTCATAACCAGACAAGCCTATATTAGGTATGGAAAAAGCTTGAGTAACTTCCTTTACCAGCGAGAACTGAGGAATTAACTCAGCAGGTGGTTCAACTCGGTTCGATTTATACCCATCGTACCACTGGCTTCGCAATAAGGACTCGCGAGAAGCAACATCCCAAGCAACGATCAAATGAGTTGGTTGAATCAAGTCTGCATAATCAAGCATCATTTTGGTAAAACCATAGACAGCATTCGTGTACACACCGCTTTTTGTCTGACGAATACTGCCTGTCCAAGAGGAGGCATAGAATGCACGGAATAGAAAGCTCATGCCATCCAATAGTAAAATTTTATTCTTCAAAGCAAGTAACTCCTCCCATAATAAAGCCAACTTTCTCTATTCCTTGATTATAGCACGAAAGACAGGGATTAGCTGATTTCTAGAAAATAGTAAAAAAAAGCAGGAATGAAATAAATGAAATGATACATGATATAGATACACCCCACACAACAGCAAAGGAATAGTGTAGCCGTTAGCATTGAGCTTATCTAAAGCAGATAGGTTGAATGCTGAAGGCCACAATAGCCTCAGCAAAAATCCAAACAGAATGGAGATGAAAGGTTATGGCAGCTAACAACAATGGTTCTAGCAACAACCTTTTAGTTCCTCAAGCTAACCAAGCTCTTGACCAATTGAAATACGAAATCGCTACTGAATTCGGCGTACAATTGGGACCGGACACTACTTCTCGCCAAAACGGATCTGTTGGTGGAGAAATCACGAAGCGCCTTGTTTCTTTCGCTGAGCAACAATTAGCTCGCTAATTAAACAACTGCATACGTGGATGATGAGGGATGAAACACCCTCATAACGAAAAGGAGGGTCGGTTTGCTTTTAAGCACCGATCCTCCTTTACTTATGCAGAGTTATTAGGAAGGAAGATGAATCGTTTTAATATGCTGTACATTCCAACTGGTTCGATCTCCGTTAGCATTGGTAAGCTCCAATAAATTGTTTTCTAGACGGCTGACTATTCCAATCTTATGAGGATCATCACCTGTATCAAGTATAGTTAGCTCTCCTTCTAGCCGTTTCATCTGTTCTTCAAAAGAACGAGAAAGCGGAATCTGAGATGGTTTAATTGGTAGATGATGACTACTAAGGGAGAAAGGGGTAATGCTTCGGCTGTAAGGGATTAGCCATTTCAAATGATGGAGGGAAATAAACATAGTCTTAAAGATCGGGGAATAGAACACCAGATAATTGTTTAGAATTGTCGTCACGTAACCGTGTAAAGAGTGTTTACCTGTCACATTGATCTCTATGAACAAACCTTTTGCGTTATTTAGTATATTACGATAGGAAAGAGCTTCTTTATTTAAAAAGATGGGACTATCTTGTATCTCAAGAGCATTGACTAGATCTGTAGTTACCTGTCTGATTGATTTTACATGTATCCAAGGTACATAAATGTATCGCGTACCATCATATAAGACGAGGATATCAATCCCCTGATCCATAACCTTACCCAGTATTTGCTTCTCTTCAGGTAATGCTACTTCAACAAACTGATTTATGAAGGGAGAGATGGGTTCCAAGAGAGGCTGCCTCCTTTCCAAGGCTAATGGGAGAGTAACGGTCTACTTTTTCCCTCTCGGAATGAACACACCTGGCAGTTTTATCGTAACCCTTTGGATGGAATTCCCTTTTTTTCTGAAAGGATATTCTGTTCTTATCGCAACTTGCTTTGAGGAGTTCCTTTTTGGACGGATTTTTACTGCTGGTGGTGCAGGAAAGAACGTTTTCCGTTTATGCTTATCGCGTTTTTTCACACGTAAGCTGAATATTTCTCGATTACCTACATTTTTGGTATTCTGATTAGCTACAGGAGTTGCATCGCGAGCTGTTGTTATTACACTAGCAATCGTTGCTTGGGAAATCCAGATGAGTTCCTTATCATGGACCAATGCAATTTGATTCTGATCCGCTTGCGTCAAAATACCTGATATAGTTTCATGACATGCGAAATGGATGTGAACAAATGTATTTTGTAATTTGGTTAATAAAGAGGAGAAATTGGGAGCATCATGAAACTTATCCAAAGGGCTGGTAGTTCTAATTTTATCATCATTTCGATCTTTTTTATGATGTTTAGGTGGTCTTTCTTGAATACCTATGGACTTGATTTCATTTGATTGATAATACACAAATGTCTCTTTATTGGTTTGCAAAACAGCATAGTCAGTGCCAACGAAACGAAGTAGTCCTGTGCGAGAATCATTCCCATTTTGTTCAATTTTCACTCTTTTATTGACCAGAAATCCTAACAGTTGTTGGAATGATGCGGCATCGATTACTTCCTGAGGGATTCCTTCCTTAATTTCAAATGGCGGGTGTCGAAAATCCTCTTCAATACTAGTAAGTGGTGGCAAATAATAATACAAGACTTGGCTATCTTCTGATAATTGAACGAGGTAGTTTGATTTGACAGCCAGCAAGATTCCACGCAGTGATTCAGCTCCACCTCTATAGAGGCGTACAGTCTTGCCGACCAGAGACTGTAAAGTGGTAATATCGAACATGTTATACATAGCCCCTTTCATTTGACCAATCAAGATATTTACTATGCATGTATATGTATCCCCCGACATTCTTGCTGTAAACAAGAGCCCTTTTCTTGAATAATTCCACATTTGCCCTAGATTCCAGCCCTTTCTTGTTGCACTGGTTATTCACACAAACGGCATGAGCGGACTAGTCATATGGTAGTAAAGAAACCATGTGCTTATCAATAACGCACAGGAGAGGGGAAATAATCAGTGAAAAAAAGTACGGCAAAACGAATTTTGCGTGATTATCCTGAATTTGAATCGTGGTTAAAGCAAAAGCCAACGCGTGTTGCCAAAGTGCTAAGCAATCCTGCCCAGATGGACAAATATTTAGAGCAATGGGAAAAGGAAAAAAGAAAGCAACGTACCTCTTTCGCTTCCTTTGTTAATTTAGAGAATATTTCAGAGAAAACGCGTAAAGTAAACGAGAAGCTAACCAGTTTGCAAAGTATATTAGACGTTATTTCGGATAACAAAAAAATATAAGTGAATAATTTGTGGATTTTGTGGGGTGGTGGTCAGAAGCCAACCCTTTTTTCTTTTATTCTGCTATACTAGAAAAGAAGATATTTATACTAAACGGGCAATGGACCTAGACATCTGAGGAGGATTTTGACATGAGCTTTAGCGATAAATTATCTAGTATGATACATACGATACCAGCCATAGATCTGGTAGCAGCCGAACAGGCAAAAAAAGAACTGAAACGTTTGACCAAACCTGTTGGAAGTCTAGGCGTTTTAGAAGATATAGTTGTTCAGTTGGCTGGCATTACAGGACAAGCTAAGCCGCGGATCGAGCGAAAAGATGTCGTTGTTATGTGTGGCGACCATGGTATTGTGGATGAGGGTGTAAGCGCCTTCCCTCAGGAAGTAACTCAACTTATGATGGTTAACTTTATTAATGCTGGAGCAGCAGTAAACGTGTTAGCTAGACAAGTTGGTGCTGAAGTAACGGTAGTTGACATTGGCTCTAAAGCATCGGAAGTACCTGAGAATGTCATAAATAGGAAAGTGAAAGCAGGAACAAACAACTTTGCTAAAGGCCCAGCAATGAGCAGAGAAGAAGCTGCACAAGCGATCTTGGTGGGAATTGAAACAGCGCAGGAGCTGGCGAAAAAAGGCAGTAATGTCATTGCTCTTGGTGAGATGGGAATCGGAAATACAACGCCTAGTGCAGCGATTACCAGTGTATTATTAGGCCGTCCGCTGGAAGATGGTTTGGTAGGACGAGGTTCGGGTATAAATGACAAATCTCTTTTAATCAAACGTGAAGTAATTCAACGCGGTATTGAGGTAAATAAGCCTCAGGCAGACGATGCGTTGGATGTACTTGCTAAGGTAGGTGGTTTAGAGATTGCCGGAATGGCTGGGGTAACGCTTGGTGCTGCTCTTTCTCGCATTCCTGTACTATTAGATGGAGTGATTGCTTCAGCGGCCGCATTGGTAGCTGCACGTCTTCAACCAGCAATTATTCCTTACCTCATGGCCACTCATTTATCAGTTGAACCTGCTCATCAATATATTCTGGAAGATTTAGGTATTCAACCATCCCTTCACTTAAACATGCGTTTAGGGGAAGGAACTGGTGCTACGCTATTTATGCCAATGATGGATTCAGCTTGTCGTGTATTGCAAGAGATGGCTACCTACTCTGATCTAGGTCTACCTGATCCAGAGTAACAAATAAACTGAGATTAGGTGAGGCAACAGGAAGAGGGGCATGATTATGATAGAGCGTTTTGGACATGGTGGGGACATATGGACTGCTGCAGAGTCCTTTGGCCTAGAGGCGGATCGTATTCTTGATTATAGTTCAAATATTAATCCGTTTGGACCTCCTGAGCAGCTTTTTTCTATACTGAAACAAGCATTACCACAGGTCCTTAGATATCCTGATCCCACATGCCGTAATCTTCGCAAAGCAGTTGCAAACTCGCTTGGATCACATATTCAACCAGAAAATATCTTGGTAGGGAATGGAGCTGCTGAGTGCTTGCACTTGGCGGTTTCCGCTCTCAAGCCACAAATCGTAGGGATTATTTGTCCCTCTTTCTCAGAATATGAAGCGATTGCAAGACAAGCTGACTGTGAGATTCGCATGCTATTTACGAAAAAAGAAGAGCAGTTTTTACCTGACGTCGAAGAGTTATGTGCCTTCGTGAAACAGGTGGATATGCTGTTCATTGGACATCCTAACAATCCAACCGGTAATTTTCTGCCACGTAACGAATTACAAAAGGTGGCTGAAGCTTGTAAACAACACAAAACCTATCTTTGTGTGGATGAAGCATTTCTGGACTTTGTGAATCAATCTGAGAAGCATTCTTTAGTAACTGATCTACATAAGCTTCCCCATGTGCTTTTATTTCGTTCTATGACTAAAATGTACGCGATTGCAGGGCTGCGGCTCGGTTACGTAATGGGGCAAGAGCAAGTGATCAGACGTCTAAAATCTAAACAGATATCTTGGAGTGTGAATCATTTAGCGCAAGTGGCAGGTGAATTCTTGCTTCAACAGCATGATTATGTGTTACGAACTCAGGAATATGTTACTACACAAAGAGCAAGCTTGCTGACATCTCTTGAAACACTGCCAGGCATCACAACTTTTAGGAGCGAAACCAATTACTTATTAGTTCATGTAGATTCTACTCAATCTCAACTACTTCAAGAAGAGATGGCTAAAAGAGGCATCTTAATTCGAAATTGTAGTATGTATCCAGGTTTAGGTGAAGGATATATACGACTTGCGATAAAAACAAAAGAAGAGAACGAACGAATGGTAAGCGTGTTCCGTGAATCCCTACAAATCCTGTCAACTAGGAGATAAAAGGAGAGAAGGTATCATGAAGATCATTCTTATTACAGGTGGCGTTCGATCGGGGAAAAGTGCTTTTGCCGAAAAGCTAGCGGAACAACAGAAGCAGGAACATGGCGGCGCTTTAGTGTATCTTGCAACAGGGCAAGCTTGGGATGAAGAAATGCAAAATCGGATTCATTTACACAGAGAACGAAGAGAGAATAATTGGGAGACGGTGGAAGAGCCATATCAATTACAGATGGCGATCCAAGCTATGGTCGAATTCGATAAGCGTGAAGGATATTCTGAGTCACCGATTATTTTATTGGATACATTCTCAGGCTGGATTGCGAACTTATTAATGCAGCTGCCTGAAGATCAACTAAGTAATTCCGCTGTCCGTCAAGCTTGTCAACAACAAATAATCTCTTGTGTATCTGCTATGCGTTCCTTAGATCGGACATGGATAGTGGTAAGTGATGAGGTTGGACTAGGTGGAGTAGCGCTATCTAAGTTGGGCAGAGCATTTCAGGATATTACTGGTTTTGCTAATCAGATAGTAGCACAATATGCTGACGAAGTATATGTAGTGGTGGCTGGTATCCCGATGAAGATTAAAGGGAGCGAGGCGAGTGATAAATGAATGCGTTTTGGAGCGCACTAACCTTTCTTACGCGCATTCCGGTACGCTTTCAAGCAACAGAGCAAGATTGGTATCATAGCGTAAAACATTATCCCTATGTGGGGATGGTTATCGGAATCTTTTTAGCGGGAATCGCAGGGATTACCCAGTGGCTGTTTCCAGATGTCTTACATTCCCTTGCAGTGGTTGCATTTTGGGTTTATATAACTGGCGGCCTGCATTTAGATGGTTGGATGGATACCGCTGATGGACTCGGATCTGCTCGTTCACGTGAACGCATGCTAGAAATCATGAAGGATAGTCGAGTCGGAGCAATGGGTGTACTTGCTTGTTTTCTCTTATTAGCGGTAAAGGTGGTATCATTGTATTGGATTACGACTAACTTACCTTTACTATCAGTCAGTTACGTATTGATTATTATCCCGTTTGCAGCTCGCGTTTCCTTACTGGGATGCATTTATTTTTGGCCTTATGTGCATAAAGGGAAGGGAATGGCTTCTGGTTTTAGGGAGCATCTGCATATGAAGCACATTATCATTTCAATTGTTATCTCAAGCCTTGTCGCTTTCTTATTAGTTGGATACCAATTAGCGATCATTTTTTTCGTACTTACGACGGTCACGCATTATCTGTTTAATCGAATGATTGTCAAACAGCTGGGCGGCTTAACGGGCGATACCTATGGGGCACAAATTGAATGTATTGAGATGGTATTGCTTCTTGGGGCGGTCAGCTACCTACATCACGGAGGTTTGATCGGATGGTAAAAGTTATTTGGTTACGACATGCTATAACAGCCGAAAATCTGGCTAAACAATATATTGGGCACTATGATGTTCCTTTATCGAACAAAGGAGTAGAACAGGCCCAGCAGGTCGCAAAATTCTTAGCTAATCAGCCCCTTACAGCAATCTTTACAAGTGATTTAATGCGAGCTAAGGAAACGGCGGCTATTGTGTCAGAATACCATCCAAATCTTCCTGTGCAGACCAGTAGTGACTTACGTGAAGTGTTTTTTGGTGAGTGGGAAGGGTTGACGTACCAAGAGATTGAGCGAATAGATCGGAAACGAATTTATCAATTTTACGATGATCCGTGGAATGTAGCCCCTCCTGGTGGGGAAAAATTACTAGAATTACAAAAACGGCTAGAGCGATTCGTGAACCAAGAAATCAGTCTTTACTGCAAGAAGACAAAGGGTTATTCGAGTGACCCCAATCCTATTTTATTGGTGGTTACTCATGGTGGAATGCTACGCTTGGTTTCTGCTCTTTTATTAGAAAATGATCCAGGTCGTTATTTTGATTCATCCATTGGGCATGGGCAATTTCTGATTACGTGTTGTAGGGAAGACGGAGAGTGGGAAACATGCAATTTATAGAAGATTGGTATTTAGATGTAAACAAAGAACGTGTGCTTATTAGTTATCCTAAAGGGTTTCGTGCTTGCTCTAGTGCTGTTTTTGGTGGTGGAATTAGCGAGGCGAAGTGGATATTAAACCAGTATGTGGGAAAGGGCTACTTATCAGATAATCCTCAGGAAGATATCAGAGAGTTTGTCCTGCAAAATCAAGCAATACCTGAGCAAACAATAGGATTGTTGACAGCAGCCTGTGTGGAGGATTTAGGGATTTCTACATTAAAAGGAGACGAATTTGAACTCTGTGCAGTTGTGACCACTGGCATTGGTAATGCGGTTCGAGCAGGTACCGTAGAACAGCGCTATAATGCCTATGCAGCTGGTACGATTAATACCGTCGTATTCATTGATGGAAATCTGACAGACGGGGCTCTAATAAATGCTGTCATTACGGCAACAGAAGCTAAAACGATTGCGTTAGCAGAAATGGGAATTAGCGATGGAGAGGGAAGATGTGCAACAGGAACTACTACTGATGCCATTGTAGTGGCGGCTACTTGTAACCAATCACGTTATCAGTCCGTCCATCCTTATGCTGGAACTGCTACGAACTTGGGCCATGCAATTGCTTGTGCAGTACGCGATGCTACTCGCATGGCGCTTACCCATGAGCAAAATCGAAAAGAGCGTAGGAGTGCAGAATAATTATGGAAATAATGCTAGGAACTAGCTTGTTATGTGCCTATCTATTGGATCTTATTATTGGTGATCCACGTTGGATTCCACACCCGGTGATTGGCATGGGAAAAGTGATTACATGGCTGGATCGTCATATTCGACCGATATATCAGACACTTGTTAGCCGCGGGCGTTCGGCTGTACTCTCAGGTCGTTTGTTAGGTCTTTTATTTCCAGTGGTATTAGTCAGTTTGGCTTTTTTGGTTCCATATTTTTTATTGAAGGGGCTAGCTAGCATTCATCCATGGCTTGCTTTCACAGCTGAGGTTGTATTGATTGCTACCACAATTGCTACAAAAGGACTTGCTCAAGCTGGACAAAAAATATATGCGGCTTTACAGAAGGGCGATCTAGGGGAAGCTCGCTTTCAATTGTCGATGGTAGTTGGACGTGATACAGAACAGCTGGATGAGAAGGAAATTTCACGTGGCACTGTGGAAACAGTAGCAGAAAACATTGTGGATGCAGTTACTTCTCCTTTATTTTTTGCCATGCTAGGTGGAGCACCGCTTGCTATGGCCTATCGGGCGGTTAATACGTTAGATTCAATGGTAGGCTATAAAAATGAGAAGTACTTACACCTTGGCTGGGCTTCCGCACGTTTAGATGATCTCTGTAACTATCTTCCCGCACGAATCACCTTTGTTTTTCTGATTCTAGCATCGTTCTTTTTGGGAAAAGATTGGCGGGATGCCTGGAAAGCAGGAATTCGTGATGCAAGTAAGCATCCAAGTCCAAACAGTGGGTGGAGTGAAGCGGCTGTTGCTGGTGCCCTACACATTCAATTAGGAGGAACCAATACCTATCAAGGGGTGGTTTCTCACCGTGCTCTCATGGGGATACCAAAGACCGAGCTTCATGCTGTGCACATTAAACAAACCATACAGCTTCTATATGCAACCACTTTTTGCTATACCTTATGCGCTTTCATTTTAAGAGGGTTGCTTTTATACTAAAAGAAGGAACGGTCCGAATAAGGCTGGAGTTTGTATGATTTTGACTCGAAAACGGCAGGATTTTTTGTTGTTACGTCGAAATACAATAAAAGAAATGCTAGACTATCGTGTCATCCGAGATTGATGGGGGTTCTAAACCTATGAGCGAAATTAAAAACATAAAAGCTCGCATACCCAAAAAAGTACTAAACCGTCTCGTCACAATTTTAAATCCGTATGAGCAAGTTGTTGACGAATTAAAGCTAAAGGTAAAAGGAATAAAATACGGGTTTCTAAAAGGTGGACGCTATTCTCCGATTGAATTTGTAGTCGGGCGAGTCAAGAAAACAGATAGTCTATTACGAAAAGCTCTTCTTAGAGGCATTGATTTTGCTCAAGATGATTGGGAAAATAGATTGTGTGAAGAAATTACCGACATTGCTGGTATCCGTGTTGTTTGCCGCTATATTGATGATGTCCGGGAAGTGCAGAATCTGCTGATGGAACGGGAAGACTTTGTGGTACATGACGTTAAAGATTATATTACCAATCCAAAAGAATCTGGCTATCGTAGCATTCATATGATTGGGGATTATACGGTGTACCATGGAAGTGAAAAGAAAATCTTGCCTTGTGAAGTACAAATCCGGACGTTAGGCATGAATTTTTGGGCAACCAATGAGCATGAATTGCGTTATAAATATGACGGAAATATTCCTTCAGACGTATTAGAACAGCTGCATATTGCTTCGACTGTCACCAATCAATTAGATGAGTTGATGAACAGTTTACGTCAGGAAATTATGACGCCACCAGATCTTGACACTGATATGGAAGAAAGATTGGAAGAAATCTTCTCACTTTATGTCAAACAAGATTTTGAATCTGCTGAAGCGCTATACAAGGAACACTTTATTGGGTATGAAGAAGCTTTTCTGGATAATCCAAAATTCCGTATGATTAATGAACTGTTAAGTAAACGGTTTGGAAAATAACTGATGTATAACAAAGAATAGCCTCAGTCTACGTGACGAGGCTATTTTACTATCAACATAGTAGGAATTAGATTCCTTCATATAAGATTCGGTTAGACGAGCCGTGCAGGATTTAATAACTCGTTGATTTCTATTGTCGTCAATTCGGTGTCTCTCGCAACGATTTCTCTGACTGTTTTTTTCTCCTGATAAGCAGTCTTAGCAAGTTTGGCGGCTTTCTCATAGCCAATTACGGGATTAAGAGATGTAGCAAGTGCAGTACTTTGCTCAACATAGTACTGACAACGCTCTGCATCAGCTTGGAGCCCTTCTATACATTTTTCACGGAATACTTCCATAGCATTTGTCAAAATATGAATGGAATGTAACAGGTTATAAGCGATAACGGGCATCATAACATTAATCTCCAATTGAGCACCCATCGTAGCCGCAGTGATTGTGGCATCATTGCCGATGACTTGCGCACAAACCATGTACATCATCTCAGCCATCACAGGATTTACTTTTCCTGGCATGATGGATGACCCAGGCTGAACAGCGGGAAGTATCAGCTCGCCAAGTCCAGTGCGTGGCCCTGAACCAAGTAAGCGTAGGTCGCTTGATATTTTTAATAGGTGAATCGCTAGCTCCTTTACAGCATGGCTTGCTTGAATAGCACCCATGGTATTTTGCATAAAAGCGAAACGATCACGAGGTTGCTTAAAAGGTTGGTCTGTTCGAAGTATAATCTCACGTAATGTTCGTTCTGCGTACTCAGGATGAGCGTTAATTCCAGTACCTACCGCGTTACCCCCAATACCCATCACGTATAACTCCAAGAGAGCATGCCGAATACTTTTTTCAGCCGATACTAGGGACGCTGCATAGCCTCCGAATTCTTGTCCCAGCCGGATGGGAACGGCGTCTTGTAAATGGGTTCTTCCTGATTTGATGATAGGATCAAATTGTTTGGATTTTTGTTTTAGGGCGTAGTGAAGTCGCTGAAGAGATGGTAGCAATTCTTTTTTTATCATTTCGACAGCACTAATATTAATCGCTACATGTATCGTATCATTGGTTGATTGAGCCATATTCACATGATCGTTGGGGTGGACAAGCGAAAAATCTCCTTTTTCACCACCTAATATTTCAATTGCGCGGTTTGCGATAACCTCATTTGCATTCATATTTTGAGAGGTACCCGCACCAGCTTGATAGGCATCTACTACGAATTGATCGTCCCATTTGCCATTAATCATTTCTTCTGCGGCTGTTACAATAGCTCTAGCAATAGGTTCGGATAAATTGCCCACTTCCCTATTTGCAACAGCCGCAGAGGCTTTGATGATTCCTTGTGCTTTAATGAATGCTCGTGGTAAACGAAGACCGCTAATGGGAAAGTTATGGATAGCGCGTGTGGTTTGTGCATCGTAATATACGGATCGAGGGATATACACCTCGCCTAACGTGTCTTTGCTGATGCGTTCATCCATCTGTAACACCCTTTCCATAAAAAAATTTTACGTAAATAATGACAAGCTATAAATACCGCTAATACAACATTTTTACCCATTTCCCCCAGCATTTAATCGACATAATGTCCAAATAGGCACTTGTTCAATGCCTTTTCCATTTGATAGAGTGGTGAGGTAACTTGTTCGTAGAAAGGATTTTACAAGCATGAAAAAATGGATGAAAACGTTCTTGGCAATTGGTTTTTCTCTGATTACGTTTGGAATTCAGCCAAGTTACGCTGCGCAACCACCAGCCCTACCACTAGAAGAAGTAAAAGGGGAGGGTGCGATTCTCATTGATGGCTCGTCAGGAACCGTTCTATTTGAAAAAAATCCCCAACAGTATTTATTTCCTGCTAGTATTACCAAAATCGCCACTGCTATTTATGCTATAGAAAACGGAAATATAAACGATATGGCCACCGTTTCTAATAAGGCGAGAACGGTAGAAGGATCCCGCGTCTATCTGGCTGAGGGTGAACAAGTATCCATGCGAAATTTACTCTTTGGGCTGATTTTAAATTCAGGTAATGATGCTGCCATTGTGATTGCCGAACATATGGCTGGTTCCACAGAAGCTTTTGCTGAAAAGGTTAATGCTTATTTAAAAGAAAAAGTCGGAGTAAAAAATACTCATTTTACGAATCCACATGGATTGCATGATGAGAATCACTACACAACTGCTGCTGACATGGCTAAGATTGCGCAGTATGCCATGAAAAATCCCTTCTTACGTGAAATTGCCGGTACCAAACGTTATGAATGGCACCAAAAAGAATGGGATACCGTGCTGGTCAATCATAATAAAATGCTTACTACTTATGAAGGAACCACAGGTTTAAAAAATGGCTTTACGGATCAAGCACGAAATACTTTGGTGGTTACAGCTAAACGGGGAGATACAGAACTGATTGCGGTTACCATGAAGGCACCATCTAATGTGGTTAGTTATCAGGATGTAAACAAAATGCTCGATTTTGGCTTTACCCATTATGAAACGAAAAAGATCGTAAATGCAGGACAATACCTGGTATACCAACCCCAGACTGATACCGAGAAGGCAGCAAACTTTTATACGGATAAAGATTTATTTATCACGGTTCCCAAACAGACTACATACGAACAAAAGCTACTGAACAACGGGGACCTTGAGGTGACTTTATCCAATGGAGAAGTGAGGAAGCTACATCTACAACCTGAAGTACTTCCGACGGCTGTTTCTACTTCAGAGGAGAGTGAACAGGTGATTACTCGTAATCCAATTGCTCTATATGGTATTGTCGTATTTTGGGCGCTACTTAACTTGTTTTTCATCCTTTTCTTCATTCGTTTATTACGCGCGAAACGGCGTACGAGGCGTACGAATATTGTGTTGAGGAAACGAGCAAATTAAAAATAAGCAAGCCTACTATGAGCTATATATGCGAAAGAACAATCGGACAAGCCGGTTGTTCTTTTTTTGCAGGAAAAAGTTATAATAGAAAAAGATGTAAGATTATTGAAAATATAGACAGACACATAGAAGAATGTAGGAGGGCATTGCAATGAGAATAGAAACGTTTACTAGCAAGGGTATAGGCTGTTTAAACGAAGATTCGTTGATTGTTCATCCAACCCTCCCTATTTATGGTGTGGTTGATGGTGTTACTTCACTACATGGATTCGTTAATGAAAATAAAGAAACCGGTGGATACCTGGCTTCAACAGCTATTGCTCGCTATTTTACACAGATACATAGACTGATCTCGTTACCAGACCACATAGCGACTGCTAATTTGCTTGTTCGTCTACACATGCAGGAAGCCGGAATTGATCTGTCTTTCAAACAAAATCTTTGGGGAGCCGCAGTTGGAATTGTGGCAATCGAGAAGAACGGTATATCGTATGCACAAACAGGAGACTGTATGATTTTTGCTGTATATGAAAATGGTAATGTACGTATATTAACTCGTCCACAAGTGGAGATGTTAGAAGAACGTACATTGCAAAAATGGCAGGAAGGCATTGAGAATGGTCTACTATCACGTGCGGAATTAAGTTTACTCATTCGAGATTTAATTATTCAAAATCGTGAATTACAAAATGAAACGAATGGCTATGGAGTATTAAATGGAGAGGAACAAGCCTTAGATTTTGTGGAATATGGCAGAATTAGTCGTGTTGGAGTAAAGCACGTGGTCATGATTACAGACGGATTGTTCTGGCCATTAGGCAATCAAAAAAAGCAGGATTGGTCATGGATGGTTCATAAAATAATGGATATGGGTCTAGAAAACTATGCTCAAGCGCTAACAAAGGTAGAAGAAAGCGATCCAGAGTGTGTGAAATACCCACGATTTAAAATCTCTGATGACAAAACGGGTATTATCCTTACACTATAAAGAAAGATTGGTATAATAGGGATTGAACCAAATAAAAAGGTGGTAATCAGCATGAAGTTATTTTTTCTCTCAGACATCCACGGTTCTTTAACCTATGCCCAAATAGCCCTAGAAGCATTTGAACGAGAACAGGCAACTCATTTAATCCTATTAGGAGATGTGATGTATCACGGACCACGTAATGCCCTACCAGACGGATATAATCCGTCTGAAGTAGCCACTCTGCTAAATAGGTATTCTAACAGCATTACAGCTGTACGTGGAAATTGCGATTCAGAAGTTGATCAGATGCTCCTTCATTTTCCGATTATGAGCGATTCTAATACGATCATTACGGATAAACGTCGTATTTTTGTTACGCATGGACATATTTATCATGAGGATCATCATCCGGCATTATCGGTTGGAGATGTGTTGATTCATGGTCACACACATATCCCGATGGCCAAGAAAAAGGGTGATCTATTTATCCTAAACCCTGGTTCCATAGCTATTCCGAAAGAGAATCATCCGCATACATATGGGGTGATTGAGGATGATCAGTTTTTGATTAAAAAATTGGATGGCGAGGTGTATATAGAGTCTTCACTCGTATTGAATTGATCGGGAATTCATACTACTATTGACATATCGGGAAATATCGATATAATCATCATTATGGATTATGTCATGATTTTTAAAGCTTTATCGAATGAAACCAGATTGCAAATGTTACATTGGTTAAAGGAGCCAGAGCTACACTTTCCGCCATCCTCTTGCAACTATGAGCATTTTCCAGGAGGAATCTGTGTAGGACAAATTCAAGAAAAAGCGGGTCTATCCCAATCGACCACGTCACAGTACCTAGCAATTATGCAACGTGCGGGGTTATTAGAAGCTAGGCGCTTTGGCCAATGGACGTACTATCGCAGAAATGAGGAAATGTTGCAGAAACTGGCTACATATTTCGAAAAGGAGTTGTAAAAGAAGAGTGGAACACCGTTTCATTTTTCTTTTTTAACCTAATATCGAAAATTTCCGATATTCCGATTTAGCATATTGCAGTGACTACACATGATATATCTTCAAAAGGAGAGTCCCATGAAAATTAGTGTACTGGATCAATCGTATGTAATAGATGGGGGAACCCCAGAGCTAGCCTTGGAGCAAACGACTGAGCTAGCGCAATACGTGGATGAAATTGGGTATCACAGGTATTGGGTGTCTGAGCATCATCATTCCGAAGCGCTAGCAGGTTCATCTCCAGAAGTTCTTATCGCTTATTTGGCGGCAAAAACGAAAAGAATTCGTATTGGGTCGGGGGGTGTAATGCTTCCTCATTACAGTGCATATAAAGTGGCAGAAAATTTTAACGTATTAAGCACTTTGGCCCCAGGTCGCATAGATGTAGGAATTGGGCGTGCTCCAGGGGGGATGCCACTCTCAACCAGAGCTCTACAGGATTTGCAGGCGCGTGACATAGATACATTTCCAGAGCAAGTCCAGCATCTAATTAGCTACATTGACGACAGATGGAATGGGGAACAGCCTTTTCCAGGATTAAAAGCTACTCCACTTCCAGCGCATAAGCCTGAAATCTGGATGCTTGGATCTAGTGACAACAGTGGATCGGTAGCTGGGCAGCTGGGATTGCCATATGCATTTGCTCACTTTATCAATTCCCAACCAGGAGCGATGGACCAGGCTATTCGGCAGTATCTACGTGCATTTCAAGCATCATCACGTCTTCTACAACCCAAAGTACTTGCAGCAATGAAAATCATTGTGGCAGATACAGATGCAGAGGCGAATGAACTCGCGCTAAGTGCGTTACATCTTACTCATTTATTGTATCGGGGACGTTTGCAACCGCTTGTTAGCCCGAAAACGGTAAATGCCTACCCCTATACCGCAAGTGAATTTGCTGAGATAGAAGCAATGAAGCGTACATTCCTAATCGGATCAGTACAAACCGTTGCCCTAAAAATCAGAGAACTACAAGAGCGATATCCGATTGAAGAGTTGATGGCAGTTTCACCTATTTATGATGTAAGTGCCCGTAAACGATCCTATGCCTTATTAAAGCAGGCTGTGGATGAAGCAAGTTCGGGTTATACATACAGCTAAAAAATCATTCAAATCAAATGCAGGAAACAAAACTAAGGAGGAAGAAAGATGACTGTGAAATTATTTCAACCCTATCAAGTAAAAGAGGTTACATTAAAAAATCGTATTGTCATGGCTCCCATGTGCATGTATTCTGCAACTGAAAAAGACGGAAAAGTTACTGACTTTCATATTACGCACTACTCAACACGCGCTGTAGGACAGGTAGGTCTTATAATCGTGGAAGCTACTGCTGTTGAAGCTCAGGGACGTATTTCTGAATTTGACCTAGGGATATGGAATGATGAACACATTGCTGGATTACAAAGAATTGTCGACCAAGCACATCAATACGGGGCTAAAATGGGTATTCAATTAGCGCATGCTGGCCGAAAAGCAGAGGTTCCTGGTACCATCTATGGGCCATCTGCAATTGCTTTCGACGAGGGTAGTCGCGTTCCAAAAGAAATGTCAGTTGAGAAAATCAAACAGACAGTAGAAGCATTTAAGCAAGCAGCAATTCGAGCCAAACAAGCAGGCTTTGATGTCATTGAAATTCATGCTGCTCATGGATATTTATTGCATGAATTTTTATCTCCGCTCTCTAATCAACGAACAGATGAATATGGGGGCTCTCAAGAAAATAGATACCGTATATTATCAGAAGTAATAACAGAAGTAAAGAGTGTTTGGGAAGGTCCGTTGTTGGTGCGTGTCTCCGCTACCGACTACACAGAAGGGGGCTTAACCATCGAGGATCACGTACAATTCGCAGCTTGGATGAGAGAACAGGGCGTGGATCTTATTGACGTTAGTTCTGGAGCGCTCGTACGGGCTACTATTAATGTGTATCCAGGCTATCAAGTAAAATTATCAGAGCAAATTAAAGAAGAAGCGAACATTCCAACTGGTGCAGTAGGATTAATTACATCTCCAATACAAGCAGAAGAGATTTTACAAAATAATCGTGCAGATGTAATCATTTTGGGCCGCGAGCTGTTACGCAATCCATACTGGGCTAGAGGTGCTGCAGATGAATTGCAAGTGGAGATTGAAGCACCAAGACAGTATCGATTGGGCTGGTAAACGTAAGCGTATGCGTGACAACATTCATTCTTGAATGGATTGCAGGTACCCTTTTAAAAAAATTGTTTGTAGAAATTACAAATTGACTATGAGAAGCTAGTGATCCTTTGGACGTATAGGATTCTAGCTTTTCTTGTGTTAGGCGATTATTGCAAGAAAGCTGAGATATTTGTGAATGTACATAAATACAGCAATTGGTTTGACCTTATGGATAAAATGGTATAAGTTATAGTATATATATGAAATATATTTCTGACAATTTAAATAAAGCTTACAATACATTAAAAGAGGGGTTACTATGCCAATTCCTAAGAATTACACTTCTTCTATTCGCTTAACGGCAAAAGAAAAAGCGTTTCGACAGCTACAGAGCTGGATTATTGATGGAACCTTAGAGCCTGGGGAAAAGTTATATGATGCTGAAATTGCAGAAGCGATAGGAGTAAGCAGGACTCCTGTAAGGGAAGCCTTTCAGCTACTCGAAGTCCAAGGCTTTATTGAAACCTATCGAGGGCGAGATACAAGAGTTACTACTGTTTCAAAAGAAGATGTACAGACGATGTATTTACCCCTTGCTTCCCTGCAAGCATTGGCAGCCAAATTAGCTGCGACTACAATTACAGAAGAACAAATTGCAAAATTAAACGACGTAAATGTTAGCTATAGACAAGCAATCCATGATAAAGACGTACCTAAAATTGTAGAAATGGATAGTCAATTTCACACCTTTATTTTAGAAATTGTGGACAATCCCTATATTATTAATTTTACGTCTGTCCTTCAGCTACATATTCAACGCTTAGAATATATATTTTTTAAGCAACAACACATTCCTAAGGAAGATTCTATTGGTGAACATGAGAGAATTGTTCAAGCCTTTATACAGAAAAATGGACAACTAGCTGCAGAGATTATGGAGCAAAATTGGCTGCGTCCTATGAAAGAAGTATATCAACTGATGCAATATAAGAAACCGTGAAGAATGGTAGATCAGTGAGGAGACCATATGAATACTGAAAAGATCGTGCTGTCTAGAAAAGTCGGAGTTGCCTTGGTACTTACAGGAGCTGTGTTGTGGGGGATATCAGGCACTGTTGCTCAGTATCTGTTTCAGCAACAAGGCTTTAGTCCCGAGTGGTTAGTTGTTATACGTCTATTACTGTCAGGTATTATTCTATTAGGAGTTGCCTATAGAAAAAAGAAACAAAATATCTGGGGAATCTGGAAAAACAACCAGGAACGACTCAATCTTATCTTATTTGGTATCCTAGGAATGTTAGCTGTTCAATATACCTATTTTGCGGCTATTAAGCACGGAAATGCAGCGACGGCTACTATCCTTCAATACTTGGCACCTGTGCTTATTACATGCTATGTAGCCATTCGGTTGAAAAGGTTTCCCACTTTAAAAGAATTGCTAGCTGTCATTTTGGCACTTTTAGGAACATTTTTACTGGTTACACATGGAAGCATCCGTAGCCTATCTATTTCTGGATGGGCATTATTTTGGGGGATTGCCTCGGCTGTAGCATTGGCTTTTTATACATTACATCCACATAAACTTCTTGCCAAATGGGGAGCAGCAATCGTAGTAGGTTGGGCAATGCTAATAGGAGGTATTGGTTTTAGTTTGGTCCATCCACCATGGAGATTGGAGGGGCAATGGTCGATTTCTTCCTCTTTAGCCGTCATTTTTATTGTGTTATTTGGAACACTTATTGCTTTTTATTGCTATTTGGAAAGTCTCAAGTATCTTAGTGCCTCCGAAACTAGTTTATTAGCTTGTGTCGAGCCTGTTTCAGCAGCTGTCTTATCAGTGATCTGGCTACATGTATCCTTTGGCTTTACAGATTGGGTAGGTACTTTGTGTATTCTTGTTACCATTGCTATACTCTCCCTGGGTGGGAATAAGGAGACCGTAAAGACAAATTAGGTTTTACCTTCCTTCTGAACGAGAAAGATCAGTAAAGCTGTAATATGTAATCAGTGGTCTGTGGTGGTCTAATTCAGGAGAGCCTCGATAGTACATGAACTATAATTTAACATTAAATATTGGTTATCAAATAAAAAAGGCCGGTATTCCGATATGGAATACTGGCTTCGTCTTTTATAAATGAAAAAGGGAGGAATCGTTTTACCTGTTCGAGCAAATACATTTTTTCAAAATGTTTCCTTTGTGTGTCCTTGAAGATGATATTTACTGTTGAAAGGATTTCACTGAAACTTGGTCTTTTACGCTATTGTTAGTAGAGAAATCTCCACAAATAAAAGGTGGCATAGGCTTCCCAATTTGTCCATGTCGCAGAGAGTTTTAAAATTTCTTCTTTCGTCGGCTTTTGTGGAGTGCCCTGGAGATATTTAATTGCATTGTGTAGGCCCACATCATCAATAGGAAAAGCCGAGGGAATCTTCAAGCAACGCATTAAAACGTAATTAGCGGTCCACGGTCCAATGCCACGGATTTTTACAAGCATGTTTTCTGCTTTTTTATAATCTCCGCAGTTCCATAACTGTTCTTTGGTTAATTTGCCTTCCACCATAAGCTGAGCTACGCCAATTAGATACTCACATTTCTTAACCGTCATTCGCAATCCATTCAAGTCTTCAACGCTCAGAGCTGAGATATCATGTGGAGTGGGGAATATCCAGTACTTTTCACCATTACATTCAACGCTTCGGCCAAACGATTCCACCATCCGCCTTTTCAACGTATAGGCGAAGGGCAGGTTGATTTGCTGACCGATAATTCCCCAGCAGATTGCTTCGAATAGATCAGGAATTCCAATATTACGCAAGCCAGTAAATTCAGTAACTGCTCTTTGTAACAATACATCTGTTCTAGCTAAATCATAAAATGGTAGCAAATCTGTGTCCAAATCAAACCAATCTCTTACATAACGGGCCACCTCGGCTCGTACCCATTTGCTGGATGGCATTGTATCTCCTAAAAATCGAATGTGTATCACGTTATCCTGATCTGCACGAATTTCAACAACGGGCGTTTCTTCCTCAATGGGTATGGCTCTATAAATTCGTTGATTCTTACTATAAAATAAGCATTCGTTAGGCTCTTTGGACAAGTATTTCATATTTTCGGTAAAGCTGAATTCTTTTGGCACAACCAGAGTTAACTCTTTCTGTTGATCCTCCCAAGCGCCTACGGGAAGAGTAGAACAGCATGTTTTACATGAGCGATAGCCTGCCTGTTCAGCATTTGCTCGTGTTTCAAACCGAACCGTATTTTCCAGATCAAGCAGTTCCGTACACCAAGGGAAACAATATATTTTTTCTGTTTTTTTACCAGTGAAATAAGAAGCATCCCACTCTGGATAAACCGCTCTCTTTTCCATAAATATCCTCCATTCATTGCAAACAAACACACTCTTAGTTTTAACATAAAAGGCTTCTACGAAATTTCAATATCTTGCTATTACAATCATAAAATCGTACATAGGTTCGTTGTGGAGGGTATACTGTGGATGGAGGTGAACCAAATGAAAGATATCCAAAGGCATGGGAAGGAGCATGGTTCTCTAACGGACGAGAAGTGGCAAGCGATCATAAGCAACGATGCATCTTACAATGATAAATTTTTTTATGCGGTTAAAACTACAGGTATTTTTTGCAGACCTTCTTGTAGGTCTAGAGAGCCCAAAAAGGAAAATGTTCGAATATTTCTTACGGCAGAAGAGGCGCTGTCAGAAAATTTCCGCCCCTGCAAGCGGTGCAAACCCACTGGACAACGTTTGCCTGATGTTGAGTGGGTGGCACAGATTACGGATTACATCAAGAAGAATTACAGTGAAACCCTAACGCTTGAATCCTTAGCTGATATATGCCATGGGAGTCCTTATCATATGCATCGGACATTCAAACGAATTATGGGTATAACTCCCATCGAATATATCCAACAGACGAGAATAAATAAAGCTATGGTTTATCTAATTCAATCTGATAAAACGATTGCCGATATCGCAATGACTGTTGGAATGCCCAACACACCGTATTTCATCACGCTGTTTAAGAAAGTAACAGGGTATACACCTAAAAAATTTCGCCAATTAAATAAAAATACACAAACCATGGAGGTGTTGCAAAGTGGCAGCAAAAAATAAACAGACGATTTACTATTCGGTGTTGGTTTATCAGGAATGGAGCCTATACATTGCTACAACAGCGAAGGGACTTTGTTACGTAGGCTCGCAAAATAAACCGTTTGAAGAATTATCACATTGGGTAAATAGACGGTTTACGAATGGTGAATTGGTGCATGATGATGAAAAATTAGAAAAGTATGTAGCAGAATTAGTTGAGTATTTTCAAGGAACACGTAAAAGCTTTTCTATTGACTTTGATTTTTATGGTACACCATTTCAGCTTGCTGTGTGGAACGCGCTCTGTGAAATCCCATTTGGACAAACCCAGTCCTACTCAGATATTGCTTATTATATACAAAAACCGAATTCAATACGTGCTGTTGGAACTGCAATTGGTGCTAATCCAGTTTTAATTGCGGTACCTTGCCATCGAGTAATTGGTAAAAATGGTTCCCTAACCGGCTATCGAGGTGGTTTGGAAATGAAAACGAAGCTCCTGCAATTGGAAAACGAAAATAGTTTGACAGAGGGGAGCAAGCAATATGCCTGAACGCCTCACAGACCGGATTGCCGCCTTAGATTGGACTGCACTACAACAGACTTTAGATGAGCAGGGCTATGCTACAATTCCAACTTTATTAGATAAAAATGAATGTAATGAAATGATCAGCACGTGTGAGAAAGAAGTGTATTTTCGAAACACGATTGATATGGCTAGATTTCGATTCGGCATTGGGGAGTATAAATATTATCAAGCTCCCCTTCCAGATTTGGTGCAACAGCTTCGTGAAGGTTTCTATCCCCAACTTGCTACAACTGCGAATCGATGGCTAAAACAGCTTGATCGTGAAGAAGTTTACCCAGCATTGTTGTCAGACTTTCTTGTTCAATGTCATAAACAAGGGCAGACACGCTCAACACCCTTAATCCTTAAATATGAAGCTGGGGGATACAACTGTTTGCATCAGGATTTGTACGGAGATGTCTCCTTTCCATTTCAAGTAGTATTTGCCCTATCCCAAAAAGAGATGGATTATACAGGCGGTGAGTTTCTACTGATGGAACAACGGCCAAGGGCGCAAAGTAGAGGGCAAGTGATAACCTTGGATCAAGGTTCAGGACTAATCTTTCCAACGAATTATCGCCCTGTACTAGGCTCGCGCGGTTATTATAAGACAACGATTCGGCACGGTGTCAGCACTATTACTTCAGGAACGAGATATACGCTTGGTATTATTTTTCATGATGCGAAGTGATTGTACGCTTAATAAGTAAAAAATCAAGCTTATACAGCAAAGTAAATCATACAGAAGGAGGCGATAAATATGAAGAGTGAGTTTTTTTACAAGTATCCCAAGACACTTCTTAATAAAGGAACAGGCTTTCTTGCCGATTACACTCATTCTTTGAATCCTTATACAGGCTGTTCCTTTGCGTGTTCCTATTGCTATGTACGACAAATGCCGGTATCGACATTTCGTAAGAAGGAGTGGGGAACTTGGGTTGACATCAAAAAGGAGGCGGCAAATTTATTGCGTAAAGAGCTCAAAAGGGCAAAAAGTAAAGGGAAGGTAACAATTTTCATGTCATCGAGTACAGACCCTTACCAGCCAATCGAGCATAAAGAAAAGGTGACAAGATCTCTTTTGGAGGTCATGGTGGAAGAACCGCCTGACTTTTTATTTATCCAAACCAGGAGCCCCCTTGTTGGTCGAGACATTGATTTATTATTGTCCTTAGAGGAGAGGGTTCGGGTAAGTATGACCATAGAGACAGATCGTGAGGATATCCGCAAGCATTTCACACCTCATGCACCACCAATTCAGGCCAGATTACAGACACTACAGCTATTAGCAGATGCAGGTGTACCTACTCAGGCAACCATTGCTCCATTATTACCAAGCAGTGAAGAATTTCCGAAAAAGTTAATAAAGCTGGTTGATCGTATCTGTATTGATGATTATTTTATGGGGGATGGTAGTGGAGGAAGACGAACCAGGAACTTAGGAATTGAATCGTTGTATCAAGAGTTAAATGTAGGGGAATGGTATGATCCTACTGCCTATCAACTGGTTTATGATCGATTTAAACGGGTTTTTCCTGGCGATCAGGTTTTGCTAAGTCAGAAGGGATTCGCGCCGTACTGAAAAAATTTAAAAACGATGATGAGCTTGTAGCGTCCGGTATTGGGGGCTATTTTTTTGTGTAAAAATGAGAATTCAATAGACAAACTATTTAACGGTATCTGAAATAGATGTCACAGTAGGGAGAACATTCCCACTAGCGCAATTCACCCTTGGTTCCATCTGAGAGTTTTATGATGTTCATTGTGTCTTGAAGGATGTGAGAGCAATTTTTTTGTTAACAAACTTGGCAAGGAAGTAAGAATGAAGTTTAGTTTATTTTTTGAATTTTCAATAAACATTTTGTATAAAATACTTAATTAGTTAACAATATTCTATATTTCGACATAATTTAGTCAAAAATAGGTGTTAGGTAATATTTCCAGTTTTGGATTTTAAACCGATACTATGGTATGGAAATAAAATTCCAACTAAAAAAGGAGTCGATTAGAAGCGATGAATTATAAGTGGCTAAGTATGATGACGGCAAGTGCAGTTTTACTCTCCAATGGTGCAGTATGGCTACCTACACCTGCCAATGCAGCAACAAACAAAGTAAACAAATCAGTATTCTCACTAAGTAAGCAACCGCCTTTACCTCAATTCAAAACAAGTGCTGGTGTCCTAGGAGCAGAGGTAACTCCACTGGGAGAAGAGGAGCTTCGTACTGAAACCTTTTCCCAGCTAGAGAAAAAGAGCAAGCGAGTCAAACGCCAAGCACTTCAAGAATCTCAAACTGAACAGCAGACGTACAGTATGTCACACTTGAATAGTCTTAGCTATGAAGAGCTAGTAGAGGTTCTACGCAAGATAGAATGGAAGGATATACCTGATCTGTTCAAGTTTAATTCAGATTCGGTTGAATTCTACTCAGATCACGATCGGGTTCAGGCCATTATTAATGCCCTTGAGGAAAGTGGAAGCTCCTTTACCGATCGTGATGCTCGTGGAATTTCGACACTCGTTGAAGTTTTACGTTCAGGTTATTATCTTGGATACTACCATGATGAATTAAAATACCTCGACCGCTCTGAGTATAAAGAAAAGGTACTGCCAGCTGTAAAGACCATTATGGCAAACAAGTATTTTGCATGGGGAAGCAATACACAACAGGAAGTAATCGGTGCTACGGGGAAACTTATCTCAAACACAACGGTTGATGTTGAGACGATAACTCGTATGACTGGATTAGTTTCAGACTTTATTGATCATTTTGATGAATATGGAAAAGATCGAGAAATGAGCACCTCGTTTCACTCTGTAATTCAAGGGATTGGGTATGTACTCATGTGGCAAGTGCGTGAGCCAGAGGAACAAAAAGTGTTCATGGGTAGAATTGATGAATATTTGGAACAAATGTTCCGTGTCGCTCATAAGGATCAAGCATCCAGTGATCTTTCGTGGCTAGTAAGCAACGGCTTGTATTACACCGGTTCTTTAGGGCACTACCACAGTACCCCTGAGAAAGGTAATAAAATTCTTACTGAGGCAATGAATTTATATCCAAAGCTTAGCGAATTATATTTTGTGGCAGCAGAGCAAATTTCTTATCGATATGATGAAAAGAACTATTATGGCGAGAAAATTGATATGAAACAACTGAAAGAAGAAGGGAAAGAGCAATATCTACCCAATCGATATGAGTTCGATGGAGGAAGCTTTATCTTCCGCACAGGGGATCAATTGACTGAGGAACAGCTACAGCGACTTTATTGGGCAGCTAAAGAGGTAAAAGCTCAGTTTCACCGTGTTGTAGGGAATGACCAAGAGCTAGAAAAGGGTAACCCTGATGATGTGCTAACTGTCGTTATCTACAATAATCCTGACGAATACCGAATGAATAAATCTTTATATGGTTACGAAACGGAAAATGGTGGGATTTACATTGAGGGAGATGGAACGTTCTTTACCTATGACAGAACCCCTGAGCAAAGCATTTATTCACTAGAAGAATTGTTCCGTCATGAGTTCACCCATTATCTACAAGCTCGATACGTGGTTCCAGGTATGTTCGGTCGAGGAGAGATGTATCAAAATGGACGCTTGCCTTGGTTTGAAGAAGGTGGGGCAGAGTTTTTTGCCGGCGCTACTAGAACAGATGGCATTCATCCACGTAAATCTGTCGTTGGGAATATGAGATATGATGATCCATCTAGTCGTATGTCTGTGTCTGATACCCTACACGCTCAGTATGGCTCGTGGAATTTTTACAACTATGGATTTGCTATGCAGTATCATTTATTCCAAAATGATTTTCCGATGTTGGATAGCATTCATAACGCTATTATGAAAAATGATGTAGCTCAATTTGATCAATATATCGAACAGTTGAGTAGAGACAAGCGGGTAAATGACGACTATCAACAAACCATTGATGAACTGGTACAGAATTATGAAAATTGGGATGTACCACTTGTGTCAGATGATTACCTAAAGGTATTGGAACCGAAGCAGAAAGCAGATATTTATGCAGAAATCTCTGAAGCTACAGGTTTGCGTGACGTAGAGACTGTAGAGCATGAATCTGAATTTTTTACTACCTTTACCTTACACGGGACCTATGTCGGTGACAGGTCAGCAGGGGAAGAGCAAGATTGGAAAAAAATGAATCAGGTAACAGATGACTTCTTGAAGGAATTAGGTAAAAAATCTTGGAATGGATATCGGACTGTAACCGCCTACTTTGTAAATTATAAGGTAACGAAGGATGGAAGATTCTCCTATGATGTAGTGTTCCACGGCAAATTACCAGAAGGTAGCCATAGTGGGAACCTAGCGCCTGTCGTAGAAATGAATGGTCCGTATACGGGAATCGCGCGTGAGGCAGTTTCGTTTAGCAGCAAAGGAACTCACGATAAAGACGGGAAGATTATGTCTTACCAATGGGATTTTGGCGATGGACAGACAAGCCAAGAAGAGAATCCGACATATGTATATGCTGAAGCTGGAACCTACGAGGTGAGCTTGCAGGTAACTGATGATTTTGGACAAAAAGTGACGAAAAAGACCACCGTAACCATTAGTGAGAAGGATAGCAAGCCGTCCGATAACTCTAATGATTCCTTTGAAAATGCCAGCAAGCTAGAAGCATTTGGTAAGCAATTAAAGGATGAGATAAGCCCGAAGGATCAAGCTGATGTATTCTATTTTGATGTAAAAAACCCAGGGAAATTAGATGTATCAGTAGAAGTGAAGGATAGAAAAGGAGTTGCATGGCTATTATTCCACGAGGATGATTTGAAAAATTACATTGCCTATCCAAATCAGGGCGAAGACGATCGGTTGATGGCGACTCACGAGGCAAAAGCAGGTCGATATTATCTTTATGTGTATCCAACAACAGAAGAGCCTGTTTCCTACAAGTATCAAGTAGATCTGGCTGGCGGATCACAGGATTTTACTGAGAGTGAGCCAAACGATAAATTTGAGGATGCAAATGGCCCGTTACCACTAGGTGAACCTGTTAAAGGGATACTAGATGAGGACGATAATGCAGATGTCTACCGTTTTGAACTGAAAAAAGAGAGTGATTTAGAAATTATTCTGAAGCATACGAAAAAAGCGGGAATTAACTGGATGCTTTACCATGAGGATGATTTGAAGAACCCAGTTTCCTATCCAGTATCGATCGATAAGGATCAGATGAGTGCTACTTATACAGCCGAACCGGGTCTCTACTATTTGTATGTCTATAAATACAAAGATGAGGTTATTCCATATACGCTATTCGTAAAAGAGTAGAATGATAAAGTAGTAAGCAGCAATCATATTCATTACTAGGCACCCCTTACAGTAAACATTGATATCGCCCCCTTAAAGATATCCAATGTATTACTGTAGGGGGTTTTGACTTTACGCAGCAAAGGGGAATCGTTAGCTCTGTTTTCGGATATGGATAAAATCAAACAAAAGCTTGTCTACTTAGATAAAATTGGCTTAGGATATATAAAATTAGGTCAACCAGCAAATACCTTGTCTGGAGGAGAGGCGCAAAGAATTAAATTGGCCTCGGAGCTAGCTACTGCTACTGGACAAAATACGTTCTATATTTTAGATGAACCTTCAGTGGGATTATATGAAAGCGATACTGATAAACTCATTGAGGTCCTACATGAGCTTGTTGATAAAGGAAATAGTGTTGTCGTCATCGAGCATCATGTAGGCCTGATCCGTCAGGCTGATTGGATTATTGAAATGGGACCAGGGGGTGAGAAGACGGGGGAAGCGTAATTGCCGAAGGGACTCCTCAACAGATCAAAGCTAATGCAAATTCTATTATAAAACAATTTTTATAGGGTTCTGAAAGAAGGTGTTTTTTTGACAAAATTATTGGAAGATAGCTTTATTCCGTTTCAATGTGAAATTGTGAGCCGTCATAATAAATTTAATATCGAAGGAATCACGTCGGCTCAGTACAATGTTCTTGAGCTTATTCAAAAAGGTCCAAAGACAACAAATGAACTGGCTAGCGCACTTGGCATAACAGTATCAGCTATCTCAAAATTAACCAAAAAACTTTTACATAAAGAACTTATTGAACAACAGCGGAGTGAGGCAGATAGGCGTTATTATCATATTGTCTTAACAGAATCAGGAGAGAAATTCCTGATGAAAGCTGAAAAATCACGCAAGGAGATTATTCAATTAATTGGAAAAGCACTTTCAAAGGATGAAATCGAAGCTTTTACCCGTATTTGTTCGAAGTTAAACATATTTTTGACTGATCATAAATCAAAGTAGGAGACTGACGATATGAATGAGCTAGCGAATTTACTATCCCCGATAACCAAATTCGATGAGTCTGATATTCCTGAATTAATTGAACTCTCGTCTTCTGTAGGCTGGGACTATGATCAAAATGAGATCAACACAATTATGTCCTCTGGCAACGTATATGGACATAGAAATCAAGAAGGAAGAATCATCTCAAGTGCAGCCATTATCCCATATGGTTTACATCTAGCTTCTATTGGCATGGTGATTGTTAACCAAGAATATAGAGGACTGGGATTAGGAAGAAAAGCAACCCAAAAATGCTTAGAATCGATTCCTGATTAGATACCAGCTATGCTTATTGCTACAGAGGAGGGAAAACCAATGTATGAAAAAATGGGCTTTCATTGTACAGATTATGTTCACAAATATCTTTGTTCAAACTATCAATCCATCGATTTTAGTAAGAATATAGATGTTACTATCATGCCAATGTACAAGGAAGATCTATCACACGTGATAGAGATAGATAAAGATGCCTTTGGTGCAAAGAGAGAAGTTTTTCTTCTCCATAGATATAATCAGGCAAAACAGGCAGTGGTTGTGAAAAATCCAGACGGTCAGGTAGTAGGCTATGGTTTTTCCATATTGGGTCCTGTTAATCTCATACTAGGTCCTATCGTCGCTCCGAATGCAGATCTAGCATATGCAATATTTGATCAATTAGCCAAGCAGCATCAAGGGAATTTAAGAATTGATGTCCCCTCAGGGAATGAAATTTTTATGTCTTATGTAGAAACGTGCGGGTTTGAAAAGGTAAGTCAGCCTCCTATCATGATTACAAATACAATTGAATTACCTCCCCGAAACAAAACATTATTCGGGATTGCTGCACAGATATTTGGTGAATGATTCCGATCCCAATGAAACTACTTGTATGATGATTTCACCTATGAAGGGAAAGTTATAAAAGCTAGTTCTCTGCTCATAATAGATGGTACTGAAGAGATCGTGTATCAATAGACAAAAGTGTAAGAAGATATGTAAATTGAATCCTCTATTGCATTACAAAGCGTTATAATAGGAAAAAGAGAGAGTATTATTAAACTGACGATCTCATTTCGCTATTAAATCGTGAGGTGACGGCATCCATGTTTCAAGCAGAGGGATATACAGGTAATAAACAAGAGAATTATGAGCTTCTTGTAAAACAACTAGATGCATTAGTAGATGGAGAAACTAATGTGCTGGCTAATCTAAGTAATGCAGCTGCTCTATTAAATCAATTTCTGACAGAAGTTAACTGGGTAGGGTTCTATTTATATGACAAGGAACAAGCCGTATTAACTCTTGGTCCATTCCAAGGTCTGCCGGCATGCACACGTATTCCAGCAGGTAGGGGTGTGTGCGGAACAGCAGTTTCAAAGCGACGCACGATGAGAGTAGCAGATGTACATGCATTCCCTGGACATATTGCTTGCGATGCGGCATCTCGCTCCGAAATTGTTATTCCGATCTTCAAAGAGGAAGAAATCTATGGGGTGCTAGATATAGATAGCCCGATTACAGATCGTTTTGACGAAATAGATGAGAAGTATTTGAAAGAGTTTGTCCTACGTGTAGCAAAGTGTGTGTAGTATAGAACATATAACAGAAAAGAAATAACTAACAACCAGGCGTCAAACGAATAAAAGGCGCCTGGTTTATTTATATGTAAGTTTATTAGGTAATGAGATTTTCTAGGAAATATCACTTATTCTTGACAATATCAGTGCTCTTTAATATATTTTAGTCAATTAAATTTTTAGTAAGCAAAATAAGGTGGTAAGCATTTTGGAAGATAATCATTCCGTTGATCATGATATCCAAACAGTAATGATCGAAATGAGCCGTGTGCAACAAAAATCAAAGGCTTTTATGGATATTTTTACAAAAGATGTGGTTTTATCACAAAATCATGTTATGTTACTAATCGACTTAAAACTAGCAAATAGTATGAGAATCACTGAAATCTCCGAAAGATTCCTCATTACAGCAGGTGCTGCAACTGCTATGTGTGACAAATTAGAAGAGCTTGGTCTAGTGTGTAGAATTCGTACGAAAGAGGATCGTAGAGTGGTTTTGGTTGCTCTTACAGAAAAAGGAGAAGAAAAAATAAACCAAGTATTTAAAGGCTTTTCTAAGGAAAAGCTACATGAATTTGCTAATGTATTTAAGCAGGTAAATGAATTATTGTCAACAATTATTGATTAATATGGAAGAATGAGTAAAATGTAAGACAAAAGTGGGCTACTCCAATCATGGGGTAGCTTATTTTTTATTTTATTTTGTTGACAGAAAAATATATGTATATTAAGTTATAAATGAAATATATTTTAGTTATTAAAATATATACATATTAAATTATGTGAGAACGAGGATGGTGGGGCTTAGATGAATAAAACCTACCTTATTTATTTCTGAAATAGTTCTATGTAGATGAAAGGGAGAAATACATGATGGAAAATAGGTATATTCAATATTTATGTAGAGGAGTAGTAGGTCTGTTTGCGGTTCCTGTACTCAGCGTCTTTTCTATAGGAATGTGTATTTGCTCCTTTGTCTCTGTGATTGGCGGGGTGCTATATATAGTGGGGTTTGACATTCATTTGAGCATTTGGAAGTTTGGTCAAGTATCACAGCTGTCTAATTTTTTTATCTCTGTGATGTTTGGTGGGATTTTATTACTAGTAGCTTTCGGTAGTTGGAGGCTGTTACAAGTATCTTGTCACTATGTTAAGAAAGGCTGAAATATAACGAAGGATTCATGTTGTAAGAAAAAAGAACATGTATAATTAATATCAGAAATTCAATATTATTTTGCTGAGATTAGCAATTATCTCCAATCCAGTATGAGTGTACGTTCTTTTTTTACTAGCATCTGTATTACATGTGAGGAGGAAATGAAAAAGTGATCGTAAATCTAGGGACATTTCAAATTACATCTGGGACATTAGTGGTATCAGATCCTTGTTATGAATGTCAACAAGGCATTTCAGGAATTGTAGAAGAAGCGGCAATTGGTACATGGATAGGTATAATCGATCAAATTGACACAGGAGATTGGGGAGAGCGATGTGCCTATGTTTGTGCTTATCACGAGTCAATTGACATTGAACAAGTGACGAATTGGGAAGCATGTGACTTTATTGTAGGGGTAGACAGCGGTCAAGCGGGAATCTTTGAGCATCAAATATATAGAGTGGATGATTCTGTAATCGGAGAAACGAAATTCATGCCTGAGGATAGATGGTACTCTTCCTGCTGCGATCAGACTTTGGGTGAGCCAAAAGCAGGAGTGATTAATGGAGGGGTCGTATCTAGCTCGGGATTTGGCGATGGGGGTTATGATGCATTTATCGCGAAAAATGCTGAAGGTAAAGTGATTGCAGTGCAAATCGTATTTATTACAGAAGAGGATTTACTTGAAGAGGAGGAAGACGAAGACGAAGTGTAATCCTACACCCATAGGGACCTGAGTGGTTCCTTTTTTACATTATTTTTTAACTTATATAATATTATGATAACGATTGATTAATTCTAGTAAAGTAAGCTTCTATAGTAGTATTTTATGGTTATCTTAATGAAGGGAGAAACCGATGAAGAAAAAAATTACATACGAGTTACGCAGGTTTATAGATATTAGCCCATATACAGAGGATTATGAGGTAGTAACTTCAGCATTGGGTTATGACAAAAAGATATACATCTTACTAGTGAATAAAACACCAGAAAGAATGGATGGAATGTTTGTTCAATCAAAAACAACAAGCCTGTTTACCTATAAAGTACTAACGATTGCTGAAGATGGTCAAATCTATGAAACGTCGCTATCTAAGCAGCGATACAACTATCATTTTATACAGCCTATCAATGACGATAACCTGTTGGTAGTTGGTGCAAGAACAAGATATTTTGGTCCTAACAATTACGAGCTTAACGGCAAAATTTTTGATTTGGATGGGAATCTAATCAAGGAGTTGTTACTAGGAGATGGGATTCAAAATGTACAAGTATCAGCTAACGGGACTATTTGGACAGGGTTTTTTGATGAAGGAGTATTCGGGAATTACGGATGGGTCGAACCAATCGGAGCTTCAGGCCTGATTGCTTGGGATCGAAATGGAAAACAAGTATTCTCAAATCACAAGGCAGATATATGTGATTGTTATGCATTAAATGTGGCTAGTGATCAAGAGATTTGGTTCTATTACTATACCGACTTTCACTTAGTAAAAATAGCTAATGATCAAATGGAGTTTTTCAATCCTAAAATTTCAGGATCATCAGGTTTTATTACCTATAACAGTTACTTTTTATTTGATAAAGGATATGGTAAACATGATGAATATATCTTACTGAAAAATAATAACTCTGGGAAGTTTATACAAAAATGTGAAGTAAGGTTTATCACTCAAGAAGGAAAGACGATTCAGTCATATGATCGAGATTTTAGAGGAGATGTTTTGATTCTGAGAGAAGGAGATTGCTTATATAAAGTTCATTTACATGAGATTGTAAATCGAGTGTGATTACAAGGGAGGAATATTTGTCATATATACGGAGGTCCCTATCTTTGTTTTATCTAGTATTTGTTTTTTGTGCTAAGTTTTTCATATTCGCTTATTGTACTGTTTAGACGTTTAGGAAGCCCTGATCTGAGTCAGATATCCTTCTTGAACGTCTCTTTCTTTTGCCACTTATTCTACAGTGTCTAAAATAAGTCTAAACTCATTTTTTATCTTCCAAATCTGTCTGCATTGTACAGATTTGGATTGCTTTTTAGGTAATCTACCTGTGTCCTTCAAGTAATTCCTTTCCTAGTCCAACAGTGCACTGGGCGTACCTTAAAAGAAGACCTACTTATATTGCTGTTCCTCACTTGTTCAAAATGCTTTCTCCACTTCGTTTTTTTCACCCTATTCATTAGTCCCCAATATTTCAGCAATAAATCAAAATCCTTTGGTTATTACATCCCAGCATCAGCATTTTCGTACTCTATTCGAAAGTGTAATTGTGACATTTTTTTTAAAAAATGCATTTTTAAAGAAAAATATGTAATAAATTTTTGAGTTAATTTCCAATATATGTTAAGTTTTATTAAAATATAGAAAGTAGAGAGGTGTTATCGTTGCAACAGCACACAGAGATGCCGGTAGTGACAATAAACCATTTGCTCACTTATCTTAAAGAAGAAATTCACTTTGTCCAGCCTTTTTTTCATAACCCTTATTTCTTTATTGTAACCAATAAGGATGCTAAGAGCATTGATTTTATGTGCTCACATGGAAAGTTGAAGAATGAAGAAATGGATGATTCTTTTCAGAAGAGCATGATTGCGCTCTCAATGGAGACGATCCAAGAGGCAAGCTTTACAAAAACTCCTGCTATTCGATACGGAGATGAAATGCTTCCAAATGCACTACCAGGATGGATCAGTATTGGAAGTCCTATTTATATAAATAATAAAAGAAAGGGATATGTTAGTTTAAATTATCAATCAGAAGAGCATATCTCCTACATAGTCAATATTTTTTGCTACATCATAAAAACAGTAGAAAGGAAATTAAACAATGTTGATACTTCCCACAAAGAGCAGGAACTGGAGAAGAAATTCAAAGTTTTTCAGCTAACTAAGAAAGAATGCGAGATAGCTAGTAGTCTTCTTGAAAATATTTCGATCAAAGATATTTCAAAGCATCATTTTATTTCGGTAGAGACTGTAAGAACACATGTAAAAAATATTTACAATAAGGTTGGAGTAAACAACAGAGTAGACTTAATTAGAACATTTGTCTACCACGGATAAAATCCCCCTTGAAGGTGATTTCAAATTCATTTGGTTATAATATAATAAAAATAGAAAATATTACCATTTTAAAAATGAATGATATTTTTATCATAGCAGTCGAAAATGGTGATTTTTCAATGTGGTTCGAGGGTTCTTATATCTCTAGCGCGCTTTTCCATGGAATAGAGTGTAATCCCGTGCACCACAGATGAAAGAGTATGTGTAAGTTAATTCTTAAAAATTCTAACATTTGAATGGAGGATGAAAGGTATGGCATGCGTAAATGAATGTCCAGATGCAGTTGATGATTGGGTTTACGGTGATTGGAAGTGTCACCCAGTAGAAGGAAAATATTATAGACATGTTTTTGCTGTTTGCATGAATGGTGCTAATTTGTATTGCAAAACAGAATGGAGCAAAGGCTGCTAGATTTTACACATAGATAGGAAATACAGAAGGGAAGGGAACACTCTATCTAAGATAGAGTGTTCCTAGTCCTTTATCTTAGTGGGAGGTTAAAAAATGGAAGCAGATAATCACAAAAAGTTCCTCAAAAACCCAGATCGTTTTTTGGAAAAGATCGGTAGTTTTTTTCCGGAAGAAATGAATTTAATGAAAGATGGACCATCCTTAGATTTTACATGGGTTCGTAAGGAGGCTTGTGGAACAGTTATCTACATAATGAGTGATTCATGCAGGTTTTGTAGATTTGATGCCATAAAACAGTTTGCTGACAAATACAATAAATTTTATCATTTGATTTTCTTATATGGTTCAGAGGAATCTAAGGAACAGATAAGAGAAGAGTATGAGATTTCCATTCCGATCGAGTTGACGGATCTAAAAGAAATAGGAGAAAAATTATTTATAGAGCTGGTTCCTACTATGATTGCAATGAATCGTGTCGGTCAAATTATCACTTGTGGTAGTTTTCGTAATGAAGTGGAGTCACTTGAAATGAGAATGGAACCGTTTCTGAATGTCTATTACTCCTTGGAGAGTTGTTAAAAATGAACCTGAATGGCAGTGATTCTGTACATAGCACGAGTAACCGAGAGCATTTGGGATTTTTTCAAAGGATGCGACACAGGAAACATTTATTTCTGTATGCGTGTAAAATCGTCTGGAGATTTAATAAAACCTACATGCTTTTGGTAGGTTCCTTAAGTATTATTCTTGCACTACAATCAAATGCAATTATTATTGCGAATAAATATACAATCGACAATCTTGTCAGTTCACAAATATATCTTGCGTTACTTGGAATTGGAATGATGCTATTCCTCGAATTGCTTCAGGAGGCGTTTGATCTTTTCCTGCGATTCTATAATTCGAAATGCGATGAACAGTTTGGGATTTACAGGGAGCAACAACTATTTGACAAGCTAGCAAGAATGCAATTGTTAGAACGTGAGCATCCTAGTTTTTTAGGAAAGATACAGGTATGGTCGCTTGGACTTATGAAAATACAAGCCACCTTTCAAACAGGGATACAATGTGTAAAAGCTTTACTGACAGGGGGACTTTCCATTTATGTGCTGGTAAGTGGGTATTGGCTCATAGGTGCTATTATTATTGGGTTTTCCCTTATAAAAAGCATATTTGTGTTTAAGGTTATCGATCCACTTGTCAGTATGAATTTACAAATGGCACGCGCTCATAACCTAACTACGTATTTTCGAGATCTATTAGTCCGAAAAGAGGCCCAAAAGGAATTTCTCTTATTTCAGGCCTTCTCCTTTTTTAAAGAGAAATGGCTTGATGCGAAAACAAACATCATGAACATGAATATTAAAATCACGAAATTAAATGTAAGACCAGAACTGATCAGTAGTTTGTTATCTGTATGTAGCAGATTGCTTATTATGGTGATGATGGTCTTTCTTGTTGCAGATAAGAGGATGACCATTGGAGATTTCGTTGCGGTATCATTGGCTGCCTCTTTGGCTGAAAGAAATATCCTCTCTCTGTTTCTCCAATGCAAAAATCTATTAGAAAATCTGCGCTATGTAGATGAGTATAAGAAATTGGATCTGATTACTCCGAGCAAGGAGGATAAACAAACGGCGATAACAGATTTTCAGCTAAAGCAAGGTATAGAGGTAATCGATTTAACCTTCACCTATCCGAATAGATTGGAACCCGCGCTTCATAATATCAATCTATCGGTAAAAAAAGGGGAGAAGATTGCTATTATTGGCGATAATGCAGCTGGTAAATCTACGTTGATAAAGCTATTGCTAGGCTTATACCAGGCTCCAGATAACACGATTTTTTATGATGGTGTGGAACAAAAACAACTAGATGTTGCTGGCTTATGGAAAAGCTGTGGGGCAATCTTTCAGGATTTTATGAAGTACAAGGTATCTATTCAGGATAATATCTGCTTGGGAAATGAAAGGAAGGACGATCAGGAGCTATATCATCTGCTCGAACATCTGAATATTCAAGATTTCTATCGGTTAAAAAACGGTTTGTCTACCAAGCTTGGAGACATTCATGAGGATTCGGTAGACTTATCCGGAGGTCAATGGCAAAGAATCGCACTAGCTAGACTATTATATCGAAATCTGGATTTGATGGTATTAGATGAACCTACTTCTGCCTTAGATCCGAACAGTGAAGTGAAAGTATTTGACGATATCCTAGAGTTAGCGAAGGATAAAACACTCTTCATCATTTCTCATCGAATTGGAATCGGTAAAAAGGTAGATCGCATCTATTATATGAGGCAAGGAAGTATTATCGAGCAAGGAAGTCATCAGCAATTAATGGATGCAAAGGGTGAATATTATCAAACCTGGGAACGTCAAAGTGAGTGGTATAATTCAGAATTAGTTTACGAAAATAGGGGGTCATAATACGATGTCAAAAAAACTAGTTCGTGATACCGGTTTAGAGATAGGTACAACGATTTCACAAATTCACTTCACAAATTGGGATTCCTCAAAACTAGAGCTGAATTTTTTGCCTAAGGGAGCAGCTTTGGTTTTCGTCTCTGTCTTTTGCTCGTATTGTATCGATTTATTGCCTCACCTTCGATCGATAAGTCAGCGTCAGAATATGCAGCTTTATCTTTTTTCTGATGGAGAGATCGAGGATCATGCAGAAATGGTTGATTATTTTGAATGGGAATTCCCCGTTATTCAACTAAAACATAATGAGATGAACGAAATCTTTGAGGTTACCTACCATCCGTTTCTCCTGTTCGCGGATTCGAAGGGTGTGATTGTTAGCAAAGGGGATATCTATAATGCAGTAGATATCCATAAAATTCTAGAAAGTGTATCATTACAATGATGTCATATCTCTTCTTACTCCCATATGGTTTTGCGTTCATGTTTTTTGTTTCAGCCGTTACAAAGTGTTTTTCTATGTTTGAATTTAGGCAGTCTATTGTACACTTTGATGTTATATCCAGAAAATATGTGATGATCAGTTCCTTTTTGGTTCTTTTTATGGAATTTGTTCTAGCAATTTGTTTTTCCCAACTCGTTTTTTTACATGTGGCTTTTATCCTGACTGGCTTGTTGATGATTTTTTTTACTGCCCTTTTTATACGAGCTAGTAAGCAGAAAAAGAGTTTTGCCTGTAGCTGCTTTGGGGTCAGTGCAAATAAGACAAACATGAAACTTGCCATCCTACGTAATAGTTTGTTATTACTTGGAGCAATATGGGGAGCATGTATAGCCAATCAGCTAGAGAGGTTACCATACGCTCAAGAGAATATCATGTCTTATCTTATTGCAGTAGCTTTTTTCATCCATGCTTATAAGGAATTACATATTTTGTATAAAATGAAGAAAAAAATAGGGATGATTGTACCATGATGAACTTCATGCTAAGTATTTGGGGCATCATACTTGTTTTGATCATCGGGATGAAGATAACAAAAGCCTTCTATTATAAAAGGTATTTTCAAATCTATGTATCTGGTAGTGAGGAAATAACGGAATTGCATGATAAGAGTGTCTTTCTCTTTCTATCTTATACAGATCCTGGAAACGCTGAATATCTTGCGGAAATCAGCCGTCGCTTCCCTAAGTATCAGATTTATATCATCTATAAGGCACCTGAATGGAAAGCAAGGGTATTGTCCCGCCAAATAAACGATCTTGCAAAGCTACGGGTTGATGAACAGGGGATGATGTCTGATGATTTAGGGATTTCAGCTTTTCCTGCTTATCTTACCTATCAAGAGATTGTTAAGAAAATACCGATCGTACGCTTTCATACGTATTAAGATTAGATGCGAGGTGTTGTTCATACATGAATAGTCAATTACTAGTTGTAGATAAAGTCAATTTTAGCAGCGAACATAAAAAACATATCATAGGCCATATCCTTGAAGATATCACGGTTCCAGCATTGCCTTTTGTGTGTACTTTTCACATGTTTATCGCTTTAAAAGAGTTACCTGATCGGGCAACTTTTGAACTTCAATTGAAGATGAAGGATCGGAATGGAAAAGACGTTGGAATTTCGAGTCCCATAACAATGTATCATGAGCGTAAGGATGACCAATCCTCTGAAATGGAAACATCATTAAAAATGTCTATGGTACTTAGTTTAGAAGGAACGTATACAGCAGAGCTATATTATGATGGAGAAGTGGTAACGACTCATCCAGTCCATGTACAGATGGAGCAAGTGTCGTAGTAATTGTAAGGTTACTCTTATCGTAAATAAATAGAACGATCGTATTAATGGAGCTACCTGACTCATATGGTAGCTTTTTATTTTGTAGAAATAACGAAATCTGCTACTAAAAATGATGATAAAATTGCAATGTAAGTGGCATTGATGAAACGGTACAATAAACTAGAAAAGATTGTATTTTTTTAAGACATATGGTATTCTGAAACAAATTTATCGAACGGAGGGTTTTCTAATGGCATTCATAAGATTCCGATTTACTACTTTGGCCCACTAATTTAATAGTGCTCAAAGGCTCTACCTGTGTGTAGAGTAATCGGGATTAGTCTGCCTTTTTTGAGAAAACTCTATGTAGTGTTATGCTAAAAGAAAGGGATGGACATGTCTACGTCTGTCCTTTTTTTCATAGTTATATTTATGTAAGATGAGGAACATGGTGTGTGCGATAAGACCATCATTTTGGTGAAGAAGCAAGCTACTAGTGCCATTATGGCTAGTGTAAAGAGCTTTGAAGCTGATATCTACGTGTTGCTTCGTAACGTATTGTTTATTACGAGCTATTCCAATGACCCATCTTATTTTTTGGTGTTCTTTCCCCGTTACTCAAACACAGGTAGCAATGCCTGTGTATTTTAATTTGTGACAATAACCAATGTTTCGGGTGTAGAAAAACCAAAAAAAGGATGTGTAGAATATGATAAAAACCAACGAGCATATTATAGCAGAAGCGAAAAAGCATGGACTGTTAATAAAAGAAGATTCTTTACAGAGAAATGATTCTGGTTTAGATTTTCAGGTTGTTTTTGCACGCGATGTGGATGAAGTAAAATGGGTGTTACGATATCCAAGAAGAGAAGATGTGCTTCCTTCAGCAAAAAAAGAAAAGCAGATTTTAAACTTGATAGAATCGAAACTGTCGGTACAAGTTCCGAATTGGAAGATTTACACGGAAGATTTGATTGCCTATCAATTGTTAAACGGTGTGCCAGCAGGAACAATTGATCCCGAAGCAAAGGCATATATTTGGGAAATTGACGAAAAAAATGTACCAGATATCTTTCATGAAACACTCGCCCTTGCAATCGCATCCTTACATCGGATTGATTCTACAGCTTGTAGGGAGGCAGGAATTGAAATGGAGACGGCGGAAGAAGCAAGATCTTCAATGAAGGAGCGGATGGATAAAGTCAAAATGACATTTGGGGTAAGCGATGAACTATGGAATCGCTGGCAAAATTGGCTTGCTAATGATTCGCTTTGGCCCAAGAAAACCGCGCTTATTCATGGGGACTTGCACGCGGGTCATATTCTAGTGGATGAAGCATCACGAGTAACGGGCTTGATTGATTGGACAGAGGCAAGGATAACTGATCCTGCCCATGATTTTGTTGCTCACTATCGGACTTTCGGAGAAGCAGCACTTCAAAGACTTATTTATCACTATGAACAAGCAGGTGGTTATGTTTGGCCAAATATGGCTGCTCATGTGATTGAACTAACGGCTGCTTATCCTGTTGGCATTGCTGAATTTGCTCAAAAATCTGGGTTAGAAGAGTACAAAGAGATGGCTAGACAAGTGCTTGGAGTATAGGTAATTGATAGGATGAGAACAGGTTGTTAGAATGGGATTTATTGATTGAAAATCTTGCCCTCCGGAAAAGTAAGTCCCGGAGGGATCTTTTTTACTGCCACCAGTCATCAAATGGAGTTACAGGTAAATGGCGTTTGTGCTCGGTTTCATCATATTTTACTTCGATTTTTTTCGCTATTTCAGCAGGTACTGGCTGAAGTGTTAAATAGTTATCTAAAGCATCATAAGAAAAGCCAAGGGCGGTTTCATCAGGTAGTTGAGGACGCTCATCTTCAAGATCAGCTGTAGGAATTTTCAAATATAAGAAATCTGGTGCTCCAAGATATTGCAGGATTTGTCTCACTTGCCCTTTTGTCAGACCGGAAAGGGGAACAACGTCAGTGCCTCCATCTCCATATTTTGTGAAAAAACCGGTAGTTGCTTCGACTGCTTGATCAGTTCCGAGAACTAATAATCCTAAATGTCCAGCTATATCATATTGGACCTTCATGCGCTCTCTTGCTTTCGTATTACCCTTGAGAAAATCTGACAGCTCATATCCAGTTGATCGTTTGAGCTGTTCAAGAGAGGTATCAACAGCAGGTTTGATGTTAACCAGCAAATTTTTATGTGGTTTGATGAATTGAAGTGCACTTTGAGCATCATCTTCGTCAACTTGAGTTCCATAGGGGAGACGAACAGCCACAAAATGATACTGTTTACTCGTTTCTTGAGTAAGCTCATCGCAAGCAACACGAGCCATGATACCAGTTAAAGTAGAGTCAATACCGCCGCTTATTCCAATAATGTAGCCGTTAGCAGCAGACGTAAGCAGGTATTTCTTTAAAAAATCTACCCTGTTACGAAATTCTCGTTCTGGCTGTGTATTTATGTGAACATGTAGCTTTCTGATGATTTCTGCTTGTTTCGTCATCTTAGCGGACCTCTCTTACATATAATTGATGTTCCTTGATATAGTCCAATACCTCCTCAGGTAAGAGAAAGCTAGCCTCACCATCATTGCGAAGCTCCCCACGAATATAGCTAGAGCTGATTCCCATACTAATCCCTTTCGACATCGTACGGAAATTTTCATCGTTATTGCGTAATAAGGGGTCCTTAGCAATTAGATCATCGGAGTGATAGCCTTCTCTTGCCATGACGATGAACTTGTTGTTCTTGACCAATTTTTCAGCGTTCCCCCAAGTTGATATACCTTCTAGCAAATCTGCACCCATGATGAAAAAAATCTCATCCTGCGGATACAGTTTTTTGAAATGATTCATTGTATCGTAGGTATACGTCTCACCTGGTAAGGCGTTCATTTCAACAGTAGAGATTTCAAATAGAGGTTCTCCCAAGCGATTTTTCTTGTTTTTGCACGTTTCTAAGGCAATCTGAAGCATGTTTAATCGGTGCTGATCTTCTGTTTGAAGTATTTTATCTCTGCGTAGAGAGGAGCAGGGAATAAAAAATACTTTGTCCAGACGTTTACGTTTTGCCACAGCAGCAGCTGTAAAAAGGTGAGAATAGGTGATCGGATCAAAACTACTTCCATAAATACCGTAACGCATGAAGGTTCCTCCTTTAAGATTCTATCAAGGCAAGCTCGCGTATTTCGTTAATCATCGTATTTTTCAGTACTCGTAATTCGTCAGACAACGTAACAGGATATACTTCTGGATTGTCTAAGCGAAGATATTCCTCCCAGAATGTATTTTTTTGAGCTTGATGGAACTTTTTGATTTCTTCAAGGGAAGGCTTATCATAGACCAGCTTTCCTTCTTCAAAGATAGGAACTAATAACTCGACTGCTTTAAAATGACTTACTCGCTTCATTTTCAATGGATTCAGCGGATGTTTCAGTTGAATTTCCTTCAGGCCTTGAATATTCTCATGATCGAGGCAAATATAATCACCTTTTGCCATACCATCTTGATCGTATAACCGGTAGGTTTTCTTGCAACCCGGATTACTAATCTTATCTATATTTTCAGAGATTTTAATAAGAGCCACCCAATCCTTTTCGGTTCGTCGAGCAACAATTTTGTGTACTCCCCCTAGTGCAGGAGTATCATATGCAGTGATAAATTTGGTTCCAATTCCCCAAATATCAATTTTAGCCCCTTGATGTTTGAGAGAGGTAATCGTATGCTCATCGAGATCACTGGATGCAGCAATTTTTACATATGGGAACCCTGCATTGTCTAGCATTTTTCGCGCTCTCTTGGATAAAAAGGCTAAATCTCCACTATCTAAACGAATGCCAGTAAGCTTTTGTCCATACTCTTGCATTCGTTTAGCTACTTTAATCGCATTCGGGATACCTGAACCTAAGACATCAAATGTATCAACAAGAAGGATACTTTTGGCAGGGAAAACTTCTGAAAAGGCGAGAAAGGCGTCAAGCTCAGTTGGGAAAAATTGAACAAATAAATGAGCATGTGTACCTGTAGTTGGAACACCATATTTTTTCCCTGCTTTCATATTAGAGGAGTAGTCAAATGCTGCAATATAGGCGGATCTAGCTCCTTGTACTGATGCGTCTCGTCCCTGAGCACGTCTTTTTCCCATTTCAATAACACTTTGCCCATCTGCTGCTGTCACAATTCGAGATGCTTTTGTCATGAGCAGGGATTCGCTGTTCACTGTATTAAGCAACTGGGCTTCTATCCAGATACACTCCATGATAGGGGCAACAATTCGTATGTAGGGAGTGTTTGGAAACACGATTTGGCCTTCTTTCATTGCATGTAAGCTTCCAGTAAAACGTAGTGTGCGAAGTTCTGCTAGAAAAGCTTCCTCATACAAGTTTTTGGAACGCAGATATTCAATGTCGCTCTCATTAAAGTAAAGATTCTCGACAATATCAATGAGTTGTTCTAGACCTCCAAAAGCAACATACCCCCCTAAGTCGCCAGTAAAATCACTGCCTGGCTTAACAAATGGAGCTTTACGATAAAAATCATCAAATACAACTTCCGTGTGGTGAAGGTTCTTTTTGTATAAAGCATACATCATTGTAATCGCGTATTCATCCACATCAAGACCATAATCTTTAGAAGGATCGTAGAATGGGAGTATTTCAAAATCTTGTTCTCCACAAATAGGGCAGGGTGTTTCTTCAGGTGACATTCTAAAAGTAGGTTGTTTACAAAAATGGCACACATGAATATAGCGATATATTTTTGGATCAACAATATCAAAGATTGTTTTTGTCATCTTCGGTCAGTCCTTTCTTTTACAGCATCTTTTGAGAGAAAAGCATACATGATCGATCAATAGTTAGTTACAACCTGCATTCCCATTTGGTTTTTACAATGCTGTAATGCCCAATCGTGTCCAACAGAGTTAAAGCTTGCAACTGCGTCCTCATGAATAATAACTTCAAAGCCTAGGTACCAAGCAGATACCGCCGTATGGAGTATACATATATCAGTGCATGTACCAACAAGATGAATTTGACGAATACCGCGCGTATAAAGCTGTAACGCTAAATCAGTTCCTTCAAATGCGCTATATCTGGTTTTATCCATCCAATAAATAAACGCTTCCTTTTGTTTATAGAGGTTTTGCAGTTCGCCATATAATTGGCGTCCCTCACTCCCGAGCATATTGTGGGGGGGATAGAGCTTCGATTCAGGATGGAAGGGATCTCTTTCTTCGTGTGCATCTATAGCCATCACTACGAATTCTCCCTCTTGTAGAAAGTGATTGGTAAGATGAACAATGCGCTCTTCAATTTTTTGGGCAGGTTCTCCGCACGTCAAAGCACCGTTGGTTGCAACAAAATCATTTGTATAATCGATGATCAGGATAGCTTTTTGGTTCATAAATAAATACCTCCGTTTTGTAAATTCGATTTAACATTGTTAAAACGACTATATTAGATATTAAAAAAAAGAGGGATTAATAGATGCTCACAAATGGCACGTAATTTGTAAATTTATATAGTTTGGCTCGGTTTTGTGAGTATTTAGTCGAGTATTTAGCGGAACCTTCAGCATCTCTGACTTCTTCAATAATCCCTTTTCTATTTATCGTTGACACCAATCGTCTGCTAAAATTAGAGCGATCTACTTTAAAATCGGGTACCACCGTTTCAATGACCTGAAGTAATTCAGATAACGTAAATTCTTCTGGTAGAAATTCTTTTGCAATATTTGTTTGAACCATAATCTCTTGAATTTTTTGTAGAGCATCCTTCAAAATTTCGTTGTGGTCAAACGCCAAATTCATAGACATTGCTTCCTCAACTGTGAACAAACGTGCATCTACGGCATCGTCATCAGCTTTATATCCAGCCAATGCCTGCTCATTAACAAGGGCATAATAAACAACTGTTGGAATCCATCCACCAGGATCACGTCCTGGAGTGTAGTAGGCTTTTAGCTGTTTAATATGTACTTTGTCATTTAAGATATGTGTTTCCTCACGTAATTCACGTTCAGCACATTGATCAAGCGTTTCGTGTTCATTGAGAAAACCGCCTGGAAAAGCCCAATATCCTGGAAAGCGATCACTTTGAGGATCACGCTGAATCAGCAATATTTTTAACTTACGATCGGGAAGTGATTTGTGGTTGGTATCTTTTCTGGGCTCCGATGTAATCGTAAAAATACAAATGTCGGTAGGTAAACCATCAGGAGAGCGATAGACTGGCTTTTCCTTTGGAGGAATTTGCAAAGAAGACAGCTCCTTTCTACAAGTTCTTGAGATTATTTTACATAGTCATTTTGATATTGTCAATATAACTAAATAAAAAACTAGAAGTTTTTACATATATTCTTTTCTTATGACAAAGAAACCGCATTTCACTTGTTTGTAGCTGAGGGATTATATGGCTGTCAAGGGAAGCTTCAAGAAAGAAGTAGGTCAATCAGCGGTTTAAAGAAGCAGGAATGGAAAATAGAGTTTGATAGATAATAATAAAAATGGATCAAAGCACGAACTCTCATCAACTCGGTTTATGCAAGATATTCAGCTTGAATTGCATCTTGTAGGAAAGGAGGATTCCAATGAAGATTAAACTAACTAGTATATTTGTCGATGACCAGAATAAGGCCCTCACATTTTATACGGATGTTTTGGGCTTTGTGAAAAAAAGAGAATTGCCAGCTGGAGATTTTAAATGGTTAACGGTTGTCTCGCCAGAAGGACCGAACGATATTGAATTGCTTCTTGAGCCACTAGGACATCCTGCTGCCAAGACATTCCAAAAGGAAATGTTTGAGGCAGGCATACCTGTAACGGCGTTTGCTGTTGAGGATATTCACAAAGAGTACGAAAGGATGATCGGGCTAGGTGTGGTGTTTAAGACAAAGCCTATAGACATGAATGAGACCTCCATTGCTGTGTTTAATGATACATGTGGTAATCTCATACAACTCTTTCAGGGATGATAAATATGCACGAAGCAATACCAGTTTGGAATGTTAGCTGATAGACTGTACTCCAAGTGATCCTTATCTGACAACATAAATGCCGGTATCCTCTATGATAAGGATACCGGCATTTATGTTGTAAAATTAGTGACGATAAGATGGAGGGACGTAGTGCGTCATGATGTTCTTCCGTACAGGAGTGGAAGTGTCTTTTATTCCGCTCTATAATCCTTCGTTAAAAGCAAGCCATTCAGTATGACAGAGAGGCTCTTTAAAGCCTTGGCTAAGTCAGACTCGGCATTCTCGGAGTTTGCGATCCATAAAGCAGCGTCTACGAGACCTCCATTCAATAGACGTGCTAAGGCTTCACAGTCAGTCGTTGCAATTAGTTGGTCCTCCATCAATTGTTCAAGCATGTGAGCCATTGTTGCTAGGCAATGAGACTGTGATGATCGAGAATAATCATTGCCTAGTACTGATGGTGCGTCTCTTAGCACGATTCGCTGGATCTCTGGCTCAAGCGCCATAGCGAGATAAGCACGACAGCGACTGACGAAGCCTTCCCAATTTCCTTCTGCTGTCTCTGAGATCTTTGCCAATCTGTCATCCATTTCCACATCGATTTCTTGAACAACGGCTGCCAATAAACCCTTTTTATCACCAAAATGATGATAGAGCGCACCGCGCGTTAGTCCCACAGAAGCTGTGAGTTCATCCATGGATGTGTCTGCGTACCCAATCGTGCCAAAAGCCTTCCTTGCCGCGCCCACTAACTTGGCGCATGTTTCTGCAATCATTTCCGTCCGCGCTTTTCGAGCCATTTTTCCTCCTGTTTTCACACGTTGTACATAATGAATTGTCCTCTTTTCTGACTCAATCCCATGTTTATTATTGTTCGACACACAAAGGAATAATCCTTTGAAAATAAGCGATTGTACAGGTGTTATTCATGTGAAGAAACTGGTGGGATGTTTAAAATGAGTATTGACATACGTTATGTATGTGTATTATGGTATTCACATACACGACGTATGTAAAGTTGTTTAATCTGACTGACGAATCCAACAAGGAGGTTGTAAGGAATGAAGATTGCATTGCGAAACGGTATTTATTTGGAGGGAGATTATGCCTAATCCATATCGTGAGTTATTCGATGCCCCTGGCGCAAAGGGTTTCTCGGCTGCTGGTTTTATTGCGCGGATGCCTATATCTATGACTGGCATCGGTCTTGTAACTATGTTGTCTCAGTTACGCGGCGAGTATTGGCTTGCCGGTACTGTTGCCGCTACCTTTGCGTTAGCGACAGCTTTGATGGCCCCTCAAATTTCCCGTTTGGTGGATCGATTAGGTCAATCCCGTGTTTTGCTACCAGCCACAGTGGTTTGCGTGCTATCTATTATCGCCTTACTACTGTGTACCAGATATCAAGCGCCAGATTGGACGTTATTCCTTTTCGCATTATTGGCAGGATGCATGCCTAGTATGCCAGCGATGGTACGTGCCCGATGGACCGAGCTTTACCGAGGCTCGCCAAAGCTGCATACCGCTTTTTCCTTCGAGTCGGTTGTTGATGAAATTTGCTTTATCATCGGCCCGGTCATTTCTGTTGGTTTAAGCGTTATGGTTTTCCCAGAAGCGGGTCCTCTTCTGTCGTGCGTATTTCTAGCAATAGGGGTATTGCTATTCACGGCACAAAAGAGTACCGAACCTGCTGTGCGTCCCCTTAGCACTAGAAGCAAGGGAGCGGTGATCAAGATTGGTTCTTTGAGAGTGCTGGTGTACACACTCGCAGCCATAGGAACCATATTTGGGACAGTGGATGTAGTAAGTGTAGCTTTTTCTGAAAATCAGGGAAATACGGTAGCCGCCAGCATGGTGCTTTCCGTCTATGCTATCGGTTCATGTCTAGCCGGATTGATTTTCGGAACTCTTACGTTGAACGCTCCGCTTTATCGTCAGTTTCTGGGAGCCGTTGCAATATCGACGATGACGATGCTTCCACTTCTGTTCGTAGATAGAATTGCTACGTTAGCAGTCGCTATTTTTTTCGCTGGAATGTCTGTGGCTCCCACTATGATCATCACGATGGGATTGGTGGAAAAAATTGTTCCGGAGTCCCAGATTACGGAAGGAATGACCTGGGCAATCACAGGCTTGGGCATCGGGGTTGCTCTAGGATCAGCTGTAGCTGGATGGTTTGTGGATAGATTTGGCGCACGGTCAGGGTTTTTCGTGGCCGTAGTGGCAGGTGTGCTTGCTCTGGTTATCATAATTCTTGGCTACAGAGCCCTCCGATCAGCATACAATCAAGCGATCATGAGCATGGAGAAAATGTAGTAGATTTGAAATGATTAAACTCATACAAAAACGCCATCCTTTCTGTATACTCCTACAAAAAGAATCGCGTTTTTTTGATATAGGCATCAGGCTGTTGCTGATTATGAATAGAAGGCAAAAGCATTGGACAAGAAGATAGAAAGTATCCGTTCCCATGTATGGATACTTGTGTTATACTACTGGCAATTGCATAACCACCTTCAGGGCAGGGTGAAATTCCCGACCGGCGGTAATGACAATTATGTCTGAGCCCGCGACTCGCAAACCGTTTTTGCGACTGACTTGGTGAAAATCCAAGGCCGACGGTATAGTCCGGATGGGAGAAGGTACAAGGCTTATCACATTTTTCAGTGAGGCACAAGATTAAATTGTGGCGGCCACCGAAGACTGTTTTTTCAAAAATGAGAAGACAGTTTATTTAGACGTATTCAAAAATGTTTTTTGAAGGCGTTACGCGTAAGCGGTGGGTAACTCTTTTTTTGTAGCCTTTTTTAGAAAAATGACATGATAGGCTGTATTTCTCTATGCCCTTTTACTGAAAAGGGCATTTTTTATTGTAAAAAAATAGGTTATGTAAGTAACCAAGGTGCGTTTGCAAGAGTAAAAGCAGTATAAAAGTAATGGGAAAAAACACCGAAAGGAGGAACGCTTTATGAGTGAGTATCAAAAACACGAGAGGAGAGAATGTGAGAATCAAGCGCTTTTGGAGCAATCTTTTATGAAGCTAGCAATCCAATTGGCAGAGGGAGCAAGGCATCAGACATCTCCTAATCCTACAGTGGGTGCTGTTATTGTTAAGCACGGGAGCATCGTAGGAATGGGAGCACATCTGCGAGCAGGTGAATCCCACGCTGAAATTCACGCCTTACGAATGGCTGGGGAAAAGGCAATGGGGGCGACTGTATACGTAACCCTAGAGCCATGCAGTCATTATGGAAAAACACCACCATGTGTACAAGCGCTACTGGAGGCAGGAGTTGCGCGGGTTGTCATCGCTACAGTAGATTCCAATCCACTGGTGGCAGGTAAAGGTTTAGCAGTACTAAAAAATGCAGGTGTTGATGTACAAATCGGTGTATTGGAGAAAGAAGCCCGACAATGTAATGAGTCGTTTTTTCATTATATCAACACGAGAAGGCCGTTTGTTACGTTGAAGACGGCTAGTACATTAGATGGGAAGTTGGCCACAACAACAGGCGATAGCAAATGGATTACAAGTGAAATTGCACGAAGAGAAGTTCATGAGGAAAGAGCCAAATCTGACGCTATTTTAGTGGGCATCAGCACCGTAATACAAGATGATCCTTTACTTACAGCTCGGTTGTATGAAAATGGAAAGCAGCCGATACGTGTCATTCTTGATCAAACACTTCGTATTCCAAAGACAGCTACTATTTTGAAGGATTCTACATCTTTGGTCTGGATTTTTACCACAAGAAGAGCTTCTCAACAAAAAGCAGCGTTCCTGCGTGCAAAAGGAATCCGGATTACGGTGCAGCAGGAAGATCAACTAACGATACCTTTTGTTCTACAAACCTTGGGAGAGGCTGAAATTGTCTCGGTACTTGTGGAAGGTGGTAGCAAGATAAGTGGGGCTTTTTTAGAAGCAAAAGCAATACAAAAAGTAATCGCCTATGTCGCTTTTACACTCGTGGGTGGAGAGCAGGCTCCAGTTGCCTATGGGGGATTCGGCATCCCCTTTATGAAAGATGCAATCAGGCTGAGGGATGTAACCGTAGAGACGGTGAGTGAACAGGAACTGAGGATAACGGGTTACCCACTTTGGACAGATCCAATCAATTCATAAGGAGTGAAGACGATCATGTTCACGGGAATTATCGAGGAAATGGGAAGGATCAATGGAATTTTAACCGGTCAAAAAGCTGGAAGTCTGCATATAAAAGCTAGTTTGGTGGTAGAGGAGAGTAAACTAGGTGATTCCATTGCAGTGAATGGAGTTTGTTTGACGGTTACCGAGTTTACAGGAAACGGTTTTGTCGTTGATGTCATGCCAGAGACGCTGAAGAGGACGACTCTAAGCGAGCTCCGTAATGGTGATCCAGTAAATTTGGAACGGGCAATGTCTTTAGGAGATAGACTAGGTGGACATCTGGTATCAGGGCATGTTGATGGTACAGGGAGAATTATATCTAAAAGACAAAATGAAAATGCCATTCTATTTGAAATCGAAGCGGGAGCAGATATAAAACGTTATCTCATTCCCCGAGGTTCCATTACAGTAGATGGAATAAGCCTAACCGTGTTTGACATCAAAGCCAACTCCTTTTCCATCTCGATCATTCCGCATACAGCAACAGTTACAACGCTCGGAAAGAAACAGGTGGGAGATTACGTAAACCTTGAAAATGATGTAATCGGAAAGTACGTGGAAAGGCTACTAGCTCCTCAAGGAGATTTGTTCAATTCTTTGCATCCTGCTGGTACCAAGCAACAATCTGTAACAGAAAGCTTTTTATGTGACAATGGGTTTGTGTAATACCAATAGGCTAGGGGAGGAATCTACATGCTTCACACGATAGAAGAGGCCTTGGAATCATTGCGTCAAGGAAAGCCCATCATTGTTGTTGATGACGAGAATCGGGAAAATGAGGGAGACTTTCTATGTATGGCGGAGAAGGCAACACCTGAAATGATCAATTTCATGGTTACTCATGGGAGAGGGTTGGTTTGCGTTTCGATTGAGGACAAAAGAGCTCGCGAGCTGCAGTTAAGACAGATGGTTGAAAATAATACAGATCATCATGGAACAGCTTTTACAGTTTCAATTGATGAAAGGGACACGCATACTGGTATATCAGCGCATGAGCGTTCGCAAACGATCATGGCGATGCTCGATCCGCAAGCAGTAGCTGATCGTTTCCGACGTCCTGGGCATATCTTTCCGTTGGTCGCCAAGGAAGGTGGAGTATTAAAAAGAGCAGGACATACAGAAGCGGCAGTAGATCTGGCAAGGCTTGCTGGTGGTTATCCTGCTGGTGTGATTTGCGAAATCATGCAAGAGGACGGAAGCATGGCCCGTTTACCTGCTTTACTAGAAATAGCGAAACGTTTAAACCTAAAGATTGTTTCGATCGAACAATTGATTCATTATCGCATGCAAAGTGAATCGTTGGTGAAAAAGGAAGCGGAGACAATTTTGCCTACGGAATACGGAGATTTTCGTATTTTTGCCTACTCCAATACGTTGGACGGAAAGGAGCATGTAGCCCTTGTTAAGGGAAATATTTGTACTGCACATCCTGTTTTAGTGCGTGTACATTCTGAATGTTTAACAGGTGATATATTTGGTTCTCTTCGTTGCGACTGCGGACCTCAATTGCATGCGGCCTTACAACAAATCGATAAAGCAGGAACGGGAATCCTTCTATATATGAGGCAAGAAGGGCGTGGGATTGGTTTAATAAACAAATTAAAAGCATATCAGTTGCAGGAAGAAGGCTTAGACACTGTTGAAGCCAATGAACGGCTAGGCTTTCCTGCTGATTTGCGTGAATACGGAATTGGTGCACAGATATTGCGCGACTTGGGTGCCAAGAAATTGCGCTTGTTAACCAATAATCCAAGAAAAATCGTTGCGCTCAATGGTTATGGTTTGGAAGTAGTAGAGCGAGTACCACTCCAAATAAATAGTCATAAGCACAATCAAAGATATCTGCATACCAAGCAACAAAAATTAGGGCATATGCTAACTTTACTATAAAGAGGAAATGAGGATGGCTATGAAAATCTGGGAAGGCAATCTCGTAGGTTCAGGATTACGTATCGGAGTAGTTGCTGGTCGATTTAATGAGTTAATTGTCAGTAAGCTGGTAAGTGGGGCTATAGATACACTAAAACGACATGGCGTGGAAGAAAAACAGATTGAAATTGCATGGGTTCCGGGAGCATTTGAGATTCCACTTATGGCAAAAAAAATGGCTGAAACAGCGCGTTTTGATGCGATTATTACGTTAGGAGCGGTGATTCGCGGATCAACTCCTCACTTTGATTATGTATGTAATGAATGTGCAAAAGGAGTAGCAGCTCTTTCTATGACCAGTGGAGTACCTGTTATTTTTGGTGTTCTGACAACTGATAATATTGAACAAGCTATTGAACGTGCTGGGACAAAGGCTGGTAACAAAGGATGTGAAGCGGCTACTTCCGCTATTGAAATGGCTAATTTGGCGCGTAGCTTTGAGGAATCTGCTAGATTAGGATAGGTGCCCTCTGACGGTAGAGTAAGCAAGTGAATCCGCAGAGTATACGTACAAAAGTGTATTTTAGATTGCTTTTATACAAGGAGCGCGTATTGAAACTTTGACAACAACAATGATCGCTCCTTGTGTTTTAAATTTGCGAAAATTTTCTTTTCTGTTTTTATAGTTTCTTTTTTTGATAAAAAAAATTAATATCTTGCTTGACAGTCGCAAATATACCCTATATAATTCTTAGTAATTTCAAAGGAAAATATATTCGGAATATTGGAATGCGATGAATAGGAGTAGTAAGGTCATGTATTTGTGCAGAGAGCTATGGGTTGGTGCGACATAGTCAAATGACATCTTGAACTCGCCTAGGAGCAGTAAGGTGGAACGGAAGTCTAATTCTTAGTAAATCTTAACGACTAACCTTCGATATCAGGTTCGTAATCAAACGATTACTACTAAGGTGGATTCATTATGGAATCAATAAGAGTGGTACCGCGTTAAGTAAATGGCTTAGCGTCTCTTTATATAAGGGGATGCTAGGCCATTTTTTATTTTATACAGGAAGAAATGGAGGTTTTATGGATTGGTCAATAATATTTGTTTATTAATATAAAGTCATTTAATTAGGAGGAAAATTTGATGAAACAGACGGAGCAATGGACTTCGAAATTAGGATTTATAATGGCCGCAGCAGGATCTGCAATTGGCCTTGGCGCAATATGGAAGTTTCCTTATATCGCTGGAAAGAGCGGGGGAGGAGCATTCTTTTTAATCTTTATATTGTTTACTGTATTAATAGGTCTTCCGTTATTGGTAGCTGAATTTATGATAGGGCGTAGTACACATAAACAAGCAATTCAAGCATTTAAAAATATTGCACCAAATACAGGGTGGCACTGGATTGGACGTCTTGGCGTTGGTACTTGCTTTATATTGCTATCATTCTACAGTGTTGTTGGTGGTTGGGTACTAATTTATTTATTCAGAGGAATAACAGGACAACTTATTGCACCACAGCAAAATTATAGCGCGGTATTTACCGAAACAATTGGGAATCCAGTTTGGGCCATTGTCGGGCATTTTGCTTTTATGTTTATTACGATATATGTTGTATCAAAAGGTGTACAAAATGGAATTGAAAAAGCGAGTAAATACATGTTACCAGCATTGTTCATTCTGTTTATTGCTCTTATTATTCGTTCATTAACACTAGATGATGCGATGAGGGGTGTTACGTTTTTCTTACAACCTGATTTCTCAAAAATCACTTCAGAAAGTATTTTATTCGCAATGGGTCAATCATTCTTTGCGATTAGTATTGGGATTTCCATTATGATTACGTACAGTTCTTATTTAAATAAAAAAGAAAGTTTACCACGATCAGCAGTAACGATTGTTGCATTGAATTTATTTGTTTCTCTATTTGCCGGCCTTGCTATTTTTCCAGCAGTATTTTCATTAGGAATGGAGCCAACAGAGGGACCAGGTTTGCTATTTATCATTTTACCATCCGTGTTTAGTCAAATTCCATTTGGAAGTTTCTTCTTAACAGTATTTCTTGCACTATTCGCCTTTGCAACTTTAACATCTGCATTTTCTTTACTTGAAACAGTTGTTTCAGCCATAGCGAATGGTCAGCAAGAAAGAAGAAAAAAATTGTCATGGACAATTGGTCTATGTATTTTCTTAGTAGGTATTCCGTCAGCACTTTCATTTGGTATATGGAGTGATATTACAATCTTTGGTAAAAATATTTTTGATGCAGTAGATTTTTTATCACTTAATATTTTAATGCCACTTGGAGCGTTGTTTATTAGTATTTTCGTATCGTTTAAAATGGAGAAAAAGATATTGGAGGCTGAATTTTTCGTAGGTGGAAACTACGGGAAGTCCTTGTTTACTTGCTGGGTATTTTTGCTTCGATTTGTCGCTCCGATTGCGATTATTATTGTCTTTTTGAATGTGATTGGAATTATTTAACTGAAATGTTGTAATATTCAGTTAAATTTTGAATGTTATGTATATGTCTAATCCTTCTCTTAAAATAAGAAATGGGTAAAGCCACATCGCCATCAACTTAAAATAATTTAGTACCCCCAAAACGAAAAATACGCTATTCTTTCCGTAGATTCCTAGGAGAGGATGGCGTATTTTATGGAAATCTTAGACGAGCTACAGCTTTTTTCTCAAGAGCTCCAGCGTTGCTTAGTGCCTGAAGCTCTTGAAGAGCTTGCCAGAGAAGCTGGTTTTACCAAACGGAAAAGTAAGTATCAGTCTCAGGAGTTAGTTGCACTTTGTGTATGGTTAAGTCAAAAGGTTGCGAGCACATCTTTAATGAAATTATGTAGTCGTTTAGAGGCATACACTGGGATATTAATGAGTCCGGAAGGACTAAATAAGCGATTTAATAGGCAAGCCGTACAATTTCTTCAACGACTATTTTCACACCTTCTTATTCAAAAGCTATACGCTGCCGATACATTACCTCATGGTTACGCAACTTTGTTTCATAGAATCCGCATACTAGATTCCACTACTTTTCAGCTTCCGGATATCTTTACTTCTGCTTATAAAGGATTTGGGGGAAGTAGCCATACAGCCGGTGTTAAAATTCAGTTAGAATATGACCTTCTTAGTGGACAGTTCCTACACGTTGAGGCGGGACCAGGAAAACAAAACGACCGAACCTACGGTTCTATTTGTCTAGAGACTGTTCAGAAAAATGACTTATGTATTCGTGATTTAGGCTACTTCGATTTACAGGATTTCGAACATATGGATATGAGAGGAGCTTATTATATTTCTCGTTTAAAGTTAAATAATCGTGTATACCAAAAAAATCCTCACCCGGAATACTTCAAAGATGGAAAAATAAAGAAGCAATCTGAGTATATCCAGTTAAATATGGAAGACCTTATGAATCAAATCCAACCAGGCGAGACGCATGAGATATCCAATGTTTACATAGGTCAGTATCAAAAGCTACCAACCCGGGTTATTATTCATCGGCTGACAGAAGAACAGATTCAAAAGCGACGGAGGGATCAAGCTATTAAAGAAAAAAAGAAAGGAATCGTGTACTCGGAGAGAAGTAAACGATTAAGTGCTATCAATATTTATATTACGAATGCCCCCTCGACAGAGGTTCCTACCGAAAATGTTCATCCTTTGTATTCATTACGCTGGCAAGTCGAAATTCTCTTTAAAACATGGAAGTCTTTCTTTGGTATTGATCATTGTAAAGAAATCAAACAAGAACGCTTAGAATGTCACCTGTACGGGCAACTTATCAGTATTCTTATTTGTTCCTCCACCATGTTTCGAATGCGGGACCTTCTACTAAGAAAACGAAAAAAGGAACTGAGTGAGTACAAGGCCATACATATGATTCAAGATTACTTTCCACTTCTACATAGGTCCATAGAAAAAGACACCACAGAAATGTCAAAGATTCTCCTTCGCCTGTTCAACCTCCTACAGCGTAACGGGCGGAAATCTCATCGATACGAGAAAAAGACAGTCTTTGATATACTGGGTGTCGTATACAATTATACCATGTCTCAAGATCGAGCTGCATAGTATCAAAAATTTAGACCCGCTAGGGTCTATTTGTCATGCACACTTTTATCATGTATGGGTTAGCCCGATAAAAAATAACTACTATCCATCTATAGTGGACCATAGTGGATTCTTAAGTTGATGGCGATGGGGTAAAGCCAGCATTTCGAAAAAAACACGCTAAGTAAAATTATAAAAACAAAAAGTCGATTTCCTGTATGCTCAGGGATCGACTTTTTGCTGTTAATTTGTTTGGAGTGGTCGAAGAGTGTCGCTTAGGGGGAGTGATCCACCCTTACAAAAGGAGAACCTCTTCAATCAAGGTTGTTGAAGAGGTTACACAAACAATCTAAAAAACGATTTTCCTTCAGGATCAAAGGAAAATCGGGCATCAAAAAAATGGCGAGTTGTCATGCTGTTTTTTTGATGAAATGACTGAATGAAAAATGCTACATAATGTTGTAACTCCTTCATGTAATAGTTGTTCACTCATATAAGAGTAGCTCAATCGTAAATGATGATTTTCTAACTCCACAGGGTAGCATGCTGATCCAGGTAAGAATGTTAGTTGCTGTTTCTTTGCTTCTAATAGGAGGTGATTCGTATCTATCCAAGAGGGAAGACTAATCCATACGTTTAATCCTCCTTTCGGGATTATCCACGATACCTCAAAAGGAGCATGTTTGGAAAGTAACTCAAGAACCAAATCTCGTCTTATCTTTAGAGCAGTTCGTAGTTTTTTTGTATGATCAATCATTTTTTTGGATTTGATAAATGGTAATATTGATTTTTGTGTGAGCAAAGGACTTCCTAAATCAGTATTTGCTTTGGCTGCCAATAGACGTTTGAATATGGAACCAGAAGCAGCTAATATTCCAATTCTACAACCTGGCGCTAGTGTTTTACTTAAACCTTTTACATAAACTACATGGCCATACTGATCCATACTTTTAATGGAGGCCGGTGGTTTCTTATCAAAGTAAATTTCACTCCATGGATCATCCTCTATAATAATACTTTGGATACTTTGAGCTAAATTAAGAATTTGTTTTCGCCGTTTAAACGTCATAACAGCACCTGTTGGATTATGAAAAGTTGGAATCGTATAAATAACTTTGGGTTTATATTTGTCACATAAATTTTGAAGTATATCTACTCGCATCCCATCTTGATCAACAGGAACAGTAAGTATTGTAGCTCCTCTACCTCTAAAAACATCAATAGCTCCTGGATACGTAGGGGCTTCCATTACAACCACATCACCTGGTCCAACAAATGTGCGTGCAACAAGATCTATTCCTTGCTGTGAACCACTTGTAACTAAAATGTTCTCAGGTGTAGTAGGAGCTTCACATTCTTTTACATACTCATACATTGCGTTTCTAAGTTGTTCATCACCTTGAATTTCTCCATATTGTGATAAAATTCTTGGGTTTTCAGAAAGCATTTGGTATATCTCTCGCTCTAAATATCGATTAGGTAGAAGTCCCGGATCAATCATAGAGGATGAAAGGTGAATCTTCTCAGGGGCATGATGAAACTGAGCAAACTGAGATCTAGGTAAATAATCTTGAACAGATAGTTGCCAATTGTAAGAGTGAACCTCCTTTTGTCTATCCACTATTTCTTTTCTGTTCGCCTTTACGAATGTTCCCTTTCCTTGGATAGAAGTGACAAAATTCTCTTGTTCCAGTTTGGTGTATGCCTTTACTACTGTAACTAAACTTACTTCGAGCTGTTTAGATAGTTCACGTACTGACGGTAATTGTACACCTTCTTGAAGCAGTCCTGAACGGATGTGATCCACAATAGATAAGTATATTTGCTTTGAAAGTGGTATTTCAGCCTTACGTTGAATCTCAATATGCATATTTAATCTCCTTTAGGTGTTATACAAGTACGTTGAGTGTTATATATGGTTGTATCGTAGAATGGCACTAATAATTAAACACACTATAACATTTGAAGGCGCATTTAACATTACATTTCTACTATAGAGAAGATGAAGATGAGTAATAGTGATCTCCACCATTTTGTATTTTGTTACTATATTTTACTTAGAACAGCTTTATTCATCTTATTTTCGTCATCTTGCTCTTTTTGAAGAATATGTTAATAGGTTCTTTTACTTACAGATTAGACATTTGGTGTTGCATTTAATGGGACAGCAAATAAGAAATGTATCAGTAAAATTTGATTAGTGTGTATAAAATCAAGGAGGTTCATACAATGAAATATTACATTGTAGATGCGTTTGCCGAAAATATATTTGAAGGAAATCCCGCTGCTGTTTGTATCATGAAGGAATGGCTTTCAGAAGATATTATGCAAAAAATTGCTACTGAAAATAACCTTTCTGAAACAGCGTTTGCTGTGAAAGAGGGGGACGGCTATCGATTAAGATGGTTTACTCCCGGGGGAGAGATTGATCTCTGTGGCCATGCTACTTTGGCAACAGCGTATGTAATTGCCAACTATTATGAAAATAATGTGGACAGAATTAAGTTTCAGACAATGAGTGGGGAGCTTGTTGTATTAAAAAAAGATGAACTTTATGAAATGGATTTACCTAGCAGAATGCCTGAAAAACATACGTTGACAAAGCAAATGGTCGAAGCTCTTGGGGTAAAGCCTATCGAAACCTATTTGGGCAGAGATTTAATGTTTGTATTAGAAACGGAAGAGGATGTTCAAAATGCATCCCCTGATTTTTCTAAGCTGGAAAAATTGTCAGATGGTTTGGGGGTTTTAATTACAGCGAAAAGTGAACATTATGATTTTGTTTCTAGATGCTTTTTCCCAAAGTTGAACGTAATTGAAGATCCCGTGTGCGGTTCTGGGCATTGCAGTTTTATTCCCTACTGGGCAAAACGCTTAGGTAAGGACGAAATGGTAGCGAGACAGCTCTCTAAGCGTGGTGGAACGCTATATTGCAAATCTTTAGGAGACAGAGTGAAAATAAGTGGTACAGCAGTTGTGTATGCCATCGCTGATATTCAATTAAAATGTTAAGGAATGAGACAGTCGTATTTTGAAAATAGAACGAAAAATTGAAGAGTCGGGTATTCTACTACCTGAAAACTCTGCTCCAAAGGCAATGTATGTACCGGTAAAACAATTGGGAAATGCTTTGTTTGTATCAGGATATGTGAGTACCTTTGCCTCAGTAGTTGCGTATTTTGCGTGGAATGCTAGTGTAAAAATTGTTGGAGTAGGGAGTGTAGCAGCATATATTAACTTACTTCCAGTTTGGACCGTTATCAATGATTTATTGAAAAACTAGCATTATGTAATTGCTTTAGATTTTGTGGGTATAGTATGTTGATTTTAAATGAGAATCAAAAGATTATCTTAAAGGCATTATCATGGCAGTTTCCTGTACGAGACATGCTTATGATAATGCCTTTTTCTTTGGTATATGCTTGAAAATGTTTGGATATATACTACGCTTGTCCTTGCCCTTTTATTTAAAATTAATTCGATTTAAAAGCTTTGTCTTCTGATAATGAAACATGGATTGAGATAACTCGAATATCGTTCCATTTACAAGGTATACTGTATTTTCAATAAGAAGCGTTGGATCGTGTTCATTTACTTCTAATAATTGTGCACTTTCTTTATCGATTTTTTCACAACTAATCACTTTATCTGCAAAACCGATGTTGAGCTGCAAGTCTTCAATTAAATAACTATATATGGAACTCGATGCGATTTCTTCATGTAAATATGGAACAACGTCTTTTTTAAAGAAGCTTATTTCAATCGAAAATGGTTTACCGTCTACAATTCGTAATCGCTTCACAAAATATAGTTTCGTTCCTACCTGACATTGCATCCGTTCTGCTAATGTGTCGTCGGCTTCCATTACATGTAACTCTAATACCTTGGTTTCGATATTTTGTGAAACAAGATTTTTCGTTAAACCACGTAGACTTCCTAAATGAATATAATCTGTTATAGGGGCTTCGCGTAAAAACATCCCACTTCCTTGCACTTGAAAAATATAACCTCGGTTGACAAGCTGACTAACAACTTTACGTATCGTATTTCGACTAACTTGGAATATATTCATTAACTCTTCTTCAGTTGGTAACTTTTTTGTTTCATTGAATTTTCCATCGCGAATATCTTTCTCTAAAATATCGGCAATTTTTTTATATTTTACACTCATATTCCGTCTCCTAAAACGAACTTTTCTCTTTTATAACTCTTGACCCCTTGTTTCAATGATATGCTTATACCAGTGAAACGAAAGCTTCTTTTTACGCTTTAAATTATCATTATGATCTACAAAAATAAAACCATACTGCTTTTTATAACCATTTAACCAACTTAACAGGTCAATAACAGACCATGCATAATATCCTTTTACATGAATTCCTTCTTGGATGGCACGCTTTATAACTTTTAAATGTTCTTCAATATATTTAATTCGAGGAACATCTACAATTTCTCCATCAATAATTGGATCTTCATCACCAAGCCCGTTTTCCGTCACATACATTTTAATGTTACCATATCGCTCTTTTAACATATGCAAGCCATCTAAAAAACCTTTCGGCGATATTTCCCATCCCCATTTTGTATATGTTTTGTCTTGCATACGCACTGTTCGATAAAAACCATCAAAAGAAGGATTACCTGGGGCAAGAGTAGATGTTTCTCTAGAATGCATCTCATTCGTAGTATCCTTATGATATCGTTCCACTCGCATGGGTTGGTAATAGTTCAAACCGATAAAATCGTTTTTCTCAGCGTTTTGTTTTATAATCTCTAATTCTTCAGTAGTCCAGTTAGGCATCCATCCCTTTAACTTTAATTGCTGTATAACATAAGATGGATACTCTCCTTTCAGAATTGGATCATAAAACCAAAATGTCTCATATTCATTCGCATGACGTTCCGCTAATATATTATCCGGCTGATCATCTATACTATAGGCAGGTAAGAAAACGTGTGTAATGCCAATTTCTCCATATTGCTTTAACTGTTTGTACATTTTAACTGTTTTAGCATGTGCATAAAACACATAGTGAGTAGCCTGAAAATAATTTGGAACATCATTTTGAACGCCTGGTGGATGTGCTCCTTTTAAATACCCTAATCCACAAAACATAACTGTCTCATTAAATGTAATCCAATGCTTCACTCGATCACCAAATGATTTAAAACAAATTTCTGCATATTTTACAAAAGCCTCTGCAGTTCGCTTATTCGTCCATCCACCATCTTTTTCAAGTGTCAATGGTAAATCCCAATGGTACAAAGTAACAAACGGAACAATCCCATTTTGTAAACATTCATCGATGACTCGGTTATAAAATTCTATGCCTTTTTCGTTTATCTCTCCATCACCCGTTGGTAGAATACGTGCCCACGAAATGGAAAAACGATACGATTCTAATCCCATTTCAGCCATTAATCGAATATCTTCTTTGTATCGATGATAATGATCAATAGCCACATCTCCATTTGTCTGATTGTATGTTTTACCAGGAATTTTAGAAAAAACATCCCAATTCGTAACGCCTTTTCCATCTTCATTCCATGCACCTTCTACTTGATAAGCAGCTGAAGCAGCTCCAAATAAAAAATCATATGGAAACTTCAATTTACATACCTCCATTTTGTATAATGAATTTAATTTATATCTACTTATTTGATTTGTAGGTACAAATACACGAAGCTAATTATACTTTAAACTACAACCTTTTTCTATATAAGATCATGAACGAAAAAAAGGTCCTTACTCGTAATTTTGTGGGTTCATTTGGTTAGACTGAATTACTACAAAAATCAAACCAAGTCAGAGCTACATTACGAACGTGCTAGTATATTATGAAGCATGGCATAAAATACGTAGATTTAGACGCTTCAAAAGAAAAATCATTGCTGATTTACACACACACATACTTCATCAAAAGTTTTACCGGATGGATGTTGTGATCGAAAGGATGGTCACCCAAAGCTGGAAGTACTTCTGATTTATAACGTGAATCATCTGCATTAAGGCATGTTAGATCGCAAACAGCAAGAACTGAAGAGGAATGGCATTGGTAGAAAGCTATCGAAAAATAGGAACACACAGCAATAAATATTAATAGCACGTAATGGAATGGCAGACCTTTTAACCGATTTGCCTATGTGAATGGTAATCCAGTAGGGTTTATTGATCCGCTAGGGCTGGCTGGACTTGGGACTGGGCAGTGTCAGAAGGGGAAAGCTGAGGGGACACCAAAAGCTCAGACTAGGGAAGATATTATGAATATTGTTCAAGACAGGATTGAGTCCTGTAGTAAAGAAAATTAAGGAAATTGACCCAAATGCCAAAGTTGGATATAGAGGTTCTTTGGCTACTGGCCAAAAAGGTCCACATAAGGGGAATGCTACATTTGACCCGACAGATTTCGAAATCGATGCATTCATTGTTAGTGATAAGTTAGCATCAAGGTTTCCTTCTAAAACAAAATGGAGATCAGATGCAGATATTGAAGAAGTTAAACATATGCAGGGGCAAATTGATAAAACTCTCAAAGAATCTCTGGATGGATTAAGAAAAGTGGATAAAAGAGGAAGGCCAGACAAGTTTACTCTCCGTATATTTACAAAAAGGGAATATAATAGAAAAATTAATAAAGGCAGCCATATAATTGATTAGGAGAGAGATGTTATGAAAAAATATCCATACTTTATTTGTCTATTACCAATAGTATCAGAGGAAGATACTATTGGTGTTGCAAAGATCATTTCTAATAAGTAGTTGGCGACATTCCATTTGGTGGTTTAGAAGATTATATTTATGAAGAAGTGCCCGCAGTATACATTAAAGAAAGTATACTAGGGTTTGAGTTAGTTATACAGGGTTATGGAGGAGAAGATGGATATATTCTAGAAGTTCGTTCAGACCCAAGAAACAGTGAACCCAATGATGCTAAAGAAATTAGAGTGGATATAACAAACTACATTGCCTCTCTGCTTGAAGGAACAGAGAAAATAAAGATAATGTATGAAGAGATCAGCGAAAAAGACTATATTGATATATCTGAGTGAGGTACTCAGTACCGAATGAACTCATTATTTAACCAATAACACATATATAACCTCTATGTAAAATACAGAAAAATAGACTAGGTTTACATCTTAGTAGGTAAGATCGTACAATACAACAACAAACCAAACACTAAAGAGCTTGACAAGAACACTTGATAATCTTTCAAAGGCTTATTCCAACTTGAACGATGAGGAGGAATGAGTCTTTTTTCATGCCAAAAATTATGTGATGTATAAAAATTTATATATCATTAATATAAGAAAGGTAGAGGGTTTTTAATTCAGAAGTTTTAAAATTCACTAAAAGTAAGCGTTCTCTAAAAAACAAGATATAATGAGAGCGTATTACAATTCATCATAATTTATAGTGTATTTTAGTCATTTTTCGTAACAAAATTGATTAAAAGGAAGATGATATCATGGAGATTCTTAAGGGAACGATATTACTATTATTTGTACTAAGTCTTTTTTCACTCTTTAGTTTTAAAGCACCAAACGGTATGAAGGCAATGGGAGCTTTAGCAAGTGCAGCAGTTGCTAGTTTCTTAGTTGAAGCTTTTCAGCTATACGTTGGTGGTGATTTAATCGGTATACCATTTTTAAAAGAGGTTGGGGAATCTGCCGGTAGTCTAGGCGGCGTAGCTGGTGCAACTTTAGTTGCATTAGCGATGGGCGTATCACCTGTTTATGCTATGCTTGTAGGGGCTTCTGTATTAAAATTTGGATTGCTTCCAGGGTTTATTGCTGGTTATCTTATATCATTTTTAGTAAAACAAATTGAAAAACGCGTACCAGAAGGATTAGATTTAATTGCTTGTATTGTAATTGCAGCACCATTAACAAGATTAATTGCAAAAGGAATGGATCCGATTGTAACAGCAACATTGAAGCAAATCGGTGGAGTTATTACATCATCAACTGATGCAAGTCCAATTATTATGGGAATTATACTAGGTGGTATTATTACAGTCGTTGCAACTGCACCGTTAAGCTCAATGGCATTAACAGCATTGCTTGGATTAACAGGGTTACCGATGGCAATTGGTGCATTAGCGGTAACCAGTTCATCCTTTATGAACTACGTATTCTTTAAACGAATGAAGTTTGGAGATAAGCGAACGACCATTGCAGTTGCGATTGAACCATTAACGCAAGCGGATCTAATTTCAGCAAATCCAATTCCGGTGTATGTAACAAACTTTATTGGTGGAGCAACAGCGGGAATTATTATTTCAATGTTTGATCTTATTAATAATGCAACAGGAACAGCAACGCCAATTGCAGGACTTATGGTTATGTACGGGTTCAACGATCCAATGAAAGTAACATTATGTTTCTTATGTATTATGGTATCTGGTATTATTTCAGGATATATTGGCTCACTGTTATTCAAAAACTATCCAATTCGTACAGCGGAGCAAATTCGTGGTACGGCTGGAAAAGCAATAGATACGGTAGCTTAATAGAATAGTAGTAAGTAATTTTTTTATAAAGGTTTAGGTGGGAATTATGATGAAATATCGCACAGTATTTGATATTATTGGTCCGGTTATGATTGGCCCGTCAAGTTCACATACAGCAGGTGCGGCAAGAATGGGGCAAGTTGCTCGTCAACTGTTCCGTCACGAACCGGAGAGAGTTAAGATTTCGTTATATGGATCGTTTGCAAAAACATATCGTGGTCACGGGACTGATGTAGCGTTAATTGGTGGAATATTAGGGTTTGAAACGGATGATACACGAATTCCAAATGCGTTAGAAATTGCAAAAGAGCGCGAAATTGAAGTGGAATTTATTGAAGAAGAAGCAAATGCTCCACATCCAAATACAGCGAGAGTTCGTCTGTATAAAGGAGAAGAAGAAATCGAAGTCGTTGCTTGTTCAATAGGTGGCGGCAAGATTGAAGTTGTGGAGTTAAATGGATTTGATCTTCAACTATCAGGAACAAGTCCGGCACTTCTTATTGTAAATAACGATCGCTTTGGAGCAATTGCAGCTGTATCTTCTATACTTGCGAAACATGAAATTAATATCAGTACGATGAGTGTTTCACGTAAGGAAAAAGGCAGAAGAGCGCTTATGGTCATTGAAACAGATGAATTATTAGCAGACGAAATAATTGAGGAAATAAAAGAGCAATCAAATATTTGTCAAGTAACCATTATGGATTAATTACAGGGGGAACACACATGTTTCGGAACGCAGCGGAACTAGTGGCGCAAGCTAAAGAACAAAACGTAAAAATTGCAGAAATTATGATTAAATGTGAAATAGAGACAAGAAGTATCACGCGTGAAGAAGTGCTTGCCGGAATGGAAAAGAACTTAATCGTGATGGAGCAAGCCGTAGAACGTGGTATTCGAGGAGTGAAGTCACCGACAGGTTTAACAGGCGGTGATGCTGTGAAAGTTCAAGAGTACATGAAGAGTGGAAATGGCTTATCTGGACATACAATTTTGGATGCGGTGAGTAAAGCAGTTGCAACAAATGAAGTAAATACAGCGATGGGAATCATTTGTGCAACACCAACAGCAGGATCAGCTGGAACAGTACCAGGTGTACTGTTTGCACTGAAAGAAAAATTGCAGCCAACACGTGAAGAAATGATTGAATTTTTATTTACAGCAGGAGCTTTTGGTATGGTTGTTGCAAACAATGCTTGTATTTCTGGCGCGTCTGGAGGATGTCAAGCTGAAGTTGGTTCAGCAAGTGGAATGGCAGCAGCAGCGGCTGTTGAAATGGCTGGTGGAACGCCGGATCAAGCAGCTACAGCTATGGCAATTGCCTTAAAGAATATGCTTGGTTTAGTATGTGATCCAGTTGCTGGGCTTGTAGAAGTACCTTGTGTAAAACGTAATGCAGCGGGGGCATCAAATGCTATGATTGCAGCTGATTTATCGCTAGCTGGTGTGACTAGTACAATTCCATGTGATGAAGTAATTGAAGCGATGTTTAGAATCGGACAAACAATGCCAGTAGCACTTCGTGAAACAGCTGAAGGTGGACTTGCAGCAACACCGACAGGTCGTCGTCTGCAAGAAGAGATTTTTGGGAAGAGTAGCAAATAAGAAAATATGATTGTGATAACAAAAAGGAGCTCAAATAAACTTGGGCTCCTTTTCCAATCACTACAGGAAATCGCCGATTGGAAGGGCAAGATCAATGGTAGTATGACGTAGCATCGACTCATAGGCACGGGCTTTCGCTGAAAATAGGCGCATCAAAACGACAACCTGTAAGGATTCACTGGATAAAGCGCCTTCATCACGACTACCAATTAGCTCCACATCCGGCACAACCGACCAATCACCGGCATGATTATAGAAATAGGCCAAAGTAGGTTTGCATGTGAATATGCCAAAATCTGTATCACTCTGTTCGATCCATCGAGTAGCGGCAGCAACCGTTCGCAATCCCAACCCTCGATTTTGATAATCCGGATGGGTTGCGACACAACTAAGTCCAGCTATGTTGAATGTCTGTTTGTTATGCTTTATGGTCTTATGGACTACACCTGCATAGCTGACCAATCGTCCATCTATATAGGAATAGAAAGAACGAGCATCGAGTACAGCCGGAATCGTCTCTCCCGGTATTGGACAAACATCTGGCCAAACTAGATGTAGCATTAAAGCGATCTCACGGCGTAATGTGTCAGATGCTTGATTATAGTAAATTGATTGTATGGTATCAGTTATCATCAGTTCATTCTTCTTTCGATTCATTACTGTTCCTCCATTGTACATATGCTATTTGGGGTAATATCAGGAAAAGGCAGATTTACAACATTAAGAAAATCTGAATATAAAAAAGCCCAATTTCTCGATGTTGTAAGTGAGAAATTGGGCATTGGTTACTTCATAAAAGCGCCCGATTGTTATTGAATAGAAGCGGCACATTTTAGTACCGCTATTAGATTTATATTACCTATAAGAGTCATGAGTTGGACGAAACAAGTCTTCCTCTACATTTCTGACAACTGAAAAGTGCTCAACATTGTAATGACCATGAAGAGTACTATTATGATGCTTTATGATTTGTTCTGCATTTAAAACATCATTGTCGTTTGTTGAATGCCCATCACCGACTAATGTTACATCCAAACCACTAATAGTGGCTGTTCTGACTACACTATCTATACAGTGTTGTGTTTTACAGCCCATAACAACAATATGTTCAATCTGTTGAGATCGTAAATGATTTAGAAGACCTGTCCCATAAAAGGAATTCGTTGCAGATTTATCGAAAAACTTTGCCTCCGTAGGTACATGAATTTCATTGTGAACTTGAAATCCTCCACCTTTACCTTCGGCAACATCGAGATCCCTCACAAACACAACTGGAACATCGGATTCTCTTGCTTTTTCAATTACTTTATTGATATTTCTAATAAGCTGCTCTTTATTAAAAACCGCACCTTCTTCTTGATTCCCATCAATTAATTCTTGTTGAGCATCAATAATTAATAATGTTTGATTCAAATGATTTTCCCCTTTCAAATGTGGGGAAACGCTATATCGTTTAATTAGTTAGACGTTTTCCCCTTATAATTTTGCACGCTAACATGTTTTTTGTTTGTCATAATATCTACCCCCTAAACCAATATTGTCTATAAATTAGTGTTTATAATTTTTAGACGATTTAATCTTAACACATTTTCCTTAAAAACGCTCCTAACCAATTCAGTACTCACAAGTACGAGAGGCTGGTACTCACAAGTAAGGACATTTAGTACTCAGAAGTACGTGTATAAGGTACTCATCAGTACAAGTTGATGAGTATTTTAGTTACGTGTAATGTATTTTTAAAGAAAAAGCCCAAAGGAGCGTAGAAGTGGACTTGAGAATATACAGTGGGCGTTAAAAAATGTGATAGCAAAGAGATCATGTACATTTTGGGACCTGAATCAGTTGTGTCCTCGAAAGCTAAGGGCGATTTACGGGATTACTTCTATATGTATTTTTCTCCTCCTCTGCTTTTTCTTAAGGTGGACATTCATCTGACATACTACCCTAGTATACTGGTACTTGTAATAAGTACTGTTAATAAGTACTTTTACAAAACTAACTATGAAGGAGTTTGATTCTAATGAAGAAAAAGTATCAAATGGATGATTGGGGTGTTAGCACTAGCAACAGATTAAGTAGTGGCTGATGCGGATGATACTGATACAGTGAACAAACTGCTACAAGAGTGGTTAGAGTAAATGTAAAAAAAGAAACACTCTGAAGCAAGCAAAGGCTGAGTAATTGAAACGTGTAAGTAGTTGGAAAGGCTCAAAATAGAGACTAACAAATATTCAATAAGTAAGCTACAGGTGAGCCTAGAGGCAGAGCGGAAATGTGGCAGAAAAACAGTGAAATTAGCAGTAGCCTTATGTTTTGCAGGCATGCCCCTCCCGTTATCAGGGGAAGCCATGCCTTATGACATCGAGGTAGGAAATTCCCTTTCCTACATTTTGTAACCCCTGCTGGTGAAGGTGGTTTTTTTGTTGTTTACTATACTTTTCCAAAAAATGAATACCATTTTTTCTTATCCTGCTTCTGCTCCATTGATATGACTGACTTTAAGGTATGTATGTAGTCGCATATTAAATAGCATTGTTCGTCCCATCGAGTTTTCATTTAATGGCCTGTTTTTTTCGCGGCAATCTTTGAGAAATGGTGCGATATTCAATCTTTGGAGGAAGACGAGCTGGTAGCGAGAGCAATAAGTGACCAAGCCAAGGAGAAGACAATTGAGGTGACAGGATTTTTAGTGTGACAATCTGCAAAGTGACAGGATTGCAGTTATATGAGGCAAAGCCAAGGTGACATGGCTATAGTGACAAAATCCATACAAAGCAGAAAATAGAATAATGAAATATTTTATATTTTTTTAAAAACATTCATGGAGGTCAGAGATGAAGAGATTGCTAACAATTTTATTATGCACAATGTTACTATTTTCGAATGGAGTGATAGGTAGTTCTGAAACAGTAGTAGCTGCAGATAGCACAGAGATCTCACAGTTGGTTCTATCAGAAAATGAAGTCTCCATGGAAACGGGAGATTCAAATTCGTTAACGGCAACGGCAATTTATGTAGATGGAAAATCTGAGAATGTCACTATCAAAACTACTTGGTCAAGTTCAAATAGTGATATAGCCTCTGTATATGCGGGTACGATTAGAGGGATAAAAGAAGGAAAAGCTACAATCGTCGCAACGTATCTGAATAAAACTGTACCAGTACAAGTAGATGTATCAAAAAAGATTCGAACATTAACAAAAAACAAACAAATGGTTACTATTCGGACTGGAGAGGTACATAGTGAACAAGTTAACGTATCTGCTGTCTATGAAGATGGATCCACAGAGGACGTTACTACAAAAGCAATGTGGACGGTTGAAGATCAGTCTGTTGCAACCGTTTTCGATGGGAAAATTGTGGGACAAAGTTCTGGTAGCACTACCGTAACGGCGAAATTTGGGAAACACTCCGTTTCTATTCCTGTTAACGTTGAGATTATAAAAAGACTAGAACCTAGTAAATCAAATGTTTCTCTACTTCTTCGTTCTGGTAAAAATACTGAAACAATTGAATTGCAAGCAATATTTCCTGATGGAAGCAAAGAAGAGGTATCCAGCAAGGCAGTGTGGTCTTCGGATAATGAAAGTGTAGCTGATGTAATGAACGGTACAATCAAGGCATATGGAGTGGGTGAAGCAACCATTTCAGCGAAATATGGGACGAAAACTGCTACGATTAAAGTTGATGTTGACTCAGCTATGGTCATAGAATTAGATCAACAAGATGTATTTATGCTTCTGAAAGATAGTCCGAAAAAGCTAAAATTGACAGCTTCTTTTATTAATGGTGAGGAAGAAGATATTACAGATAGAGCAGAATGGACTACAAGTAATAAAGCGGTTGCGACAGTAAATAAAGGTACTATTGTTGCACATTCATCGGGAGAAGCCATTATTACAGCAAAGTACGGAGATAATGAAGTCAAAGCGGCAGTGGATGTAGAAGTACCTAGACGTCTTGAAGTAGATCAAGATTATGTATCACTTAGTACAAAAGACTCGGATGAGACATCTGTTGAGTTAATCGCTTATTATGCAAATGATACACACCAGAGTGTCACAGAGAAGGCTACTTGGACCTCTAGTAATGAAAATGTAGCAACTGTTTACAAGGGAAAAATTAAAGCTCTCAAATCTGGTGAAGCTACCATTACTGCCAAATACGCTGATAAAACAGTTACTGTTGGTGTAGATGTCGATTACTCCCAACAAATTGTTGTGGACGTAAAGTCTCTTAATCTGCAAGTAGGAGGATCCCAGCAACTAGTGTTAAAAGCAATCTATGAAGGGCGAGAAGAGATCATTACCGATAAAGCAGAATGGTCTTCTAGTGCAGAAGCGATTGCAGAGGTACGAAGAGGTAACGTAACAGGCTTGAAAGACGGATCAGCAACGATTTCTGCTAAGTATGGTAATCGAACTACTACTATACCAGTATCTGTTGGTGTTGTGAAAAAAATAACAATAAAAAAAGCGGATGCTGCTATTGATAAGCTTGTCATGCAAAAAGATAATTCTGTTCAACTTACATTGAATGCTGAATACATGGACGGCTCAACAAAAGATGTAACTGATCTTGCAAACTGGTCTCCTGAGTCCTCTACTATTGCACAGGTAGATGCTAACGGTTTGGTAAAAGCCAAGGGATCAGGTAAAGTGGATATTTCAGCTAGTTTTGGTAATAAAACAGTAAAGATTCCTGTAGAGGTTGATATTACAGCTTCTTTAACTTCGAATACAAAAAATGTTTTCATGAGTGTGGGAGAAAAAGTCCAAATTAAACTTAACCCAGATGCAGCAGACAGTAATTATATTACTGATCAAGCAGAATGGTCATCTAGTTCGTCGAAAGTTGCTGAAGTTACGAAAGGTGAAATTCGAGCTTACAGTAATGGTAAGACAACAATCACAGCTAGATATGGTGGGAAATCTGTTTCTATACTAGTGGAAGTTGATGTTCTTCAAGGATTGGTAGCGAATACACGCCTCGTAAGATTAAAAACTCTAGGCGATGTAAAGGATATCCAGACGAAAGTAACACTGATGGCTACTTTAACGGGTGGACGTACTGTAGACATGACAGATCAAGCAGAATGGAAAGTTTCATCTTATAAAGTTGCCGAGGCAAACAAAGGAACTATTAAAGCTATTGGATATGGTAAAACAACAGTAACTGCTAGATATGGTGGGAAATCAGTTACAGTCTATGTTGAAGTGGATCAGCTAAAGTATCTTAAAACGAATCACGTCCAATTAAATATGAAGGTTGGGGAAACAAAGCAAGTAAATGCGACTGCAACCTATTTAGATGGAATAGATCGAGATGTAACGAAGCCTGCATTGTGGACAACTCCAAAAGTTACAATTGCTGATGTGAAGGATGGCATAATTAAAGCAACTGGTGTGGGTCGCACAGTTATTACTGTAAGCTATGGCGATAAAAAGACTCAGGTGATAGTCAATGTTACAAAATGATAGTAAGACATGTAATGGACTAAACCAGATGTTTCTAATTGCTACTGTAAATGATAAGAAGAAAGAATGGGCCATGATATTCCAGTAAATGGGAATATTGTGCTTTTGGCGTGTCAAAAAGCAAGCCTTTTGACAATACCATCGTCAAAGCGAAACAAACTTGTCATTTGAGCCATATGGCATTGTACGAAAAACATTATTGCAAAAAGAACTTGTATAAATAGTTACAAGTTCTTTTTGTTTTTACTATGAGAAGAAAATTAGGCTTTTATACATGTTAGTTTATATTAAGTAGAATTAACAAAAGAAAGGTAAAAAATTTTCTATTAAACAAAATATGATTTACTGATCATGAGTAGTAGGTTGATTTTTTGAATCATTAATTTTTATCAATGAGCAAAGTTCCGTCGTATATCTTCCAAAAAGGTTTGGACTGCGGGAGCCAAATAACGATTTTTCATAAACGTTAAATAAACGGTCCTTTCCAATGCTGATGAATCAATTGTTTTTTGAACAATGGATGCATCCATTGGTTCAGATAAATAATTTTCGGGGATAATGGTAATTCCTAGATTTTCTCTTACTAATGTCAAAGCTGTTTCAAAACGTTCAATTTCAAATTTTATTTTCGGAGCCATTTGTTCAAGTGTAAAGGCTGTTAAAATATCTTCTCTCGTTTGAAATCCTTCCGTACTAATTATGAAAGGTTCTCTTTCTAACTCTTTTAAAAGAATGGATTCCCTTTTCTGGGCCAGAGGGTGATCCCTGTGCAGCACAAGTACTAATCTTTCATCGTATAACGGGAATGATTCGATATCCGCTTCGTTTATATATTGGTTTGTAATGAGTAAATGTGTTTCGTATTTCCTCAATGATTCCTTCACGGCTTTTCCACTCAGCACTTCAATTAGCTTGATGTTAATGGAAGGAAAACGATCTTGATATTCACGGATCACTTTTGGAATCCAATGCTTTACTGACTCAATGATGCCAATAATGAGATCCCCACTGCCGGTCAGCTTTACTTCTTCCATCTCTTTTTTCAACATGTTCATTTGGGAAAGGAGGAGAATCGATTTTTTATATAAAATTTTACCAGCGTCAGTCAGTTCCATTTTTCTCGTATTTCTATCAAGCAATGGTGATCCGACCTCTTGCTCCAAATTTTTAATAGCGTTGCTTAAAGAAGGCTGTGATATATGCAGTTTTTGTGCGGCTTTAGAGTAGCTCAACTGATTGGAAACCGTCACAAAATAATGCAATTGTTTTATGTCCAAAAAATCCCCTCCTTATTTATAGCTTCAAACTATCAATTTATTTGAATTATATATTAGAAATAATAAGTTTGTCATTATATAATCAAAAAAAATCTACTTCAGAAATTTCAGAAAGGATGAACAAAGTGCCAACGAATGTTTCAGCTGATTTATGGACCGGTAGGACTGATCATACGGAAAGAAGAAGCAGTTTTCGCTACCATCAAATTGTGGAATTGATTGACTTAGATAGATTGCAGACTTTCAAGGATAACACCTGTGCAATTATCGGATTTGAATGTGAAGAAGGAGTTAGGCGCAATCAAGGCCGATTAGGTGCAGCCAAAGCTCCGAATGCTATTAGGCAAGCACTTGCAGGTCTTCCTTGGAAACTGGAGGAAGGTAAACGTATTATCGATGTAGGGAATATTCTTTGTCAAAACGAAAAACTCGAAGATGCCCAGAAAGAATTGGGTCTGGCAGTTTCTAAAATCTTTTCAAAGTCGGCGACTCCCATTATTTTAGGCGGAGGACATGAAACGCTGTATGGACATTACTTAGGTGTTCGAAAACATATAGGAAAAGATGCTACGCTTGGAATCATCAATATAGATGCTCATTTCGATTTACGTTCCTATGAAAATCAGCCTTCATCTGGGACGATGTTTAGGCAAATATTAGAAAATGACAAAAATAGCCGTTATTTTGTGCTTGGGATCCAGCGTTTCGGTAATACACAGGAACTATTTGATAAAGCGGACGAACTCGGTACCCAGTATATTTATGAAGAAGATATGACTGAAGAACGGATGGATAACATCATTTCTGCATTAAATGAATTCATAGAAAAACAAGATTATGTCATGCTCACACTTTGTACAGATGTTTTAAATGCAGCATTTGCCCCGGGAGTCAGTGCTCCATCTCCTTTTGGATTAACACCAATGGTTGTCCGAACCTTGATTCGTAGAGTTGCAGCTCATAAGAAAACGCTTTCGTTCGATATTTGTGAAGTGAATCCTGTCTTAGATGAAAACGGAAGAACAGTAAAGTTAGGTGCTTATTTGACGAATGAAGCTATCATGAGATTTTTAGGGGGAAACAACTATGACTTTAGCACTTAATCAAGTAAATACGATATTTCTCGCAGTAGCACTACTAGTATTAGGAACATTCCTAGTAAAAAAAGCGGGATTTTTGCAAAAGTTTTGTATTCCGGCACCAGTTGTTGGAGGGCTATTGTTTGCAACCATTGTAACGACCCTGAAAGCGACGGGAGCTTTGGAAATTACATTGGATACCTCACTTCAAAGCCTGTTCATGCTCACGTTCTTCACAACTGTAGGGTTGGGAGCAAGCTTTAAGCTCATCAAATTAGGTGGTAAGCTGCTCGTCATATACTGGCTCGCATGCGGATTCTTGGCTTTAGCACAAAACGTGATTGGCGTCTCCATGGCTTCATTGTTCGGCATTCATCCATTAATTGGGATGATGGCAGGGTCAGTTTCCATGGAAGGTGGACATGGAGCGGCAGGTGCATTTGGACAAACCCTTGAAGATATGGGAATTCAATCAGCGTTAGCCATTGGGATCGCTGCAGCTACCTTTGGCCTCGTAGCTGGGGGCTTAATTGGCGGACCGACTGTAAAATATTTAATTTCAAAATACGATCTAAAGCCGACTGAAACAGAAGATGAGGTAGAGAAAGTTGAAGAAAAAGTACAACCGATTACGACAAATACCTTCTTCATCCAAGTACTGCTCATCACATTCTGTATGGCATTAGGAACGTATTTAGGCGAGCTGTTCTCATCAGCAACGGGATTTGTTCTACCTAATTATGTAGGAGCCATGTTTGTGGCGGTCATCGTCCGTAACGTCGTAGATAAACTAAATCCCAATGCAATTGACATGAAGAGCATCAACCTGATTAGTGACGTGACACTCGGAATCTTCCTATCCATGGCACTCATGAGTATAAAATTATGGGAAGTAGCTGATCTTGCGCTTCCAATGCTATTGATCGTGTTTGTACAAGTTGTATTTATTATCCTATTCGGTATTTTCATTTTGTTTCGGTTGCTTGGCAAAGACTATGACGCCGCAGTAATGGTCGCAGGTTTTACAGGACATGGCCTTGGCGCTACACCAAATGCAATAGCGAATATGGCTGCAGTGACTGGGCGTTTTGGACCTTCACGAAAAGCTTACCTGGTCGTTCCAGTTGTAGGTGCTTTTCTCATTGATGTGTTCGGCATGCCGATCATTATTGCAACGATAAATTTATTTAAATAGGGTGACGAAAAACTCGAAACTGAATCATTTAGAAATGGCTCAGTCTGTAATAATGGAATGGAGAGAAACTCCTTTATATAAAGAGGTGAGCTGTTACCTTAGTATCTGAGTTGATGGCTCTAGCCGCAAAAGATACAAACAGTAATTTGTTTTTATCTTTTATACTTGTTTTAACCTGTTGGCTCTTGGACGGGTGTATCTTAAGACAAGAAAAAGTGTTCCGCGAGTTGTACGAAAAGGTAAGAATCATTGACTCAGACAATATTGACTTTTTAATCAATACCTCTGACCTAGAAGGTGACAACCGGTTAAACGTTGCTACATCAAGTACACTTATGCTTTTCTATATTCCTTTATCATTTGTTATTTGGTTGGTGTATGTGATTTTTACTAAATGTTCGATTGTGGCTGGTTATTGAAAACCAGTCTTTTTTATTTGCGCGTTCGTATTTTTTCCACACATGCTTTTTCCTTATAGCTTATTTTCGAATATACAGATTTGCCTATTCTTGTCGTTCTTCTTGATTGGTCTTGTGGTTTTAACCTCGATTGTCCAGGATTTATTTGTTGAAATTAAAAAATGGGTATGATAAGATACGTTTAATTTAATGATTGGAGTTGAAAAGCATCATGTAATTTTTCTTGCGAATATATAAATTAATAAAACAAGAAAAGCGATATTTTTCGCATGTTTTATTCTTTATATGCAAGAAAGTTACTACATCTTTTCACTCAAACAATATATCCTTATCTAACTCTATAGGGGGTTGGATTTGCTGTATTTATTTGAGCTACAAGAAAGTAACTTTCTTGTGGCTTTTATATTTATCATACAGGAGGATAATTTCATGTCATTAATAAATGTTACAAACCTGACGTTTGCCTATGATGGTAGTTTCGATAACATATTTGAAAACGTAAGTTTCCAAATAGATACCGATTGGAAATTAGGATTTACGGGAAGAAACGGTAGAGGTAAGACAACATTTCTCAACTTGTTGCTTGGTAAATATGAATACAGCGGAAATATTTCTGCTAATGTCAGGTTTGAATATTTTCCTTTCCTTGTCGAAAACAAGGAGCATAATACCCTTGATGTAATCAACGACATTTTTCCAGACTATCTTCACTGGAAATTAATGCGTGAGCTTTCATTGTTAAAGGTTTCTGAGGATGTTTTATATCGGCCCTTTGATTCATTGTCCAACGGAGAGCAAACGAAAGTGTTGTTGGCTACATTATTTCTTAAGGAAAATAGTTTTCTGTTAATTGATGAACCAACCAATCATCTTGACATGAATGCAAGAAAACTTGTCAGTGATTATCTCAATACCAAAAGCGGATTTATTCTTGTGTCTCACGACAGATCATTTCTTGATAACTCCGTAGATCACATACTTTCAATCAATAAGACCAACATCGAAATTCAAAAAGGTAATTTCTCCGATTGGTGGGAAAATAAAAAGAGACAAGATAACTTTGAGCTTGCAGAGAACGAAAAGCTAAGAAAAGACATTAAACGCTTGTCGGATTCTGCTAAACGAACGAGCAACTGGTCACACGAAGTGGAAAAAACGAAAAATGGTACAAGAAATTCCGGTTCCAAGGTAGATAAAGGCTATATTGGTCATAAGGCTGCTAAAATGATGAAACGCTCTAAAGCAATGGAACAAAGACAACAATCTGCTATTGATGAACGATCTAAGCTCCTTAAAAATATTGAAAACCCTGATAGCTTAAAGATTTCACAACTTGCTTTTCATAAAAACCAACTTGCTGAACTTGAAAATGTATCGATTTATTACGGTGAAAAGATGGTTTGCACAGATATGAGTTTTACTATTGGACAAGGTGAACGAATTGCGCTTTCAGGTAAAAACGGCTCCGGAAAATCAAGTATTATCAAACTTATTTGTGGTGAGAATATAAACTATACTGGTACTTTCAGAAAGGGAAGTCAGCTTAAAATATCCTATGTTTCACAGGACACCTCACATTTACAGGGCAATTTAACGGACTACGCTAGAAACAATGGGATTGATGAAAGCCTTTTCAAATCTATTTTAAGAAAACTTGATTTTTCCAGAGTTCAATTTGAAAAGGATATTTCAACTTTTAGCGGCGGCCAAAAGAAAAAAGTGTTGATTGCAAAAAGTCTTTGTGAGAAAGTTCATTTGCATATTTGGGATGAACCGCTTAATTTTATTGATATTATTTCTCGCATGCAAATTGAAGAGTTACTGCTTGAACACTCCCCAACCATTCTTTTTGTGGAGCATGACAGGGAATTTTGCAAAAATATTGCTACAAAGATCATTGAACTCTAACAGAGATCGATAGCTTAGGTAGTAGTCTAGGACATTATTTTCGCGTCCGAAGCTGCCACTGCCTTTTTATTTGAGATCAGTCTAATTATTTTTCTCGAACATCTTGATGGAATGAGTTATCGCATTAAACAAAGTGTAGGTTCTGCCGAAAAAACCTCCCAATATAATTAGGCGGTTACGAGACTTTTTAATTAAACCATCCAAAACGTACCATTTTAAAACAGCAGCAGGAAAATTGAGAGAATCAAGGTTATTAAGCCATGTAACTAGTGGAGTTGAACTCTCCAACTCGTACAAGAAAATACTTCTAGCATTGCAACTAAAAATCAAATGATTGATGTAAAGCCAACCATGGAATTTCTTATGGTTGGTTTTTTCGTTATCCAATTTGTCTATTTTAAATAATCAACTAAAACTAAGCGGTCTTCCACAATTGCACCTAATTGGCAAAGAACAATAGCCTTCCAGTAAAGTTTTGTTAGAAAATTCTTTATTTCCTCACCAAAGTAGGTTTTAAATGAATTTCAATATGAGAGAAAACCAAAAAAGGAGCAATACGAGTAGCACGATATATACAATGCTGGGACGACCATAATGGAATGAGAACTGTTTAGCATCATGTTATATATTCTATATTCCTTGGGTAGATAAATAGATATTGTTAGATATAAAAATGGCTTGATTATAGAAGAATATATAAAAATGGAAAACAAGCAGGAGTAATTTCCTTACAAGACAACATTCCGTAAATACCCGAAACGGGTAGACATGTAGAATTAAGTATTACGGAAAGTAGCTCCCAATGTAAAAAGTAAAAATTGCAAAAAGAATGTAGTCTCTTCCTGAAAAGTACGGATCCGATAAAAACATAACAGGAAATCGAAGAAATGAGAGAGACTTATCTGTATGTTCACAATATATATCAATATCGGTAACAAAATGAACAGAAGATTATGTTAATGTCAGTATTTTCTTATGGTTTTATCGCATTAATTTCAGTGATTTCGATTGCGAATATTTTTAATACAATCTCAACGAGCATATCCCTTCGAAAACGAGAATTTGCAATGCTAAAATCCGTTGGAATTACGTCAAAAGGTTTTAATAAAATGATGAACTATGAAAGTGTTTTTTATGGAATCAAGTCGCTGGTTTACGGGCTTCCAATCAGCTTAATCGTGATGTATTTGATCTATAGGACAATAATGAACAAATTTAGCTATGGATTCGTATTTCCTTGGACGAAAAAAACCTTTTAGCTTTCGCTGTATAGAAGGAATAGAGGAACTTAGTATATCTTTTGCATGGTAATTTTTCGGTACATACCATTAAATAAGATCGGAGCATCTCCTTGTACTATAATTTGCTCATTGTACGGCTTAACAATTGTTTCAAAGTTACGCCCAATATCAGTGCCAAGTACAGAGATGACTGGACGGAGTAGTCTTTTACTAAAAGAAAGTTTTTTGTTTATAGGTTCAAATTTATCAAAAATTACGATCGTACCTTTCTTTTTTGTTACCCGTATAATCTCCTTCATGCATTGGTTTGCATCAGGCACAACGGAAAGAATAAGATTGGCTACAATCATATCAAATGATTGGTCAGGGAATGCTAGGTGCTGGGCATCCATTTCTAAAAATTGAATATTCATTTTTTTGTTTGCTTTTTCCTTGGCTTGGGTCAGCATAGAAGGAGATATGTCAATGGCAGTTATTTGAATGTCCTGTTCAGTAAAAAAGCACAAGTCAGCTCCTGTACCGATACCAACAAAAAGAATATGTTGCCCTTTGTGTAAGACAAGGCCTTCAAACACCTTTTTTCTTGCGTTCAGAAAGATACCAGAGTTAAAAAAGGCATCATAAAAAGGCGCCCCTAATTTATAAATGATTTTGTTCCATACGTTGTTCATTCTCTACCTCCACATTCAAACATTCATTTGATTGTTTTTATTATAGGGTATAAATAATATTCAAACAATCATTTTATTGTTTAAATGAGGTGAAAAATGAAGAAGATAAAACCAAAAGATAGCTGAGACCTGAAAATAGGAATAAATATACTTTAATATTTCATTTTTTGTATAAAAATATAAAAATGTTATCAAATAAGTTATCGATCTAACGCACTTTTATTTCTAACAATTCTAAACAGCTTAAATTGTAACTAACATATTTACGAAAAGGGAAAGCTCCTTACTCCAAAATACCCCAGCCTATCCTTGTTTCAAGGTCTCATTTCAATTAAGATGAGTGTAGCCTTTTCTCAAATACAGGTGGATTTCCTCTCACGTATTATATACATAATCCCAGAATAGAAGGTGTTATCCAATGATGCTATTCGAAGAACAAATTAAAAAATATGAATATAAGTTAAATGACACTGATGAACAAATCATTGAATATATCCTTAAAAATAAAGAAGAAGCTGTTAACCTTTCGATACAGAATTTAGCAGCAAAGCATTTTACTGTACCGAATACGATTACAAGATTATCAAAGAAATTGGGTTATGAAGGGTACTCCCAAATGAAAATTAGTTTGAAGGAAGAAATTAATCAGAAAAAAGAACCTATGAAAGATAGTCTTTCTTTTAACTTACATAAAACACTTAGTATTATTGATCGAGATAAATTAGTGATCGTTACAAAAATGATTCAGGAGGCGAATCGGGTGCTATGTTTCGCAGTTGGAGATACGACTCCTTTTTGTGAAATTATAGTGAAGTACCTTAAAATTGCTGGAAAGCAGGCGGAACATTATTATCATCGCCACGATATGATTCATGAGGTCAATCGCCTTGAAGCAACCGATGTTCTTTTTCTCATTAGCTTGTCGGGTGAAACGTCTCAGGTATTAGACATTGCTGAGATAGCTAAGAAAAGAGGAGTTCGTTTAATAAGCCTTACACATTTTTACAAAAATTCCTTGCAGCAAATGGCAGATGCAAATTTGTATTGTTATTCTCCTAATAGAAAGTTTAAAGAGTATAATATCACGGATAAAACGCCAGTAATGATAGTACTACGGGCATTAGCTGAAATTTATTGGGCTATAGAAAAATGATGTGTAGAAATACACACGAAAGAGAATTAGAAATAGATTTCTGTGTAAATTAAAGAAGAATCCAGCTTCTTTTTTTTTATTTGCTAAGATGTAACCATATTGATCTACACATTTATGAAAGGGGTTACAGCTATGTTGTTAAGGAATTTGACTTCCCCATCCTTAATTAGTACCAAGCAATCTTTCTCCTCTAAAGAGGAAGTAATAAGGTACCTAATAAAGAAATTAGCAGCTGAAGGGAAAATACACTCTGAAGAAGAGTTTTATAAAGCTGTAATGGATAGAGAAGCATTATCCCCTACTGGATTCGAGGGTGGTCTTGCAATACCTCATGGTAAATCACAGGCGGTAAAAGAAGCAGCCTTCGCTGTTGCAACACTTGAAAAGCCTATTGGTTCATGGGAAAGCGTCGATCCAAATAATAAAGTTGAATTAGTTTTTTTGTTAGCGATTCCAAAAGTGGAGGAAGGTTCATTACATCTTTCCTTATTATCAGAGCTTGTGACAAAATTATCAAACGAGGAATATAAAAACAACTTACTACAGGCAAAGACAAATACAGACCTATACGAATGTTTGGATAAATCCCAACAAGAAGCACCAAATACAAGCGATGTGAAAAAGCTTGATAAAACAATAGTAGCGATTACTGCTTGTCCTGCAGGTATTGCACATACTTATATGGCAGCTGAGGCCTTAATAAAGGCAGGAAAAGAACTTGGTATCGACGTGTTTGTCGAAAAGCAAGGCGCAAACGGTATTGAAGACCGACACACAGAAGCACTTCTAAAAAAAGCAGACGCGATTGTGTACGCAGTCGATGTAGCTGTAAAAGACGCAGATCGATTTGACCACCTCCCAAAGGTAAAAACAACAGTGGCAGCACCACTAAGAGATGCTCAAAACATTTTAAAACAAGCGTTACAAATAGCTGAGAATTCACCGAAATCAGAGTTTGTCAATTCTAATAATTCTACTGACGAAACAGAAGGTAAATCTATTAGAACAGAAATCAAAGACTCTTTATTAACAGGTATTTCATATATCATTCCAGTTATTGTTGCAGGTGGTATGACGTTAGCCGCGGCCGTCTTTATTTCACAAGCATTTGGTCTGCAAGAATTGTACGCAGAAGAAGGTACATGGTTGTGGCTATTACGACAACTTGGCGGATCGCTTCTAGGTCAGTTAATGATTCCTATTCTATCAGCATACATGGCATATTCAATTGCTGATAAACCTGCATTGGCTCCTGGTTTCGCGGCAGGAATAGCAGCAAACTTGATTGGCAGTGGATTCTTAGGCGGGATGCTTGGTGGTCTATTAGCAGGTTATTTTTTGAAATCCTTAAAAAGGATAGTAAAACCAAAAGGTACATTCGCTGGATTTGTTAGCTTCTGGTTTTATCCTGTAATTGGAACACTTGTTGTTGGTTCAATCATGTTATTTGTGATTGGTAAGCCATTAGCATTCTTAAATGAGGGGTTAATTCAGTGGCTTAACGGAATGAGTGGAGTAAATGCAATCATTCTGGGTGTAATACTGGGTGCAATGGTTTCATTTGACCTAGGTGGTCCAGTGAACAAAGCAGCATATACGTTCTGTATCGGTGCAATGGCAAGTGGGAACTTTGTTCCTTACGCAACATTTGCATCTGTAAAAATGGTATCTGCATTCTCGGTAACAGGTGCAACAATCGTCGGTAAAAAGTATTTTACAAAACAAGAACAAGAAATAGGGAAACAAACCTGGTTACTTGGATTAGCGGGAATAACTGAAGGTGCAATCCCGTTCATGATAAACGATCCACTTCGTGTTATCCCATCATTAATCGTGGGATCTGCGATAACTGGTGGAATTGTAGCTTACTTTGATATTGGTTTAAATGTCCCTGGTGCTGGTATTTTCTCACTTGCATTATTACAAGGACAACCATTATTACTAGCAGCAAGTATTTGGTTTGGTGCAGCATTAATAGGTGCCGTAATATCAATGATGTTATTGATAGTGACTCGTAAAAATAAAATAGATAAAGAGAGAATGAAATAAAAAATGCAACAAGACTTAGTATAGAATGGAGAGAATAAAATGAAAAACGTTCATATAGTTCCCCATATGCATTGGGACAGAGAATGGTATTTTTCTACAGAAGAATCTAGAATTTTATTAGTTAATAACATGGAAGAAATCATGGAGATGTTAGAAAACAATCCAGATTATCCATACTATGTACTAGATGGACAAACTTCAATTTTAGAAGATTACTTCTCTGTAAAGCCAGAAAATAAAGAGCGCTTAAAAAAACTTGTTCAAGAAGGACGATTAATTATCGGACCTTGGTATACACAGACTGATGAAATGGTGGTAGGTGGAGAATCAATTGTACGTAACCTTTTATACGGCATAAAAGATAGTGAAGAATATGGGGGATACATGAGAATTGGATATCTCCCGGATTCATTTGGACAATCAGCCCAGATGCCGATGATTTTGAACGGTTTTGATATTAAGTATTCAATATTTTGGCGGGGTACTTCTGAACGTCATGGGACCGATAAAACGGAGTTTTATTGGAAAACGGATGATGGTTCAAAGGTTCTTGTACAATTATTTCCATTAGGATATGCAATTGGGAAATATTTGCCAGAAGATGAGAAAGAACTTCAAAAACGAATCGATAAATACTTCACTGTGCTTGATAATGGGGCGACAACAGACCATATCATTTTACCGAACGGACATGACCAAATGCCGATTCAAAAGAACATTTTTACGGTTATGCAAAAACTACGCAAGCTCTATCCAGAACGTGAATTTTTCTTAAGCAAATATGAAAATGTCTTTATTGAACTTGAAAAACATAAGGATCTTCCTACATTGCAGGGTGAGTTTTTAGATGGCAAATATATGCGTGTTCATCGCAGTATTTTTTCTACTCGCATGGATATTAAAGCGGCTAATGCCAGAATAGAGAACAAGATCACAAATATATTAGAACCGCTTGCTTCCATTGCATATAGGTTAGGCTTTGAATACCATCATGGTTTAATTGAACTTATTTGGAAAGAAATTATGAAGAACCACGCGCATGACAGTATTGGTTGTTGTTGTTCCGATAAAGTACATCGTGAAATATGCAACCGATTCTTCCTAGCGGAGGAAAAAGTCGATCAGTTAATCCATTTTTATAAACGTAAAATAGTCGATTCAATAGATACAGATAAACAGGATGATCGACTAACCGCATTTAATTTACTTCCATATGAGCGGACAGAGGTTGTTACATCAAGTGTTATGACAAAACTAAAATCTTTCAAGCTTGTTGATAAAGATCTAAATGAACTTGATTTTGAGATAATTGGAAGTGAAATCACTGATCCTGGTTTAATCGACCGCCAAATAGTTCATTATGGAAATTATGATCCATTCATAAAGTATACAATTCAATTTAAAGATACACTTCCAGCAATGGGCTATAAAACATATTTTGTCCTACAGTGCGATGAGAAAGCTACAAATTCATATGTGTCAACGAATAAGGTTGAAACAGATTTTTACGAAATTATTGTAAATCCAAATGGAACATTAAATATTTTTGATAAAAAATTAAATCAAAGATTTGAAAATGTTCTTCTGCTAGAAAATGGGGGAGATGACGGGGATGAATACGACTACTCACCATTACCAAACGAAGAGCTAATATACAGTGATAATGCTAAAGATGTAAAAACAGAAATTTGCCAAAATCAATATGGTGGAACAATTGATATTAAATATACTTTTGAAGTACCATCTAATATAGAAAAACGTAAAGCCCAAATAGTGGATGGAGCAGTTGAAGTCCATATCGTCGTTACTGTTCCAAATCATAAGCCGGTGATTGAAGTAAAATTAGAAGTGAACAACTATGCGAAGGATCATCGTCTAAGAGCACTGATTCCAACAAACATTTCATCTTCGTTTTCGATTTCTGATAATCAATTCGGTTCCATTAGACGTGATGTCGTTGATTCTGCTATATATGTGTGGGAGAAAGAGGGGTGGGATGAGCGCCCTGATTCCATCTATCCTATGTTAAACTTTGTAGGCTTGTCAAACGACAACTATGGCGTAAGTATTTTAACAAATAGCACGAGAGAGTATGAAATTGTTGGTGAGGGATTTGACACAATTGCGATCACCTTATTCCGAAGTATAGGTTTCCTTGGAAAAGAGGAGATGCTACGCAGACCAGGTCGGCCATCTGGGATTAAATTACCAACACCAGATTCCCAAATGCTCGGAAAACTAACATTAGATTTTGCGATCACAACACATAATCAACAATCAAACGTCGCACGTATCGCAAAAGAGTACCTTACTCCAGTAAAAACTTATAATAAAATACCACATGATGCTATGAAACTTAACAGAGCAGCTGTAAAAACACCTATAGACTTTAGCTTTTTTAAAGAGGTTCAGTCAAACATTGTAATGAGTACGTTGAAAAAGGCTGAGAAAGAAAGTAAATTTGTACTACGTTTCTATAATCCATCAGATGTAGAAGAAACCGTAGTATTCAAGTTCAACCGTGAGATTGGTAATGCATATTCAGCTAATCTAAATGAAAAGGCTATAGAAAATCTTTCAGTAAACAACAATCAAGTTCAACTAGGTGTAAAAACAAATCAAGTAAAGTCAATTTTGTTTTAAGCCGTTTTAAAAAGACACTTCTTAGAGTGCCTTCAGCGTGTAGACCTCGGTGATGAAGGCATTGGTCTTGTAAATGCGGACGAGAGAGGAACTTACTTCAGAAATATTGGAATATACCGGAACGGAAGTCGAGACGTCAGTCGTACTGTGCGACGTCAGGGTTTTGGCGGGGACCTCGAACAATTCCATAAGCAAAATTCAATTAAACATTAACAGGTTGCTGCCAAGGTAGCCTGTTTTTGTGCTCATAGTAGATGATCAATAAATATCTTAGCCTACATTTTCTACACTGGTTTGAGTTTTTTGATGAGGCCGGGCAGAAAGTAAACAATACCATTTGGTAAATTACCACTGGACAATGAAGGCTTAATCCATTTATAAATGGTGACTTCTGAAATACCAGATTCGCTAGATAATTCCTTTACAGAGTAACCAGAGTGATAAAGATCTACCACTGTTCTTTTAAAATCTACATTTTATCTCTTATTAGTTTTTTTGTGTTCCATCCGGACTCATCTCCTCTTGTTTTCATTGTAAGGACTTAACTAAGAGGTGTCCATGAAACTATACTAACTCCAAGATTAGGACCGATTTTGAAAGAGTATTTGACTAGATATCCAGATGTTAAAATCATTCTGAGTAATGGAACCTGTGGGCAAAACCAAAAAGACCTTATGAGTGGACATGTCGATGTTGCTTTTATGGTTTGGACAAGGTTAGAGTTAGATCATTGCGTTTACCATCAATTCCACAAGGAAGAGATTGTTTTAATTACTGCTCCGAACAAAAGTCAATACTTTGATGATTATAAAAATAATGGGACTACCGACTACTTTATTACCAATGAAGAGGGATGCAGCTATCGTTCCATGTTTGAGAGATATTTAGCTAATCATAAACTGCCTCAATTTCAAATAATGGAACTGTGGAGTTTGGAGGCAATCAAACAAGCTGTAATGAGCGGTTTAGGATTTGCGGCAGTACCCTATATCACGGTAAAACATGAAGTTGAGAAGGGGTTATTAAAAATTATGGAACACAATGAAGAATTTGAGCCCTTTTACTCATATGTACTTGTTAAGTCAAAGAAGTGGCAATCCCCTGCAGTTAAAAAGTTTATTGAGTTAACATTAGAATCTATATAGCCATCGACTTTTCTTCTTATTATTTTTTCAATAAACGCACGGTACCTCATAACAAAGACTGCTAGCTGCGTTAAACTAACGGGCAGAATAGCGGAAAAATATGGTGATTAAAGTTTTGAGATTTTCCAGTATTGTACTATGATAAACTTGATTCCATTATTTGATTCGAGCGATGGTATGAGACAGTGCCCCTTACTCTTACACAGTTTAGAGAACAGTATACCTAAGGAGTGGTAGAAATGGCGCGTGTTTTATTTATTAATGGTGGATCAGAGGGACATATCAATCCAACTATTGGAGTTGTGCAAGAGCTTATTTCGCGTGGAGAAGAGGTAGTGTACTTTTCTATAGAAGCTTTTCGGGAGCGTATTGAGAAGACGGGAGCTTCAGTACGAACATTTGACGATCAAAAATTTATAAAAGCCTTTATCTCAGGTGGAAGAGATTATTTACTCGAAAGAATCAACGGTCTTTTACTTACGGCAGATATAGTCATACCAAGCGTTCTTGAACAGATCAAAGGAGAGCATTTTGATTACATCATCCATGATTCCATGTTTGGTTGTGGACGTTTACTTGCTCAAATTCTTAAGCTTCCTGCAATCAACTCTTGTACTTCTTTTGCGCAGACAAAAGTATCATTCGATAAAATGTTGGAACAAATTTCTATAAAAGTCCCTACAGAAATAGTTAAACCTATAAACGATAAATTTCAAAGCCTGACGGTAATGGTGAAGGAAAAATATGATGTGGAGATCCATTCTCCTTACGAAGTGTTTTGTAATCCTGCACCACTTACAATCGTTTATACAACTAGGGAGTTTCAACCTTATGGAGAAGCATTCGACCAAACTTATAAATTTGTAGGTCCATCCATCTCTTCACGATTAACTCAAGAAAACTTCGACTTTACTGCAATAAAGGGGAAAAACCCAATTTACATTTCACTGGGTACAGTCTTAAACCAAGCAATTGATTTCTATAAGCTTTGTTTTGAGGCATTTGTGAACACTGATCATACTATTGTCATGTCTGTTGGGAATAAAACCCAAATTTCTGATTTAGGGGAAATTCCTAAAAACTTCATCGTAAAAAATTATGTTCCACAAACTGATGTACTGCAATACACTAAATTATTTATTACACATGGTGGAATGAACAGTACCAATGAAGGTCTTTATTACGGGGTTCCGCTAATTGTAATCCCACAAAGCGCGGATCAGCCGATAATTGCTCAACAAGTCGCCAATATCGGAGCAGGTATTAAATTACAAATGCAAAGCTTGACTGCAAATCAACTACGTGAAGCGGTAGATCATGTGTTAAGCCTCTCATCTTTCAAGAAAGCTGTTGCAAACATTAGGGAATCCTTTCGAAAATCAGGTGGGTATCATCAAGCTGCTGATGAGATTTTCGAATTTAAAAGTCAATATCATATCTAAATATAAAAATTTTTTAGCTACTATATTGTTGACTTTTTCCCAGTGGTTACTGCAACTTTTTTTGTAATTAAGTAATGGAACAGGATCTATTATAAAAGAAAGATTGTATACTTAAATACTTAAAGTAACACGGGATCAAGAGTGCAACCAAGAAGCTGCTGCAGAGATATTCGGCAGCTTTGCTGTGCTAAATGGCAGGCAACAAGTCAATAGATAAATGATTGAACTATCGATCCCCGTTAGCGTAACAACATCGTTTCACCAAAAGATAATCCGATGAAACTTTAACTTTATAATCCTTGGCTAAGTCCTAATATCTGATCATTACCATTTACATTACTTAATCCCCCGTGATAACAAACCACGGATGCAATGTCGAGGTCTACATACTTTTTTAAAGAGAGACGAGCTGCATTCATATCCGGTGTGGTCGGGACATGAATTCCCCCGAGAATCCCGTTTACACTGTACATCGAATCCCCGGCAATGAGAGTCTTACTTTGCCTTAAATAAAGGCTGATATGCCCGGGAGTATGCCCAGGAGTATGGATGACGCGAATCCCGCCGCAAAACGGCAGTTCCTGACCGTCACTCAAGGTATGATCCACATCCTGATGCGTCAAAATCACAACTTTTAGGTTTGTCGAACGACACTTCTACCTTTTCCATGGCCACGCGTAAATCGTCAATTTGCCCTGGGAATCCTGTGTCTATTAAAACAGCCATTTCTCGATCCCACAAAATGAAAAAACTCGAGTTCTTAAGCGTGAACTGTGACCTTCTTACGGGTCTTTTGTGTTTTAATCAACTTATTAAAATAAAGCGAGGAAAGAATTATGGGAAAAACAGTTTTCACGGAACAAGAAATGAAATATCTTGAAGCTAACCCTTATGTTCAGCATGTAACGTACAAAAGTATTACTTATGCACCAGCATTTAAGGTAGCAGCTGTCAAAGCGTATCAAGAGGGGCAAACACCTATGGAAATTTTTTGTGGTGCTGGTTTTGACATAGACGTTATTGGTCATGACAAACCAAAAACATGCTTAAAACGTTGGCGTAATGTGTATCAAATTCATGGAGAGATCGGCCTTTTAGATGAACAACGTGGAAAGAAAAGTACGGGTAGACCCTCGACAACGGAGTTGTCCGTAGAGGAAAAGCTTAAACGAGCTGAGGCACGTATCAAGTTTTTAGAGGCGGAGAACGACTTTTTAAAAAAGCTCGACGCGCTCGAAAAGCAGAAGTTGCAGAGGTAACGTTATCCCCCTCCGAGCGCTATCAAATCATTAATCGCACCATACGTCAGTACAATTTGCGTGATGTAACACGATATCTTTGTAAACTTGCATGTGTTAGTGCGAGTGGCTACTACCGTTGGCTTCGTGCGGAGAAAATTCGACAGCTACGAGAGGATGCGGATGAGCATGACATTAAACTTATCAAGAAGCACTTTGACGCTCTTCATGGTAAAGCAGGAGCATTAGTTATTAAGATGCGACTTGAGCGTAAAAGTGGAGTGATCATGAATCATAAAAAGATTCGTCGATTGATGCGAAAGTATAAACTTGTTGCTACCATTCGCCAAGCCAATCCCTATAGAAAATTAGCTAAGGCAACGCAAGAGCACCAAACATGTCCCAACCTGTTGCAGCGTCAGTTTGATCAGGGAGAACCTGAAAAAGTACTGCTCACCGATATTACGTATATGTATTACGGTAATGGTCAATGTGCCTACCTGTCGGTAGTCAAGGATGGGGCAACAAAACAGATTTTAGCTCACTATCTTTCTTCATCTTTAAAGCTTCCATTGGTGAGGATTACTTTGAAACGACTGTTCCAACGGCTAGATGGCAACATTCACCCCGAAGCCATTCTACACTCAGACCAAGGTTTGCATTATACCCACTTTAAAACCCGTCGCTTAATCAAGAAAGCAGGCTTTAGGCAGTCCATGTCCCGTAAGGGAAACTGTTGGGATAATGCTTCAATGGAAACTTTTTTTGGTCATATGAAAGACGATTTGGAATCTAAGACATGTCAAACAATACAAGAGTTGAGGGATCGAGTAGACAGTTACATTGATTATTACAATTCTGAACGTTACCAGTGGTCATTAAAAAAGATGACCCCTGATGAATTCAGAAGTCACCTTTTAGCTGCCTAGTTAGGTATTCTTTTAAAACTGTCTACAAATAGGGTCACAGTTCAGCGTACAGGAAATCGAGTTTTTTATTGTATCTGAGTCCTTAGCGTGGGTTTTTAAGTCATTTGGTTGGCGGTACCCCATCGCCATCAACTTAAGAATCCACTATGGTCCACTATAGATGGATAGTAGTTATTTTTTATCGGGCTAACCCATACATGATAAAAGTGTGCATGACAAATAGACCCTAGCGGGTCTAAATTTTTGATACTATGCAGCTCGATCTTGAGACATGGTATAATTGTATACGACACCCAGTATATCAAAGACTGTCTTTTTCTCGTATCGATGAGATTTCCGCCCGTTACGCTGTAGGAGGTTGAACAGGCGAAGGAGAATCTTTGACATTTCTGTGGTGTCTTTTTCTATGGACCTATGTAGAAGTGGAAAGTAATCTTGAATCATATGTATGGCCTTGTACTCACTCAGTTCCTTTTTTCGTTTTCTTAGTAGAAGGTCCCGCATTCGAAACATGGTGGAGGAACAAATAAGAATACTGATAAGTTGCCCGTACAGGTGACATTCTAAGCGTTCTTGTTTGATTTCTTTACAATGATCAATACCAAAGAAAGACTTCCATGTTTTAAAGAGAATTTCGACTTGCCAGCGTAATGAATACAAAGGATGAACATTTTCGGTAGGAACCTCTGTCGAGGGGGCATTCGTAATATAAATATTGATAGCACTTAATCGTTTACTTCTCTCCGAGTACACGATTCCTTTCTTTTTTTCTTTAATAGCTTGATCCCTCCGTCGCTTTTGAATCTGTTCTTCTGTCAGCCGATGAATAATAACCCGGGTTGGTAGCTTTTGATACTGACCTATGTAAACATTGGATATCTCATGCGTCTCGCCTGGTTGGATTTGATTCATAAGGTCTTCCATATTTAACTGGATATACTCAGATTGCTTCTTTATTTTTCCATCTTTGAAGTATTCCGGGTGAGGATTTTTTTGGTATACACGATTATTTAACTTTAAACGAGAAATATAATAAGCTCCTCTCATATCCATATGTTCGAAATCCTGTAAATCGAAGTAGCCTAAATCACGAATACATAAGTCATTTTTCTGAACAGTCTCTAGACAAATAGAACCGTAGGTTCGGTCGTTTTGTTTTCCTGGTCCCGCCTCAACGTGTAGGAACTGTCCACTAAGAAGGTCATATTCTAACTGAATTTTAACACCGGCTGTATGGCTACTTCCCCCAAATCCTTTATAAGCAGAAGCAAAGATATCCGGAAGCTGAAAAGTAGTGGAATCTAGTATGCGGATTCTATGAAACAAAGTTGCGTAACCATGAGGTAATGTATCGGCAGCGTATAGCTTTTGAATAAGAAGGTGTGAAAATAGTCGTTGAAGAAATTGTACGGCTTGCCTATTAAATCGCTTATTTAGTCCTTCCGGACTCATTAATATCCCAGTGTATGCCTCTAAACGACTACATAATTTCATTAAAGATGTGCTCGCAACCTTTTGACTTAACCATACACAAAGTGCAACTAACTCCTGAGACTGATACTTACTTTTCCGTTTGGTAAAACCAGCTTCTCTGGCAAGCTCTTCAAGAGCTTCAGGCACTAAGCAACGCTGGAGCTCTTGAGAAAAAAGCTGTAGCTCGTCTAAGATTTCCATAAAATACGCCATCCTCTCCTAGGAATCTACGGAAAGAATAGCGTATTTTTCGTTTTGGGGGTACTAAATTATTTTAAGTTGATGGCGATGTGGCGGTACCCCTATTAACCCATTTTTCCCCTAGCACTAAGGGAATAAGGAATAGCAACTGATGAATTTCTGGACTTTTTTCACAGTAAAAACGCCCGAATTTGTAAGTTCGGACGTTCGGTTTACTTTTTTCTATAATTTATAAATGTTTATTCAAATAAGGAAATATAGGTAATTTAGAAGCTCTTCTCAAAATTTGCATTACCTTTTCCTTACTCGTGGTTCGTCCTTCAATGTGAAGAAGTGGAATCATTTTGCTAAATAAGCCTTCTAAATCAGGGATAGAAGCACCAGCCTCTACAGCAGATTTTATATTACCATGATGCTCTCTTAGAACTTCTAAAATCTGTTTTGTCTGGTTCTCACTCAACCCTTCTGAAATAACATAATCCCACAAGGCAAACGTTTCTGGATCTACTGCAAACTCCCTCATCAAGTTTAGATAAAACTCTAACCTTTCTAACCTTTGTTCCAAAGTCTCTTTTGTCATTCGCCTTATCCCTCTTTAAGAGTTGGTTCGGGCTACAGAAAGTGGAGCACCTGAATCAAAAATTGCCCCAGCTATCTTATCACGAACATTATTTTCAAAGACTTCTTGCCATTCAAGTAGTTCTTTTAAGTTCTTTTTAATATAACTGATAGAATCCTCAAAGTAACCTGCTAACTTATCACGTTAATGTTAATGAATATGTGTCAAAAACAAGTCAATTACTAAAATTCACCGTCATTTACATTATTTATGTTAATATCAATGAGGGTGAATTAATTACATTATTTAGCAAAAAAATAAAATGAAAATTTTGAGGTGACTTTTGTATTTTAATTTACTCAAAAAATATTAAACTTTCAAGATGGAGGAATTTGTTATGAGTTTAAAAAAACAAGTAATAACTGTAGCCCTTACTGCACTACTGTCAACAGTAAGTATGTCTGATATTCAACCTGTTTTTTCAAAAGAAAAACACTTAGATTACGAAGCTAAAACTTTCTTTGATTTAGATGATAAAGGTGAAAAATTAGATACATATAATTTTATCAAGTTCAATTAGTCTAGAAAATATAAAAATCAAGAAAAATAAAGCTGTTTTAAAAGATAAGGGGCATTCCTTTGATCATATTTTTGGAGTGGGACATTACGAAAATAGAGGAACAAAAGAGTTTAAAGTGAAGACTACTTTAACATGGTTTAATCCTATGAAGGAGAAAAATAGAACAGAAACCTTTCAAAAAACAGTTAGTCTAGACTATAACTCAAAATAATTAAAGCATGATATTACTTTTGGCTTGAGTCAAGTTTATAGACGGAAGGGATACTAGTATGTTGCTAACTTTTATTATCCTCTACATCATTTTTTTGACGATTGGTATTTACAAAAATAAGGGCGGTAGATATGTAAAACAAACTGCTTTCTCTTCTTTGATACTATTTATACTAATATCTACTAGTTTATCAATGATTTCTGCAAATAGCGGAGGGGTCAGTCAGATAGGATTTTTAAATGTTGAAGACATCCCCAATCTTTTTATTTTTAGTATCATAGGAATATTAATTAGCTTATTGATTTATATTTACTCTGACTTTAAAAGATAGGTAATAAAACACGCAATTCATTAGGAAGGGGCGGGCTATATTGCTATACTTGGTTCAATTATTCTAAGGTAGTAACTCCTTTCGGCACAGCGATACTCACCAAGGACGTTGATATGTTCCCACCACAGTGGAGACATATGTTTTATTGTGACAAGAGATGTTTTGAAATTTATGATATCTCGGTCAAAGCTGAAACACGGCTAGGCTAGAGTGGCCGAATGTTTTGGCAATACCAGCCTTGCGAAGAAAAAGGCCGATTTGGAGGGTAGAGAACACCTTGGAAAAGCCAGTTAATGCCTGTAGCATAGGGGTACACACCTTTCTTTGTTTGCATGGTTGCTCGTCACTTCCATGATATCAAACAAGAAAGGTGTTTCTTTGTCAATCTACGGAATTTTCGCGTTAATCTCATAAATCTCAAGAGATTGCACCGAATTTTATGGTGCGAAAGTTGAGTTCATAATTAAAATTATAAATAATTTTTTCAGCTTGCAACATTTTTCACTGCTCATTTGTATTTAGGATAGAAGTTCAAATTATAAACAATTCATACAAAGAAAGGACTGTTTTAAAAATGAAAAAAATACTTGTCGGTTTATGTGCTGCAACAATGATGTCAGTTCCTGCTTTTGCCGCTGAGGCAACCAATGTGTTATCTCCGAAACACACTGCTGTTGTGACGCAGAAATCTCCTGTAGTGCAATATGCTCTTAAAATCAATAACAAGACGGTTGAGCTTGGAACGGAAAAAATTGTTGTAATGGAAGACCAAATTATGGTTCCGCTCAAAATTACGTCAGAAGCACTTGGATTCACCTTGAAGTTGGATGAACAGAAGCAAACCATCCACATGGATAATGGTAGAATGCAAACCGATTTAACAATGGGTGAAGCTACCTATTTTGCATACAGCAGCAAAGCGATAGGAATGACAGCACCTCTAAGCTTGGGTGTGGCTCCGGCAATCATTGAAGGATCAATCTATGTGCCTGTTGACCTCTACAAGGTATTATTGACCGATCCGAATTGTGTTAGTATAAAAGATCATGTTATCAACATATCAACCGACTCGATGAAACCGAAAAAACCAGCTTCTATCGGACTACCCAACCCTTTGGTAAACTACAGCACGTTGGATGAAGCACGAAAAGCGGTGGGATTTACGTTTGCGGTGCCTACAACCCTGCCGGATGGTTATCAAATGAAAGACATTACCGTGATAAGCAACAGCCTAGCAAAAATTTCCTACTCGAAAGGTGACAATCAAATTGCATACCGTACTACCAAGGGAAATGCTGATATCAGCGGTGATTATAATGTTTATGATAAAGTTATAACGATTACTGTTGGAAATACCCAAATTACTGTAAAAGGTAAAGGTGACAGTATCAATCTTGCTACATGGACAAAGGATGGAACCAGCTTCTCTCTATCCTTTGACGTACCTGTCAATGAGAAAACACTATCAACAATCATTGACGGGATCATTTAATAGGTTTATCTAATGAGAAAGGAGCTTAGGGTGTTTCTCTTTGCTCTTTTCTTAGATTCCATAGATTTTATTCTTGTAGGCGAAAGGAGTGTAAGCAAGGTGCCCGATGTTTCATTGTGTACGGATGAGACAGTCGCACACGCATTGAAATTCTACGGCAATACGATAGTAAGATTGTCTTATTCGTATTTACATAATCTTTCTGATGCAGAGGATGTTCTGCAGGATACTTTGCTCAGTTTGATGAGGAATAAGCCTGCTTTTTCCAGTCCTGAACATGAAAAAGCTTGGCTGATGCGCGTCGCTATCAACCTATGTAAAAATAAACTAAAATCTTCATGGTTTAAAACCATTGCAATTCCCGAAAATCTTCAAATAGAAAGTATTACGGATAAAGAATCAGAGGTGTTGGAAGCAGTTCATACCCTGCCGGTAAAGTACCGCGAAGTGGTCCACCTCTATTATTACGAGGGTTATTCCACATTTGAAATATCTTCTCTTCTCCAAAAGAAAGAGTCTACGGTACGTTCCCTTCTGTATAGGGCAAGAGATATGCTCAAAAAAACCCTGAAAGGAGCATATGATTTTGAAGAATAAATATCGTTCCGCAATGGAAAAAATCGAAGTTACTCCTCAAATGGAGGAAAGAATTCTAAGTAGTGTGTCAAGGAAAAGAGAAGCGAGTACCGAGATAAAAAAACAACAATACCTCAAATGGATCAGGCCAGCGAGCACTATTGCTGCCTGTTGTGCCGTTGTACTAGGTGCTATGGCCATTTATCCAACATTGATAAATAACAACGGGGTCAATAAACAGATTCAAACATCTCCACATGCAGACAATGAGGAAGGAATGAGCGCCCAACCGGGAACGGATCGGGTTTTAGTTACTAGCCCGATTAAGAATATGAAAGGGGTTGACGAGGTTAAAAAAGCTGTTCCCTTTGAACTGCTTGTACCGGGAAAACTCCCAACCGGGTATAAATTGGATAACTCTTCAGTTATTTCAGGAAAACTAGCAAAAATTATTTATTCTGACGGAAGTAAAAAAATCACATATAGAGTGGCAAAGGGAGCAGAGGATATCAGTGGTGACTATACATCCTATGAAGAAACCGATGTTGTAAAAATTGGCGATATTGAGGTAACACTCAAGGGAAGTAACTCGCTTATCAACCTCGCCACTTGGATAAAGGATGGTTGTTCCTATTCCTTGTCTTTTTCAAGAGGAATAGAAAAAAATGCTGTGATTTTGATTATAGAAAGTATGGAAAAAGCATGACCGATACAGGGGTCTATGCAAAAAGAAATCGTACTGCTAGGACGTTTGCATATGCAAAAAGCCGATTTTTTCCTACGCTAAGGTGTAACCGGCTTTATTGCTATCCCTGGTTCAACGGCCGCAATGATTCTAATGTGATAACTTCTTTCGGATCAAAGCGATACTCGCCAAGGAAGTTGACATGTTCCCATCCCAGTGGAGACATATGCTTTAATAAATCCTCTCGTAATATCCCTTTACTTCGAAGCAGGTCCGTAGCCTTGCCTAGATAAACTGTATTCCAAACGCTAATTGCATTTATCAGGATGTTTAAAGCACTTGCGCGTTACAGTTGATCTTGCAAAGCACGCTCTCTCAACTCTCCATGCTTCCCGAAGAAAATGGCTCGTGCCAGGGCGTTCATTGCTTCTCCTTTGTTTAATCCGCGTTGGATACGGCGTCGCATCGATTCGCTTGAGATATAGTCTAGGATAAAGATTGTCTTTTCAATTCGTCCCATCTCTCGAAGGGCTTTGGCAACCTTGTTCAGGCGAGCATAGGAGCCAAGCTTACCAATATAAGTGCACCAGACACCTTTCCCTCTCGAATTGAATGGGCCAATCGTAAAACATCTTCGTAATTTTCACGTATCACTTTCATATCAATTTGGCCCCGGAGAAGATTCTCAAGTTTCGGGAAATCACTAGGTTTTCTGATCGTATAAAGTTTCGCGTCAGACAAATCTCGAAGACGCGGGGCAAACCGAAAACCAAGTAAATGACTCAAGCCAAAGAGCTGATTCGTATAACCGGCTTTAATTGTACTAGTATTAGAAGTATTTAATAACGTATCTTACGGTACCAACTACTTCTTTTATATTTCCTTAAAGAATCATTATGTGTACTGTGAAATTTATGGATATATAGTATCCTACGAAATCAGGGGGTGGTAATGATGAAACTACAAGAAGTTCTCATTCATGAAAAGAAAAGATATCTTTTAATTGACAAGTGAGGGTATCCTGTCATTCCTGTTGCAAAATATATAAAGTATTTAGATAACATTGGAAAGGCTGAAAACACACTAAAATCATACTGTTACCATCTAAAGCGCTACTTTCAATTTCTAGAGGAGTGTGGATTAAGATATCACGAAGTAAATCTTGATATTTTGGCTCATTTCATCGGTTGGCTGAGAATTCCTGCCTATACTATAGCCCTTTTTTATTAACTTGGTGTGGACTAATTTTGTTCCTTTTGTTTTTTCTCCATATATTTTTTACCCCACTCTCCCATAATGTCCAATACTGGTATAAAGCTTTTCCCTTGTATTGTTAGCGAGTATTCTACTTTAGGAGGAACTTCTTTATACACTTCTCTGTGAACCATTCCGTCCTCTTCCAATTCTCTCAGTTGTCTTGTCAATATTCCTTTTGAAATGCCCGGTAACAACCTCTGAAGTTCGTTAAATCTTCTTGTTCGCCGACTTAGATACCATAAAATAATAATTTTCCATCTTCCAGCAATTACATTTTGCGTAAGTGTCAAAGAGCATACTTCTTCTTGTTCTTCCGGAGGTGGTTCTCCTTGAAAATTAAATCGAGCCATTGATTGTATTTTCCCTCTCTCTCATAATGGTACTATTTTTGTGACTATGTCATAAAAAAATGCCTACTTTTGTTATTGTGACTGTGGATATAGTATATACCTAAGCTTCATAATTCAATATGAAAATTTAATTGGAGGGAAAGAAAATGAAAATATTAGTTACAGGTGCAACAGGGAAATTAGGATCAAAAGTTGTAGAAACGTTATTAAAAACTGTACCAGCGAGTCAATTAGTTGTTAGTGTTCGAAATCAAGAGAAAGCAGAAGGATTACGAGCTCGCGGAGTAGAAGTTCGACAAGGAGATTTTGATCAACCAGAAACATTAGATTCTGCTTTTTCAGGAATTGATCGACTTTTCATTATATCTACGGTTGGGGATGATGAAACAATCATTAGAGAGCATGCTAATGCTGTAGCTGCTGCTCAACGTGCTCAAGTTAAATTTATTGCTTATACTAGTGTAACAAATGCAAGTGAAAGTAACTTATTCCTTGCTCCAGCTCATCGAGCTAGAGAAGAAGCTATTTTGAGAACAGACATCCCATACTCGTTTTTACGAAACAATTGGTATTTGGAAAATGAAATTGGAAGCATACAAGGTGCGATTGCAGGAGTACCTTGGGTTACATCTGCTGGAACTGGAAAAGTAGGTTGGGCACTTCAACAAGATTATGCGGAGGCAGCAGCAAATGTATTAACTGGGAAAGGACACGAGAATACAGTTTACGAGCTTTCCGGTAAGCTAATGACTCAAGAGGAATTAGCATCTGCTCTTGGAACTGTATTAGGTAAAGAAGTCCCTGTACAACAAGTCGATGATGCTACTTATGCCGATATGATGAAAGGTGCAGGGGTACCAGAAGCCTACCTTCCTATGCTCGTAAACATGCAAAAAGGCATTCGAGATGGTGAATTAGAGATAGAGAGCAACGATTTAGAAAAATTACTTGGTCGCTCTGCTACACCAATAAACGAGTCTTTGAGCCAAATTGTTAGTCAAAGCTCTCAAACAGGAAATTAAGTTTAATCAAAAAACGACCTTCTCTGATATCATCCCCTTTGAGTAGACAGTGTAAAAAGCCCGCCCACCTGACGGTGGTTGGTACACTCTACTTGGAGGGGATTTTCCTATGGCTAAAAAAGGTCAAAAATTCAAACGTTATTCCGAGGAGTTTAAGCTGAAGGCTGTAAATTTGTATCAAGAAAGAGGGATGTCCTATAAAGCGATAACTAAAGCATTAGGAATACCAAGTTCAACTCAGATTAAGCAGTGGGTTCGAAAGTTCAATAGCGGAGAAGGGGTTATGGATAAACGAGGGAAGAGCCGTTCTTGTGACCACCCTTTTATTGGTCGTCCACGCACCAAATTTGCTACTGTGGAAGAAGAAAGAGATTATCTTAAAGCGCAGGTAGAATACCTAAAAAAGCGCAATCCGAATCTGCATCTGGGGGGAAGGTATGGAAAGTAAATCGGTTTTTAATCATAAATGAGCTGCGTAAAAAATATCCCCTTACTTGGTTAGTGGAAATGGCGAGAGTGTCTCGATCCGGTTACTACAAATGGCTCAACGCAAAAGGAAAACTATCATTCAGACAAGAGCAGAATCAAAATCTGAAGGAACATCTAATAGCGATCCACCAAGCTCATCCATACTTCGGATATCCAAGAATGCAAATTGCATTAAGAAAGAAAGGATGGAATGTGAATCACAAACGAGTATACCGGTTGATGAAGGAGCTAAAAGGCAACCACTCTCGCAAAGGAAACTGCCTCGATAACGCCTGCATTGAATCTTTTTTTCGCATCTCAAAACTGAGACATTGTACTTTTCTGAGTGTAAAACAGAAGAAGAACTCTTTCAAGCCATAAAAAAATACATATGGTTTTATAACCATGAACGATTCCAGAAAAAATTAAACCAGTGTGCTCCGGTGGAATACCGAAACACACTGGCTGCTTAGGCTTTTTTAATACTGTCTACTTGACAGGGGTAAGACCAACTAGCGTTCTTTTTTTGTCGAAAAATTTATGACTGTTGCGAATAAAATTATTAAACGGAAATCGTAGAACAACATGGTAAAATATCGCTTTATAGGGAGGTAGAGGGGAATGTCATTAGTTTTTTTATAATGGAATAAATTAACTACATGAATACCCTTGTTACTATCCAGCTTTCATTATAAGATAGCTATGTTTTGCCAATTTGGAAATGGGAGGTAAATTTCTCGTATGTACAACAATTTTAGAAAGTGGACAGCAGGGTTATTGATAATCACGCTGTGTATCAGTATCTTGCCAGGAGGTGAAGTAATTGCCTTAGAGCAAACAGATCAAGCAATACCGTTAGGACCAACGACAAGCCAGACGTTGGAACAAAGGAAAACAGAGGAAATTTTACAGCCTGCGAAGGAAAAGACGCTTAGCTCTGATCCTTCTTCTCTAGCTACACCAGAAACGACAGCACTTTCAGAAAACACGGATTCAACAGTTGAACAAAAACCGGAGAAAGAATCTGGGGTAGAACCGGATCAAGAAAACCAGCAAAAACAACAGACCCAAGAGCCTCAAACAAACTCCGATCTCATTTCTATACCGGAAATTGAATCTTCCGTTTCCTCTCAGCTTACTCAAGAAAATGAGGTAACGCTTGAAAAAGAGACCGTGGAAAAAATTCTGCAAGAACAAGAGACAAAACAAGCTGTTACCATTTCTCTTACGTCTGAACGAACATTACCACAAGAAGAGCTTGATCCAAGTAAACTTATCGAAATAGAGAAATCGATGTATGAAGCTGCTGCGCCAGAGATTACTTATAACGACAACCAATATAGGGGTCAGCTGGTTAAAGGAAAATACTTCGCTACTGTACTAGATAAAGACGATCAAAAAACAGTGATTCTCAGCATTGAATACAGTGGGAACATTGAACGTTCCCCGCTTACCCTTGAGCATTTTGAACTAGGGGACGAGCAGCCTACAAATCAACCTAAGGTCTCGCTTCGCAAGAAAAGATCGATTTTAGAAGAGGAAGAGCCGCCAACAAGACCCGGTCTTTTGAAAGCATTTGAAACGGATGATAAAAAAATGGTCATCAACTGGACTGGTTCGAAAAGCAATGTTGCTTTAGCAGGTTATGAAATCTATCGAAATGGAAAGCGCATTGCTATTACAAAAACGACTACGTTTACGGATAGTGATCAAGACCCCTTGGTTTATAGCTATGTGGTACGAGCGATTGATATAGCAGGTAGACGTTCCGAGCCAAGTAATGTCGCGGTTCCCATTCCCTATAAAAAATCGGTCCAAATCTATAAGAAAGAACAGTTTTATGATGATACATCCTGTGCAATTAGAGAGGAATCTGCTTTCAGAGAGGCACCTAGCCGAATTACCTATCAGGATAAGGATAACTACAGTGGGTATATAAAGAAGGACAGTTATATTCTCATCGGTTGTGGCGGAAAAAATGAGGATAAGTACGCTGATATCGATGTGATTTACAAGGGAGAGGTTTATCGAAGCTTACATGAACTTACCACGAAGCCGGTTAATCTCGTAGCATCATCTGTTAGCTCGAATGAAGTTACCTTAACATGGGACCCTGTCGTAAAACCAAACGATTCTATTCTATCATATACAGTGATCCGAAATGGTGAGAATCCCAAAAATGTAAGCGAGAATAAGTATATAGATAAGAATGTACAGCCTGGTATGCAATATCATTATCAGGTCGTCGTTATTTTTGAATCCTTAACCGTATCGTTACTCAGCGATGAATTGAAGGTCCAGATACCAGGTACCGTGACGAATCCGCAGCTAATCCTATCTACTAATGTACTTCAGGAGTCAAGTCAAAACGATGGTAGCATTGCTACACCTTTAATCGTGTATCTCAAGCAGGGAGTTTTTGAAAAAGATCTCTCTAGCGGAATCACGATTGAAAATTTACCACAAGGATTAACGATATCGACAAAACGTGATTCAGACAATCAGATAACCATCCAATTGAATGGGAGAGCCAAGGTCCATGATAAGCCAGTGGACAACCTCATTCTGAAAATAGATAAGAATTGTATTGTTGGTGCAACTGCTGAAACAAAGAGCGGTGCCTTCACGATTGCTTTCCGTGAGAACAATATCGCAGCCTTGTATGAGTACGAATACAATGAGCAGAATCAATTAATCGCTATCAAAAAAGATGGAACGGTTATCATTCGCTATCTATACGATGAAAATGGAAATCTACTAACGAAAAAAATAGTACAGGAATAAAGTAAGGGTTTGGGAGGAATTTATGTATAGAAAATGGGTTTCCCCTTTCTTATGTGTAGCCATTCTTTGGACTGGGTTATTCACGAACGTAAATGTTGTGGGAGCAACAGATGCGCCAGTGAAAAACGAGGAAATAAGCAGAGACACAAATGAAAAGGATACAAAAGATTGGATCATAGAGGAACAGAAAAAGGTAGAAAAACAGAAAAAAGAACCAACATCTACTAAAGTCGATGTAACAAAAGAACAAATAGCCCAAATGAAGTGGGAACAGCTTCCGCTTGCGTCTGTTCAACAGCTTTTTGATCAGGGGGATCGCACACTTTTACAAATCGTTGCCTATTATTATACCGATGTGCATCAGCTTTTGACAGAAGAAGAGATGAATCAGCTGTATGCGTGGAATGATGAACAGGTCATGGGCCAAATTTCCAACATATCAGCGGAAAAAGTAAAACTGTTAGAGCAAAATGCCCCTAGTGTCATTCACGCCTGCAGGAGTGGAGAGACAAGGATAAACCAAAAGCTAGAGTAAAGCGTATGGCATTAGCTTCTGCCTCAAGCCCAAGCATGCACTTTACAGAAACGGAACAGCCTATTCGTTACTTTACCAATCAGGTGGAAAATCCAGTAGATGATATCTATCTAACTTCGAACATGCTAGAAACAGATGTAACACTTGAAGGAAAGCATGGAATGGATCTGGTAATCCAGCGACGATATAACTCGCTGTCTAGTAAGATAACGGCTCCGGGGTTCGAATATAGTGAAACAGCGAAAGAGAATCGAACCTACATTGTAAGAGAAGCCGGTACTTTACCGCATACGGTAGGAACGGGCTGGAGCTTTAATCTTCCAACCTTTGAAGAGGTAACAAAGGAATTAGGGATTGCCGTACATGATTATAGTAACCAACAGTTTTATGAAGCGAAAAATACGAAACACCCTGTTTCCCAGTTTATTATGTCAGGGGATGATTGGAGTACGATTGATAGCAGTAAAAAACTTCCCTACCGTAATATAAAATTACCTTCTATTATGACGAACAGAGATTTAGGTTTTGCAAAAGATGGCTATTCATACTCCATTGAATATATGGAAAAAGAGAGTACGTATCTTGTTGAAAAGCAAAATATTTATGGAGATAAAATTACGTACAAGATTCCAGATTACAAAAATACGATTGAGATTATTGATACAGTCGGGAGAAGAGTGGAGATTGGTTATGGGAAGGAAAGAATGATTGATTCCCTTAAGGTGTATAACCAAAAAAATAACCTGATCAAAGAGCTTAGATATCATTATAGAGACCCGAACAATACACAGCAGCTAGAGAGCGTAGAAGAAGTAAAAGACGGGAAATCAACTACGATTGCTAGATATAACTATAAAACAGCGACTGCGGAATACAATTACATCAAATCATACGAATTGCCAAAAGAAAATAACGCGGCCGTGAAGCCAGATCAGCTTGAATCGGAAGCATATCTAGCAAAAGACAAGCAAAAACGGGAATTTATTGAATACCTATTACTTCAAAAGGTAGAGTATCCTACACAGGGAGTAACAGTGGATTATACCTACAGCACCTATAATCCCGAGCCTGTCAATCCTTTTGAACGTGGAGTCATTAGGCTTTATCAGGATAATCAAGCCATATTCTACTATACGTACCATCCGGTTACCTCTGTTCGATTTAGCTATGATCAAGCGTCCTCCTTGTTCGGGGATACCGAAAGAAAAAGCTTTATTTATTATTACAAATTCACCAATCAAGGAAAGCCGACAAAAGAGATTTGGAAGACTCCTAAGTCTGGTATTACACGTTTGAGTAACCATCCGCTACGCCAGGGAGACGTTGTGACAATCGAAGAAACCAATAGCTTTTCCTCGCAATCGACGGAAAGAACCTATCGGATTAATGAGAACGAACAATTTAATTTGGTTCTTGAGAAGAAGACAAGTCCTAAAGAGCAATCCGAACAGATGGAAGCAAAGGGGCAAAACTATCGATATAACCCGGTGAGTTATACCAGCTACGCCTATGAAGGGATTAAAACGAAGCCATCGTATGTCTATCATTTCGTAGATAACCTACCAGATGGAGAAGCTAAGAAGTATTTATTTGAACCTCAGATCGATAAACGCGATAAGATAGAAAATCTTTCTTCCTTAGCAAATGAGACGATCTATGAGTATGACCAAAATGGGGATATCACAGAGCAAAAGGACCCGAATGGTTTGACCACCAACTTTACTTATAAAGAAGTAGGGACATTGCGACTGCCTGTTCTTATCGAACAAGTTGCTGGAGATGGACATGCCAAGAAATAAGAATATGTTTATAATCGGGATCATCTACTGGAATCGGAGACCATTACAGCCAAATATCCAGGTCAGGAATATGAAGATAAGCTTCTTCGTACGTACAAGTATGGGGACAAAAAGCTGCCTATTTCTCTCATAGAAGTTCAATTTGGGGCAAGTGATGAATTCTCACATTTCTCGAAGACCTTTACCTATGACAAGAATGATCTACATGTCTCGACGGAACAAATTACGGTATATAACGGAGAAAACTCGTTAGAAACGTATTCCTTTACCTATAGGTATGACGATTTAGATTTCGTAGTAACAAAACAATTTCCTGATGAGAGCATAGTAGGGTATTTCTACGACGAGCTTGGCCGGATTCAAAAAGAAATGTTTATTTCCGCAGAGGGCGATAATCGGGAAACAACATATTCGTATACAAACAGTGAGCGCAAAGTGATTAAAACGCTACCTAATAAAACGGGCCTGATCACAGCGTATACACCTGCTGGAGAAGTCGTATTTTCTGTAGAGGTGGATAGGCAAGGAAATCGACGCACTCTCGTGGAAAACACCTATGCAGAGGATGGAAAACAATTAGTAGCGACGTATCCGTATGGGAAAAAAGAAAGAGGAACCACATACAGCTATCACAGTGATGGAACCTTAAAGGCTGTCACAGACGCGCTGAAACGCACGACCACCATGCAATACGCCAATCAGGCTCAGGATAGCAGTTTGATAACTCCGGTAGAAAAAACAATTGCTCCAAATGGATTAGAAACCACACAGCTTTATGATCTCTATGGACGCATGGTCTTCAATATGGTTCATACGGCAGACGGCACGTTATCAACGGAAACTCAGATGCAGTATGATCGATTCGGAAATCCAACGCACAAGCAGATCACAAACGAACAGGGAGAAAAACGTAGCTGGGACTATAAGCATGATCTGCGAGGAGAACCCATCTATGTGAAAGACCCGGAGAAGAACGTATATAAATTCCAATACGATGCAAACGGGAACCTGATGAGTACCTTTGAAAATGACAAGGAGACAGCCCGTTATGTATACAATGGTCTCTCATGGAAACTGCGCGAAATTGACCCCGCTACCGAAAAGGTCAAAGAGAATTACGAATATGATAAGAGTGGGAATCTAGCAAGCTTTACGGATCAAAAGGGAAATATTCGGAAATATACCTATACGCCATTCTATGAGCTAGATACGATGCAGGTCTTATCGGGCAAAAAAGTAGTGGAGACGGAGAAGAATACCTACGATCAAACAACACGCCAGCTCCTCACCCAGCAAAACAACGATACAAAGGTTTCTTATACGTATGACGGTTTTTTACGCCCAACTTCTATGACCACATTTGGACGTACGTACGAACAAAGATACGAGGATGAAGATGATACCCCTGACTCGATTGTGTATCCAGATGGAACTGCAACAGCTTACACCTATGATGGGCTAGGACGCATATTATCCGTCAAACATCCAGGAATGGGCAAGATCACCTATGAGTACGACACGTCCACAACAGGGGATACCGTGCATGCCCAGTATCCAAACGGCACCAATCGAGAAAGGCTTCAACTCATTTGGTCAGACAACAGACGTGCAGCATTTCCAAGCTAACAACAAAGCATGGACAGAGCAAAACCAATTTAATAGCTTTGGAAATCTTGTTGAAACAACGATAAACCAATCTGCTTCCACGTTCGGCTATGATAAACTGGATCGGATTCGTAAGGAAAAAACACCGACAAGAGAACAAACCTACACGTATGATGAACGGGGCAACCGCCAAAGTATTTTGACGGCAAAATCTCCAACGATTGCAGACAGTTCGTACACCTACGATGCTCTCAACCGTCTTCAAACCTATACAAAGAACGGAAAAGAAAGCACCTACACATACTATCCGGGTGAGCTTAGAGCAAGTAAAGAAATAAACGGCAAAACAACTCACTATGTCTATCTAAACGGCAACGTGATGGAGGAGTTGGATGACAAGAATCACCTGCAAGCCCGCAACATCTGGGGGAATGAACTGCTCTACCGCGATGATGTGAAAGGTGAAAAACAAGGCTATTACTATACAAATGCCCACGGTGACATCGTAGAAATAAAGGATAAAGCCGGGCAGACCCTGAATAAGTATGAGTATGATCTCTGGGGAAATGTGGAAAGCAAGCAGGAAACGATGTCCAATCCGTTCTTGTATGCGGGTGAGATATTTGATGAAGAATCCGGCTTGATTTATCTGCGTGCCAGGTATTATGATCCAAATGATGGAAGGTTTATAACAGAGGATACGTATAAGGGGCAAGTGGATAATCCGTTGTCGTTGAATCGGTATACGTATGTGCATAACAATCCTGTGAGTAATGTTGATCCTACTGGGAATTGGTGCGAATCTAAGGATGGAAGGTGGGCACACCCAGGTTCATGTAATAACACGGGCAGTAAATCCAGCTATGATAGTGATCACCATGGAAGTATTATTAAAGAAAACGGTAGAAAAATAGATATATTTGAGTATGAAATGTCTAATGATGGAGTAAGAGTGTTAGAAGGATTTGAAGATCCATTTACTTACATTTCAGGTGTTGGGGGGCTAGTAAAAGGAGCAATCAAAGCTGGAGCCAAAAAGGCTGCCCAAGAAACTACTACTACTTTTATTAAAATGGATTTGCAATTTTTCTCTAAGAATATAGGTCAGGGTTGGATTAAACATGAGGTTTATAATGAAGTTCGAAATAAGTTTGGTAAGGAAGGAGTTCAAAAATTTGTAGATGCAATGAATAAGGGCATAGTCGGAGGTAAAGGTGAAAATGGGATTAAGATGCTTTCTGGTAAGGGAATAGGAGTAGGAAAAAAATGGTATAAATATGAAGTTAAAGTTAAGGGGCAGTACGGTGATTGGCGTATCTACGGTAACTTTGATTCGAAGTCTGGACGTATTATATTTGATAGGTTTGATAAAGGAAAACATTAAAAGGAGCAAGAAAATATAATGAATATTAAAACGTTAAAAGAGTGGTGTCTATCCAATAAAATAGAAGAGCGCTCCATTAAATCCTTTTGGGAAGCATTTGAAAGCTATCGTGTAGACGATCCCGAGGAGTTTCGTATGTTTTTTACTAACTATAACCCTGAGTATCTAGATGTATTCATTGATACTGTTTCATTATCACTTGGAAACTGGCCTGAGTGTAATTACACTCGTGTAGTAACAAACCTTCGGATTTTTTATCAGGAAAAAGGAGTTGGTTCGTACAGACTTGTATTCACTTTATCTGGAGAAATTGATGATGATTACCTGACCTTATACTAGACTATGTTTTTACCCCAAACGAGCAATCATGCTTGTCTGGGGTTTCTTTTTGACGTTGTAGAAAGCACTAGATGAAAAAAATAACCTCCAAGCCTGTAACATCTGGGGGAACGAGCTTCTCTACCGGGATGATGTGAAGGATGAAAAACAAGACTATTACTATACAAATGCCCACGGTGACATCGTAGAAATAAAGGATAAAGCCGGGCAGACCCTGAATAAGTATGAGTATGATCTCTGGGGAAATGTGGAAAGCAAGCAGGAAACGATGTCCAATCCGTTCTTGTATGCGGGTGAGATATTTGATGAAGAATCCGGCTTGATTTATCTGCGTGCCAGGTATTATGATCCAAATGATGGAAGGTTTATAACAGAGGATACGTATAAGGGGCAAGTGGATAATCCGCTTAGTTTGAATCAGTATACGTATGTGCATAACAATCCTGTGAGGAATGTTGATCCTACTGGGAATTGTGTATGGGATGCTTGCATAGGTGAGGCCGCGGCGGTAACGTATATAGCAGGTGCAGTAGTTACACTAGCTACTGTTGCTCTTGGAATAGAGACCGGAAAGGCTTTACATGAATCAAGAACAAGAGCGGATACAAAGCCTTTAGCTGTACCAATCGAGAACACACAAAACAAAAAGAAATTAATACCGTTATATCACGCAACTAGTAACTCTGGAGCACAATCTATATTAACCAATGGTATTGATGTAAAGTATGGACGAGCAAATTTAGACTTTGGACAGGGATTTTACGTCACAAGAGATGCTAAACAAGCAGTTGATTGGGTTAATAGTAGATTTGGTGGAAAAGGCTCAATAATGCTTTTCACAGTTGATCCAGACGAGATGAAACAATTTCGTGGTTTGCGTCTATGGGGTGGTAAACAATGGGAGGAATTTGTAAGAGGCAATCGGGCTGGTAAGTTATTAAACTCTTATGATTATGTTGAAGGACCATATTTAGCAAATCCAAGTGCTTTAGGAACAAATAAAAAATTAATCGCAAAAGGAAACCAAATATCTATTAGCACTCAAAAAATGGCTAATTGGCTGAGAAAAGCATATGCTGGTAGTTTTAGAATTGGAAATTAATGAGGGAGGTCGGAAGATGATTAAATTTGACTTTGTTACTGATAAAGATGCAAACGAATATTGCCAAAAGATCATAAAGAAAATGAGGGAGTGTTTCGGTATCACGGAAGAAGAGGCAATCGGAAGGGTAAACAAAAAATGGAAGGGAATTTCATTTTTTGGTGACGATCATATAATATATCATGAATTGGAAGATTTTTGGGCATATGATATTTATTACGGTTCTGATTCGCGTTGGTGGGCAAGAAAGGACGATCTAGACTTAAAACCAATACCGTTTCCAGAACAATAATCGAATTTGAACCTGAAACCCCAAAACGAGTATTTACTCGTCTGGGGTTTCTTTTTGACGTTGTAGAAAGAGCTAGAGAAAAAAATAACCTCCAAGCCCGTAATATCTTGAGGAGTGAACTACTCTACGATGATGTGGAAAGCCAAAAACAAGGCTATTACTATACAAATGCCCACGGTGACATCGTAGAAATAAAGGATAAGGCTGGGCAGACCCTAAATAAGTATGAGTACGACCTATGGAGAAATGTAGAGAGCAAGCAGGAAAAGATGTCAAATCCGTTCTTGTATGCGGGTGAGCTATATGATGAAGAATCAGGCTTGATTTATCTGCGTGCCAGGTATTATGATCCAAATGATGGAAGGTTTATAACAGAGGATACGTATAAGGGGCAAGTGGATAATCCTTTGTCACTCAACAGGTATACGTATGTCAGTAATAATCCGTTTAGGTATGCTGATCCGAGTGGGCATATTCCAACACCTATGGAAGCTGCTGAAATGGCCGGACACATTTATAGTCAATCGGGGGATTTTTCTGGAGGGTGGAAGTTCAACTATGCCATCAATGGTGGTGATAATATGGTGATGGGAGTATATTCAAGAGTAAAAGCAAATGGAACAACTGAATATGCACTGGTAAATAAAGGTACAACGGCATCAAGCTTGAGTGACTGGAAAAATAATATCGAACAGCATTTTGGTTCATTAGAAGATATGAAGGCGTCAATTGAAAATTCAAAAGAATTTGTGATGAATCATTCGAACAACGAAATAACTATGGCTGGGCACTCGAAAGGAGGGGCAAATGCAGTGGTAGCAAATAAAAACAGTATCATATTCAATCCTGCAACCGTCAATCTGAAGGCATATGGGATAATTTCTTCCAATTATAGTGCCAGTATGACTACATTTATTGTAGAAGGTGATATTCTAAATTCTATAGAAGTGGGGTTCAGTAAACCAATAGACAAAGTGGTGTATTTGCCTCAACAGTACAGAGGACATTGGTCTGAGTTTTGGCAAACAAACGCTATTGACAGGATAAAAAACCATTTAATGGGCGCAGTCCAAAAGGCGCTAAAGGAAGCAGAATATAAGTGAGGAGCAACACTTCTTTACGCACGATGATTATAGTGTTAATAGTCTTTGTTGCGATAATAGCATATTTTACTGTCTGGCCATGGGTTATGATATTTTTGGGAAGTTCTTTATTATCAAATCCTCCACGTCCCGAAATAACATATGGTGAATTTCCATTTCGTTTGAAATATGAAATTAAAGGGAAATGGAGTGTTATTCAAGATACTTTAATATGTGAATATGATGGCATTGGAAGTAACGAAGGACAAGGTAAATATCGGGAATGGAAGGAGCATTTAGCCAGCGGAAAACAACAAATATTGTAGTTGAAGATTGATGATTCAAAGAACTGCATGGGCTTCGCTACAGCCGTTTACGGGGAAAAGCAAATGTACAGGAGCAGGTGCTACTGACGGCAACTGTACAGAATATAAAAAAGATCGCTCTTCACCTCGCTAAGAGTAGCTAAGGTAGAGAACGATCTTTTTTTATGCACTTCGTCAACGAGACAATCAATACTGCTTGAGGTTAACTAATAAATTGGTTTTCTTCGACAGCCTGGGGGAGCCAACATTAGTTGGTTCCTTTTTTTGTTTTGAAAAAATATTTGGTTTGAACCCCATTATTGTTGAGGGGCTTCTTTTGATAAATGAATTATCCATAGATGAAATTTCCAAATAAGCCACATAAATAGGATATAGCCGAAAAAGGAATAAAAATGCCGCCATTCGCTGCTGTGGGTAAACCATCCCAGTTTTTCAGATATCTGTTCAATTCCAGCTGCTATTATGCCGGAAAACAGGACGATTCCCTTTCTTTGCCATGAGTTCATCGACTGCAAGCAATTCAGAAAGATAGCTGTAACAATCGGCAATATACACAGAGTAAACATAATATTGATTTTAAAAATATCGGGAAACGGTCTCACAGGAAAAGAATACAATTGCTTCTCCACAAAGATGAGATCCAGATAAGTTCCCAACCAAGAAACAAATATCATTGTTGGAACATAAGATTTAAGTTTCTCTCTAAAAGATGGCTGTTTTGGCCATGACCGCAAGTTCGATTTTTTCCAGTGTTTTACAGTATTTATGATAGATCTCCCCATTTACATTTTTTTCTTGGTTGATAAAGTAGGTTAAGATTTTCCAATCCTCAAACCAATCCCCGATTTCCGCTTCATCTTGCTCTATATTTTTCCAAGCGTACTGTAATTTTGGACTGAATAATCGATTGGCCCCAGCTTTCAATTGACAATCATCCATTCGCCTCTTATAGGGAGTTCCAGGCATAGATGGCACAGATTCGTTTACGTCGTTAAACAGATGGGGCCAGTAATCTTTACGGGAACCCGTATGCGGATTATCCGCCGCCCAGTTTATTACGCCCTGTAGAATTTCAGAAGAGCCAAAAAGCACTGAATATAATCGTTTACCCAATAATATGCGTTCTTGAAGGGAAGCAAAATGATGAAGCGTTTGTCCGATAAGGTCAGGTACCTGCCCGGGAACCTTGTTCATATTGTTACAACACGGGAAAAGAATTTGATTTAAACTCAATAAATCCTGAACTTTGAACTCTTTCGTTTCCAGAACCGTTTTTTGATAATGGGGATTCTGTATCACCCTTTTTTCCAGATAGCTCTGCTCGTTGATGACTAGGGCAATCGCCAGAAGATAGCGGTCTCCATTTTTCCAGAAATGATTCCACATAACCTCCATAAAGACGGATACATGAAAAAAAGAAAGCAGATAGAACAAGCTCGCTTCTCTTTTCAAACTTTCCTCATACAGCAAAAATTGAGGATAAATATCTTGGAAAATCAACCAATTGCCGCGCTCCAAAAACAGAAAATAATCCTTCTGTTCCGCGTCGGAAAGTAATTTTGACAGAAGCTCTCCCTTCAAATCCGTCATATTCCAGCCGCCATTTCGCGACACCATGTGACCCAACAAGGCCCAGTGTATCTCTGGATGTTTTCGATAGTAGTCAAAATACGCCGTAGTCCGCGTTACATTGTTCAAGTTTAGCCGGCGTGTAGATTCTTTAATTTGACGAATCAATATTTGATCTTGTTCGGGTAATTCAGCTTCTTTCTTGAGAGGCTTGTTGACATCTTTCAATCTCTTCTGCAATTCTTTGTTTATTTTAAGAAAAGGCGGAAATTGACTTTGTTTAAACCAGTCAAATTTCTTCTTCAGGATCCGGATTCCCATGCTTTCTCGTCTCCCTTTTAAGAACCCCTCGTCTGAAAATGAATAGAGTGGATATAGGCATTACACTTGGGTTTTAGAAAGGTATGTTTGAAATATGAAAGAAAAAATTGAATTAGAAATTAAACGTATAATCCATCTATTGCAAAAAGCTCAATCAGCTGACGGCGCCTGGCGTTATTGTTCGGAAAGCGGACCACTAACCGATGCATATATGATAATCCTATTACGGACCTTGATGATTGATGACGAGGAGTTAATTAGAAGTTTGGCTGATCGCATTACCATAAGGCAGGAGAAAAACGGAGCCTGGAAGCTGTTTCATGATGAAGAGGAAGGAAATTTGTCTGCAACCATTGAAGCATACTATGCCCTGCTTTTTTCAGGGCACAGCCGGAAAACGGATGAGCACATGCAATCAGCAAAGAAGTTTATATTAACCAAAGGTGGAATTTCGGAGGCAAGTATGCTAACAAAAATCCTTCTTGCCTTGACAGGGCAGTATCATTGGCAGGGATACTTTCAAATCCCGGTTGAAATCATCCTGCTGCCGCACTGGTTCCCCATCAATTTCTTCGATTTTGTCGGATATGCAAGAGTACACATCGAACCCATATTGGTCGTTGCAGACCGCAAGTTCGTAATGAAAACAAAAAGAACACCAGACATGTCCGATCTTCGAAAAAACGACCTTCCAACAGCATTGGGCAACCATCCATATCTGACAAATCAACGATCCCATGAATACCGTGCGCTTCTTAACACGATCTTGGATGGTTTCAAGAATCTTCCTTACCTTCCGTCGCAAATCCATAATATGGCGCTACGTCAGGCTGAACGCTTTATACTGGAAAGAATTGAACCGGATGGAACCTTGTACAGCTATTTCACTTCCACGTTTCTTATGATATTCGCTCTACTTTCCCTTGGATATTCGGCCAATCATCCAGTGATCACCCGTGCGATTTCAGGGCTGAAAGCAATGACTTGCCTGACCAATGGACATTTCCATATTCAGATTGCGACATCAACGGTCTGGAATACCGCTTTATTGGCTCATGCTATGCAAGGAACCGGGGTCTCTGTATCTGAGCCTACAGTTCAAAACGCTGGCCACTATTTACTCTCTCGCCAGCATCATAAATATGGTGATTGGATGATGAAAAATCCTTTTGTTTTACCAGGGGGATGGGGTTTTTCCGATATCAATACCATCAATCCCGACGTCGATGACACAACGGCTTCATTAAGAGCAATAAGCAAATTAAGAGAAACAGACCCGACCTTCCACCATTCATGGGATCGAGGTCTCAATTGGCTGTTATCGATGCAAAACGCCGATGGAGGCTGGCCGGCATTTGAGAAAAATACGGATAAAAGAATAGTAAATTGGCTTCCTTTCGATGGAGCAGACGCAGTTAGTACAGACCCTTCTACGGCAGATTTAACAGGTAGGACTTTGGAGTTTCTCGGAAACAATGCAGGATTTACCAGCAGTCATCCCCAGATTCAAAGAGGGGTGAAGTGGCTTCTAAGCAACCAAGAAGCCAATGGCTCTTGGTACGGGCGATGGGGCATTTCTTACATTTACGGCACATGGGCAGCTGCTACCGGCCTAATGGCTGTCGGAGTCTCTTCTAAACATCCTACAATTCAGAAAGCTGTACAGTGGTTATTAAAAATCCAGAATGAAGACGGGGGGTGGGGAGAGTCATGTAAGAGTGATATTGTTAAAACATATGTTTCTTTAGGTGCCAGTACACCTTCTCAAACCGCGTGGGGAGTGGATGCCCTCATTTCAGTGTTCCAAAAGCCAATTCCGGCGATTGAACGTGGAATTCAATTTTTAATTGACTCCGAAAAAAATCAGGACTGGACGCTCTCTTATCCGACAGGAGCCGGATTACCCGGCGGTTTTTACTTTCACTACCACAGCTACCGGTACATTTGGCCTTTGCTTGCTTTAGGTAATTATAAAAAGAAATATTAAATATCTCTTTATGTTTTTTATGTTTCACAAGGGTCTATGGATAAGGTTTACACTCTGGATGAAAATGGACATCTTATGGTTTTCCGAGGCTTTTACCACTAATGAAATTCAATCTTGATGGGAGAATCAACGGTTCACTTAGAGATCCCACCCACATTTAAGTAACAATCTGCTTATTCGAGCAATCGTCGTTTAATATGATTATACGTCTGGTCATTTGCTATTTCATAATAAAGTGGAAGAGAACTAATGTTTTAACGGGAGATTCTGCATGCGGAGGAATGGGCCCTTTTTGCATGCTCAAAATCACACGGGCTGAATCCTAACCAATTGGTTTCAGAAGGATTTCAAATAGATCAAGTAAAGAATGAGGATGATTTTTTTGATTGTTCCTGTAATTGACCCAGCTACCGAAAAGGTCAGAGAGAATTACGAATATGACAAGAGTGAGAATCTGGCAAGCTATACGGATCAAAAGGGAAATACGCGGAAATATACCTATACGCCATTCAATGAGCTGGATACGCTGCAGGTCTTATCGGGCAGTAGTAGAGACGGAGAAGAATACCTACGATCAAACGACACGCCAGCTCCTCACACAGCAAAACAACGATACGAAGGTTTCCTATACGTATGACGGTTTTTTACGCCCAACTTCTATGACCACATTTGGACGTACGTACGAACAAAGATACGAGGATGAAGATGATACCCCTGACTCGATTGTGTATCCAGATGGAACTGCAACAGCTTACACCTATGATGGGCTAGGACGCATATTATCCGTCAAACATCCAGGAATGGGCAAGATCACCTATGAGTACGACACGTCCACAACAGGGGATACCGTGCATGCCCAGTATCCAAACGGCACCAAAATCGAGAAAGGCTTCAACTCATTTGGCCAGACAACAGACGTGCAGCATTTCCAAACTAACAACAAAGCATGGGAAGAACAAAATCAATATTATGGCTTTTGGAAATCTAGTTGAAACAACGGTGAACCAATCTGCTTCCACATTCGGCTACGATAAACTGGATCGGATCCGCAAGGAAAAAACACCGACAAGAGAACAAACGTACACGTACGACGAAAGCGGCAACCCCTAAAGTATTGTATCAGCAAAATCACCAACAATCGAAGACAGCTCATACACCTACGATGCTCTAAACCGTCTCAAAAAAACGCTTGGACATAAATCCAAGCGTTTTTCGTATATACATTCTCTTTTAGGCTACGATTCACCAGTGCTTTAAACGCATTATTTAGGCTGAATCAACGACTCCTGCTCAACCATAATTTTCACCGCTTGCCCAATTGCTGGTAGGCTCCTTGTTGTCATATGACCATAGAATCCATAGACTTTTGTCCCTTTACGCAAGTCCTCAGCTTTTAATCCGCTATTATCTTTTGCGTCGATAATCGGGGTATCTTTTGCTAGATTTAATGCAATCATCTCAAAGGATTTGTCGTTAAGCTTCTCACCTTTAATCACTACCTGAACCGTTCCATCTGTCAATGTTTTCGCTTCAACGACTTCACCTACTGTTCCTAGAACCTCTGAATCAGCCATTTTATCATTTACCACGATTTTCACTGCATTGGTCATAGGCGGAATGCTCGCAGTCATAGCCAAGCCATGCTCAACTTCAATTTCTTGCCCCAATTTCAAATCAGCTATTGTTAACTCTTTGCCATCCTGATTAACGATGCTTGTCTCATCTGTGATGTTTAAACGTACACCATTTGTGAACCCATTAACCATAATAGCTCCCTTGATAGAAGCATCTTTTTCTTCAATAGAGATGTTAGTAATACTACCTTTTTTCATAGCCCCTTGAACTTGTTCACCAATCTTTATGGTGCCATCCTTCTCGATAATTACCTGTTGATGTAGCACTTTATCAAAGAAAGAAACTGGTACATAGGTTACTCCTGCTTTAGACTCTGGAGCAGATCCTAATTGCACGTACATTTTATTTACACTATATTGATCTTTTCCCACTGCTACTGCTGTCCATTGTGCTCCTTTTTGCAATTCGGCACTCTTGGTTTCTGTATTCCAGGTAACCTGATAACCTAACTGGTCAGCGATTGTACGCAATGGTATCATTAGTACATTTTGTTTATTTGCGTATATGTCGATCTTCTGGTCTACTAGTTTACCATTAACATAAATAGCATGCTTAGAAGCTGGTTTTGTTAGTACATTGTTTGTTTGTAATTGTTGTGGAGTAGCGGCATAAGCTGAAATGGAGCTCGTAGCCACCACAGCGGTAATCAGAGCAGCACTTAACATTTTAAAAGTTTTATTCATTGTGAATACCTCCATTTTCATTAACAAAATTTCCATTTTGTTTGATTCATACTCTTTGACGAGGTGTTTTTAACAAACGTTTCAGGAAAAGAAAAAAGTTTATAACGGAGGATACGTATAAGGGGCAGGTGGATAATCCTTTGTCACTCAACAGGTATGCGTATGTCAGTAATAATATGTTGAGGTATGCTAATCCCAGTGGACATATTCCAACACCTATGGAAGCCGCTGAAATGGCAGGACACATTTATAGTCAATCGGAGAATCTTTCTGGAGGTTGGAAGTTCAACGTTCCATTCTCGTTTGCCACTTGCTTGTCAACCACATAAGCGCCATTTGACAAATATTGTGCCTGCTCATTATTTACTGGATTAAGAAATTTTAAAAATGTTTTATCTATTCCCATATATGCCGCTACAAAAGCTGTTGTTGTTAAACAAACCATCAGTACAGCAGACAGTACTGCAAATCTTAAACGTTTCACGGGAGTAAATCCTCTGTGTCTTTTGTTTTCATTCTGGCTTTGCACTAAAATGTTATGAAACATTTTTTCTTTTTGTTCGGTTTTTGGCGTAAGAGCTTCAAAAAGCCGATTAATATTTTTGTTACTCAAGGTAATTCCCTCCTAAGTCAATTTTAAGGAGTTTGCGGCCTCTAGATAGTTGTGTTTGGATCGTGCTTTCTTTGTGTCCTAACATCTCTGATATTTCTTTTACCGAGTACTCCTCGAAATAGTATAGGTACAACTGTTTTGTATTTTTCGGGAAGTGAAAGCAGTCTTGCAAGCCACCTCCCCCGATGACTCATTACCATTCCAAGAAGAAACTTCCGGTAAAGCGTCTAAAGCAACACGACGGGTTTTCCACCAATTTTTTAGAACGTCTTTACAGTAATTTCTGGTGGTTACCATCAACCAGGCTTTTTCATGCTCGTAGTCATTGAAAATCATTTGAGATTTGATTAGTTTAATAAATACAGATTGAACAGCGTCTTCTGCATCAACGGGATTTTTCAAATATATATAGCACAACCTGTAAACTAGATCTGCATGCCGTTGATATAGTTCGGCCAATTCTTTATCCGTACGCAATAAAGAATTGTTTTCCATTTTTTCGCCTCCTACATATAACACGATTAGTAACTCGAAAATATCCCATTCTCGGTTAAATTTTTTTAACTGTTATATATTTTAATATCAGTTTTACTTATTTTTTTCATGAAATTAGTGATCGCCTGGCTGGGCACCAGCCCTGCTGAGTTAGTTGTCTAGTTGTTACGATTCATCTGTACTGAATAGATGTCTCAAAATGGGCGTGATTCAAATCGGTTACACGCTCGAAAACAAAAACAATGTTGTGTGGCTTCAGGTAGTAATTCGTATAGCTGAGCTGAGTTAGTTCCCGATTGAACCGTTCAATGCATCTTCAAAAACTTACGTAGAAATACAGATGCTTAGTCATGGTAATCACCTCTTTCCACACCTAAACGTAGCAAAAGGGGTGTAGGACAAAAAAACTAGAGACTTGAGACAAAAAAATAAGCCCCCAAATGGGAGCCTGTATATATGTTCGGCAAAACAATTATATCTTGGGCTTGCCAGGAGGGGGTATCGGAAGATGAACACAATGAAAGAACTTTTAAAAGAGTACAAGAAACAACAAAGAATTAAAAAAAGCATACGCTAATCTATGAGCAACTAACAGCAATGTGGCTAACCATCGTTTTGTGGTTTTTGTTTATTGGTATGAAAGCCGTGCAGTGAAGCCCACTTTTGCAGGTGGCTGTTATGAGTTCATTAAAGGAGTCAGATCATTTACATAGAATATATTGCCTATGGGCACAGGGACACAGCAAATACCCCGCCATTGATAGCCTGGCGGAATATTATCAAGTGTTTTTTAATTAATTTTTTCTTTCCTTGGTAAGCACAGCATAATGATCATCGCTAAGTGGTGACCGCCTGGTATAGTTCTGAGTCTTTCACCAAACTCTGCTGCCTCTGGCCGGCCTCCTCAATTTCATCTACAAAAAGGTAGTATCCAGAACAGGTTTTCCGTTCCGTAAATCATACAGAAAATACATATTTTTGAGATTCTCATCCCTATATAAAAAGTATTGAAATTGCACTATATATCAATAATAAAGCCATAGCTACATTAAACTGATTTCTATACTTTGATAAGAACTTTTTAAAAATTGAACCAAATACATTCCAACTAAAGGTTCCCATAAAACCAATAAAAGCTAGAAGTACTGAATAAAATAATAAGCTGAGATGTTCAGTATGATATGGAATGATGAAGGTTGATATTACTGTAATACCATATAAAATGCCTTTGGGATTTACGAATTGTAAAAGCATACCTGCGAAAAAACTGTTATTCTTGCCCCCGTCATTGTCTTGATCATTATTTTTACTAGTAATAATTTTTATAGCTAGATACATCATATAGGTTGCACCTATAATAGACATAATAAATTCAATTTTCGGAATAAGGTTTTTAAGCACCAGGTTAAAATAACAACTTAATATGATTATAACAAAAAAACCAGCACCTACTCCTAAACAAAATCTAAATGTTTTTTTAAAGCCGTATTTATTAGCAAATAACATTGCCATAATGTTATTCGGGCCTGGGGTAAAACTAGAAACAAAAGCATATAACAACATTGATAATAAAGGCATATAAGAACCCCCTCTGTGATGTGTGTTATAATGTACAAAACGAACAATATAACGTCTTGCTTTTTATTGTATGAAATAAACGTTATATTGTACAGAGGGAAAGGAGTGTGTTTATGGAGGAGATACATCTTATCATTGCGAAAAACTTAAAGGCTTTTAGAGAAAGGAAGAAATTAAGTCTTGAAAGAGTTGCAGAATTAACTGGAGTAAGTAAAACGATGATAGGTCAAATTGAAAGAGGGGAATCGAGCCCTACTATTACAACGATTTGGAAAATAGCAAACGGATTAAAGATTTCTTTTACTTCACTAATAAATAATCCACAGCCAGATACAAAAGTTGTTTTAAGAAGTGAAAGTAAAAAATTATCTGAAGACAATGGAAAATATCGAGTCTATCCTTACTTTCCCTTCGAAGATGAAAGACGCTTTGAGGTTTATTCAGTCGAGATAGAAGAAGGTGGCTTTCTAAGTTCTGATCCGCATAGGGAGGGAACGGAAGAGTTCTTAACTGTTTTTGAGGGGGAACTAACCGTACGAGTGAATAACAATGACTATACAATAAGAAATGGTGATTCTATTAGATTTAAGGCTGACAGCCCCCATACCTATCATAATTCTGGGATAACATTAACTCGATTAAGTATGGTTTTATATTATCCATCTTAATATCCCCTGTCCTACAAACAGGGGATTGCCTCTATTTTTTAGAGCTTTTATTTTTTGTTGCATCATTCCCTTTTATGAAAACTGGGTTTTACTAAACATCGCATACATACAAAACAGTACACTTTTCATGTCAAATTCTCGATATTACGATGACTGAAATAGATAAAGGGGAGGTGTTCTCTAAAATATGAGTTTGGAGTTTGGACTCTGATACAGAGGATAAAAAAATAGCCGGTTACTCCTCTTTATGTGGTATACACCGTCCTGATCTTGTTCGTCGCCTTATCTAATAGGCAACAATTGAAAAAAGAACGAGCGTTCCTTCCACAACAGCATGCCCTTGTTCTACCCCCTAGCTTACTCTCTTTTGCTATACACATTACGATAAACAGAAGGTGTTATCCGCTCGAATTTCTTGAACGTTTTGATAAAGTAGCTAGGCTCATTGAATCCTAATTCATTGCTGATTTGAGAAATGGACAGATCGGTTGTCTCTAAAATTTGTTTAGCCCACTCCATTTTCAGGCGTGGAATAAACACAGAAAAATTCTCCCCGGTTTCCTTGGTAAACATACGACTGAAATAGCTTGGGCTAACATGGCAGATATCAGCCATGTCCGCTAATTTGAAGTTCTCATTTTTATGAGCATAAATATAATCAAAGGCCGGTTGAAGAATGGCACTAGAAGAAATCCTTTTATGGGTAGACATTTTTATGATCTGGCTATCAATAAGTGTATTTTCCAGCTCTTTTTTTATGGTTTGGATATTACGATACGAGTGATCGGCAATAGAATCAATAACAGGCTTGTTCGTAGTTAACGCATGCCGGTACATATCGATCGTTGAATTTTTATTTATGGCTTCTTCTACAATATAATTGCATAAATGATATAGCATTTCAGAAATAGTTGTTATTTCGTCATAGGACAAGACAGGTAGTGAAGCATAGTCTTGGTCCAAGCCGAGGAGCTTTTTATGGGTATCGGCATTTGTTGGCCGAGTTACTATTTGTTCCAGCTCCAGCGGATTGTCGCCCAATTTTACTTGTCCCGCCATAATAGCACCAATGTACTGATTGTTGACAATAATAGGAATGGCAATATCAACAATATGAAAATGGCAAAGATAGATATAGGGTTGATTGAGTCGCACAGCCTCCAGTCCGCCCCTTGCATCGCATTTTTGGCAGTATTCGGACAATGCAGCATCTTTTCGTATCGTCTGACAGAAGCTCTGGCATTGGCTGTGCCTCGTTACAGGAACGCCTTTATAGTCGGTTGTAATAATGGCCATTTTAGTGACCAGAGAGAGTGAGTCCTGCAGTTTCTGCCACTTTTCCAAATCAATAATTTTGTCCAATTTAAAATGCGTAGTCATGGTGATCAATTCTCCTTTTGCACCTTCGCATTATTATAGCATAATAGTCGGATGGCAGGACAAGATAATACCATTTTGGTGCTTGCAGGATAAGATAATACGACGTGAAAGCGCTTTAATTGTAGTGAATCGTCCAATGATCTTTGTACAAGGTAGCTCTATAATGGGGATACAATAGCACAGAGGAGGATTATTTAAATGAGAAAAGCTTTTATTAGTCCAACTAAGTATGTTCAGGGTGAGAATGAATTAGTCAATCTGGGATATTTCATCAAGACATTTGGTGATTCGGCTCTACTTATTGCTCATCAAGATGATATAACACGTGTAAAAGACAAGCTTGAACATACCATTGCACAATTTGGCGTAACGATAATTGAGAGCGGTTTCAATGGAGAGTGTTCTCGAAATGAAGTCCATCGATTGAAACAGCTTGCGAAGGAACATGCTTGCTCTTGCACCATTGGATTAGGTGGGGGTAAAGCAATTGATACTGCGAAATGTGTAGCAGAAGGAGAAGCGTTAATTATTGTGCCGACAATTGCGGCGACGGACGCGCCAACAAGCCACTCTGCGGTTCTTTATACGCCAGAAGGAGAGTTTGATGATTATGCCTACTTTAAGCAAAGTCCAAGTGTAGTATTGATAGATACAAACGTTATCGCTAATGCTCCTACACGCTTTCTAGTTGCGGGTATGGGGGACGCGCTTTCTACTTACTTTGAAGCAAGAGCGACCGCTAACTCTTATTCGAATGTGAATGCAGGACTTCCTTGTGGAGCAAATGCAGGAGTTGGTCAGCCAACTAAAGGAACAAGAGCTGCTCTTGCCCTTGCCAAGCTTTGCTATGAAACACTGCTTGAAGACGGTCTAAAAGCTAAAATATCCTGTGATTCCAATATCGTCACTCCAGCGCTTGAAAATATTATCGAAACAAACATTCTGTTATCAGGTTTAGGATTTGAAAGCGGTGGTCTGGCAGCAGCGCATGCCATTCACAATGGCTTAACCGCGTTGGAAGGAACCCATTCGTATTATCATGGTGAGAAAGTCGCATTTTCTGCGCTAGTTCAATTAGTCCTTGAAAATGCAAACACAGAAGAAATAAACGAGGTATTGAATTTCTGTGTAAGTGTGGGTCTTCCAGTTTGTCTCGCTGATATTGGCGTAACGAATGTCACAAGATCCGAGTTGCTCAATGTCGCCCAGAAAGCTTGTATACTGGAAGAATCTATTCATTCCATGCCTTTTCCGTTGACTGAAGAAAATGTAGTAGCAGCTATTATGGTGGCGGATCAAATCGGGCAGGAATTTAAGAAAAAGGGTGAGTAATATGAAGAAAATTATGAATAATCCAGAAACGCTAGTAAGAGAAATGTGCAGTGGAATCGTTCTTGCACATCCGGATCTAGAATTTAATAGTAAATATAAAATTATCAAGAAAAAGAAAATTAATGAAGACAAAGTCACGCTTATTAGCGGTGGAGGCAGTGGACACGAACCTGCACATGCAGGATTTGTTGGGAAAGGAATGTTAGATGTTGCGGTTTGCGGGGATGTATTTGCTTCACCATCCCAGATTCAGATTTATCAAGCAATCAAAGCTTCTGCTAGTAAGAAAGGTACCTTGTTGATCATCAAAAATTACAGCGGAGATATTATGAATTTTAAAAATGCGGCACATCTTGCAGGCGAAGATGGAGTGCTTATCGATTATGTCAAAGTCGATGATGATATCGCAGTGGAAGACAGTCTGTACACGGTCGGAAGAAGGGGCGTTGCCGGAACAGTATTAGTTCATAAGATTGCCGGCGCTGCCGCGGAAGAAGGAAAAGAATTAAGAGAAGTAAAGGAAATTGCTCAAAAGGCAATAGATCGTACAAGAAGCATTGGTTTTGCTCTTACTTCTTGTACGGTTCCGGCTAAAGGGACGCCTACCTTCGAACTGAGTGATGATGAGATCGAGTATGGAGTAGGCATTCACGGGGAGCCTGGAATCCGTAGAGAAAAGCTTGTTTCTGCCAATGAACTGGCTAAGAAAATGGTAATAGATTTGTTCCGCGACATGAAAATAAGCGATGGTTCACAACAAGAAATCGGTGTATTGATTAATGGATTCGGTGGATCGCCATTACAAGAACTATATTTGTTTGCAAACGCGGTTGTTCGTGAAATCAACAATAGCAACGTATCCATCTTTAAAGTATTTGTTGGCAACTACATGACAAGTATCGACATGGAAGGTGCTTCGGTATCGATTATTTCATTAGACGATCAATTAAAGCATTATTTGGAGGCAAGCTGTGACACTCCTGCGCTGCAAATTAACCAACCGTTCACCCAGCTGCGTGTTGACGAAGCAGTATTGGAGTCGCAACAAGTGAATCAAACCATTTCTTATCAATGCGAGACAGATAAGAAATATGCAAAGATCGATAAGAATACTTTCTCTTTACACAACCTGATATATCTGATTGATAAGATGAGTGAGGTTATTATAGAGAATGAAATTGCTTTTTGTGAACTGGATTCCCATGCCGGTGATGGAGACTTTGGCATGAGCGTGGCAAAAGGCTTTAAACAATTGAAAAATGAGTGGTCGGAAATTACTGAACACAATGTAGCCAATATAGGGGATTTTCTACATGCGTGTTCCATGGTCATTATGGAGCATTGCGGAGGGGCTTCCGGACCCATCTGGGGATCGGCATTCCGAGCTGCAAGTAAATTTGCCAAAGACAAGACCGAATTATCCGTCACAGATTTTGCTGGCATGATGAAGTCTGTTGTCAAAGGCATCCAAGACACGGGAGAAAGATCCTTTGGAAGGGGAGCTGTGGTCGGTGATAAGACTTTAATTGATGCACTTGTTCCATTTTCCGATTCCTGGGAGCAAAGTGCCACAGAGGGCGATGATGTCAAGACGGCAGCTATCAAAGCGGCAGAGGCCGCAGTACAAGGGGCTAAGCAAACGGAGTCCATTGTTGCTAGAATGGGCCGAGCAGGTACAGTCGGTGAAAGAAGCATTGGATATCCAGACGCAGGAGCTTTTGCATTGGGAGTCATTTTCACCCAGCTAGCTCAAGTCATAGAATAAACCGATCATAGCTGCTTCCTATTTGTAAAATGGGGCTGTCCCAGAAGTCGTAAAAGATGCCAAAAGACAGCCCTATTGTTATTATTGTTATTTATGTAACTCTGAGTTGCTTACTTTTCGTTAAGCTGAACCTATTATAAATAGCGGTAAAGCAGAAAATCGAATGGAATGTAGAAGCTAAGATGTTAGGTCAAAGGGGTGCTTAAATATAAGCACTCCAATGACCCATGTCGGTAAACCTATCCACCACTGCGGGTTGAAAATCGGTGAAAGTCTGCCCTCTTTTCCAGACACGCCACTATTTGGCTATACACGCCGTGCTCAAAATCAAATAGGCAGACCCGTTGATGTTCTAGTCCTCTCATCGGTACCAACGATGAAGTAATGCTCTTGGGTAAAGGCTCCCGTGGGCTTTTTTGCGTTGTTAGTAGGTTTTATACGCTTGGTCTTATGATAGACTAATACTGTGAAAATGCCATTTAAAAAATGACTTGATGCTCTGTTAAGTGAATGGCTTAATCTTGCGTATAGCCCGGCCGATCCCCAACAAATAGCGGCCAGGCTGACACCGCGAGGGATAGAACTATTGTTTGACATTATTGAAAGTAGCTTAGGTGTACAATATTTGGATAGGGAGCAGGTGCAGTACAATGATAGATGTGGATAAATTAGCCGAGATATTTGCTAGTGGTTCCTATGATATAGAAGGTGTCTACCGTTTAGTCATCCAGCCGAAAAGTATATTGCGTGAATTTAGGACTGTAAGGGATGGATTTCTTTTTACCATTCGTGGAGAAGCTAGAATGTGTGTGAATGGGACTGCCTACGAATTACATCCAGGATCAGTATTTCATGCGGCTCCAGGCATGCAACTTGAATCGCAAGTTATAGGCCAATCAGAGTACGAGTACTATTTGCTTTTTTATAGATTTGACAAGCTAGGTGATGAAAATAGCGGTCATGTATGCGACTCTCATTTCAAGCTGGAACCGGGAGCAAATCCGAGAGTGATAGAATTACTGATCATGATCCATCAGAATGCCCATACTCTTGGCGGGATTGGGAAACTTCGTGTCAAGGAATTATTCTTAAGCATCATGTATCAAGTTCTGGTAGGTTGCAGGCATCGAGAGAGTGGCAGTTCTCCTAGTAAAAAGGTGATAGAGGAAGCCATTACATACATTAACGGGCATTATATGAATCCGTTGACACTCGACGAGTTAGCTGAGTTGCATGCAATGAGTCCCAAACGCTTCTCATACTTCTTTCACAAATATACGGGGTTCCGTCCAATCGACTATGTCATCAATTATCGTATGGAAAGAGCGAGTGAATTACTTAAAGCAGGAAATTATCCCATCTGCGATATTGCTGTGAGTGTCGGCTATGCCAATCCGCTATATTTCAGTAGAGTATTTAAAAAGAAATTCGGTGTGTCTCCCTCCGCATACACACATAAATTAGATAATCCTATATATTGAGATTCTGATTTATGTATTCCATTGAAGAAGGCAAGCACAAAATATGGGCTGGGCTGTATTCAAGCCCGCCTCGACGGACGAGCGAGTGCGTCATCACGCTACAACGGCTGGTGATGAATCTGGAGCGCAGGTTGCTTCCTGTTTACCTCAGTATTTCCTTCCTGTACCGTCGTTGCCCTGTCCTGAATATCAGCTACTTAATCACTCAGCAGACCTAGATTAGATAATGATGCATATAACATTCGTGATTTGTGCATTTGCTTTTGTTTCAGTCCTTGCTACACTATTAATTGATAATGAGAATCATTGTTATGTTTTTGGGGGTGAATAAGTAAATGTAAGGGTTTGGCTCGTCAATGGTCGATTTGACCGAGAATACCGGGGCAAGGTTCGGCCCCGATAACGTTTTTGCCGATCCTGGCTCAAATACAGGCGGTTCTCATCATGATCCTCGGAGCGTTGTTGCCATGTAGCGGCGATGTTGCTGAATGTTCAATCGGTCGACTTCGCCTTCTTAAGCATGCCTCTGATCGGATTTTTTAGAAGGAAAGGGTGGTAAAAAATGACTGAAAATAGACAATTGTGTATCGGATTGTCCCTGTCTGCAACTTGGATGAAAGGAGACGGATGGCGTCGCCCAGACAGCGGTGTGGAAAAAATGGATTCTATAGACTATTACATTGATTTGGCAAAAATAGCGGAGAAGGCAAAGCTCGATTTTCTTTTCAGGGCGGATTATCTTTATGTGAGCCCACAGATGTTGGGCGATTCCGCTAATTTCGGTAGCCCTGACCCTACGATGATATTCGCAGCGATTGCTCGTGAAACCGAGCGGATCGGGCTGGTTACGACTATTTCTACGACTTTTAATCCGCCGTATGTTGTTGCCAGGCAGCTTCAGTCTTTGCATTGGCTGAGCAATGGACGAGCTGGCTGGAATATTGTCACTTCTATAGAAGGTGCCGAAAATTTCGGTGATTCCCCCATGCCTTCAGCGCAAGAAAGATATGCGAAAGCAATTGAATTTACGGATGTCGTACGCAAGCTCTGGGGAAGTTTTCCGAATGAAGCAATTGTAATGGACCGCGAGTCAGGCATGTTTTCTGATAGGGATAAGGTTTCTTCAATTGATCATTCAGGTGAGTTTTTCAGTGTCAAGGGACCGCTTACTATGCCCGCCCATAAATCGGGATCCATTCCTTTTTTTCAAGCAGGCGCGTCGGATACAGGACGGAATTTTGCCTCTACAGTAGCGGATGCTATATTTGCGGCGATGCCAGACCTTGAATCCGGAGTGGAATTGCGAAATGATCTGAGAAAAAGAGCCAAAGAACATGGACGAGATCCGGACGCCATTAAAGTTTTGCCTGGATTATATTTTTTCTTGGCCGATACTCGCGAGGAAGCGAATGAATTACATAAGGCTGCACACGCACATTTGAGTATGGATCGCAGACATGCATCGCTCAAATCAGTGCTCGGCCTTGATTTAAGCAGCTTTGCTTTGGATCATCGCGTAACTGCCGATATGCTGCCTGATCCGAATCAGCCAGTCCGCAGCCGAACTCATGCTGAGCTGTTGCGCCGGTATATTACAAACCATCAGCCTACAGTCGAAGAGGTGTTGGCAAGGCCGGAGGTTGTCGGATCTGCTCACTGGGTTTCCGTTGGAACAGTTGATGACGTGGTAAGCGATATTATTGAGCGGTTTGAGGCTGGAGCGATTGACGGATTTATAGCTCTTCCGGGCGGTTCAGAAAAATCAATGGAAATATTTTTTGAAAAACTGATGCCGCAGTTGGTTGAACGAGGCTTGTTCAGAAGCCAATATACAGGTGTCACCTTGCGTGAGCATTTGGGGATTACATAAGCCATCGCTCGGAGACAAGGTTCAAGAATGGAACTAGATATGGGTAATCAAAATTTCTATTTCGAGATTTTTTTTAAAAAGGGGTTCAGGTGAAAAATGAATAAAAAGCTTATGCTGGTTGGGTTGATAGCATTATTCATGCTGGTTTTGGCTGCATGTGGAGGAGGAGAAAAACCGAATGAAGCAAGTTCAACCTCTAGCAACAATAAAGAAACAGCACGAGCCGAAGTGGACAATGCAGGAGCGAGCGAAACAAGAACGATTGAGTATCTCGGTGAAAAGTATACCGTTTTGCAAAAGGTAGAAAAAATTGTGATTACTGGAGCTATGGAAGCGATGGAGGATGCGGTAGTGCTTGACGTTCATCCAGTAGGGGCAATATCGATAGGTGGAAAGTTTCCGGAAATGTTTGCTTCGGTAACGGGCAAGTCGGAATCAATTGGTGAAAAACAAGAACCCAACTTTGAGAAAATATTGCTATTAAAGCCAGACGTTATTTTAGGTTCATCCAAGTTCCAAAAAGAAGCGGTGGAGAAATTGCAAAAAATCGCTCCCACTATTTTGGTATCGCATATTGCTACAGACTGGGAATCTAATTTGAAGCTAATGGCAGAATTAACGGGAAAGCAAGCAGAGGCAGACAAGATTCTATCCCAATATGAAACAGATACACAAGCAGTAAAAGCATTGTTAAAAGAAAAGCTTCAAGGCAAAAAAGTAGCCACTGTTCGCATTCGTGGGTCACAAGTTTTCGTTTACCCGAAAGATGTTTACTTTAACCCTGTCTTATACGACGAAATTGGTTTGGAGGTTCCGCAACAGATAAGCATGGCGAAAACGCAAGAAGCGATCTCTATCGAGCAGCTGGCGGAAATGAACCCGGATTATTTATTTGTACAATTCTCTACGAGTGAAACGCAAGATGCGAAACATGCATTTGAAGACTTGAAAAAGAATCCCGTTATACAAAACCTGAATGCCTTTAAACAAGATCACGTATATGTCAATGTGGTTGATCCTCTTATGGAAGGAGGTCCCGCTTATAGTCGAATCAAGTTTCTAGAAGGTGTGCAAAAGCACCTAGATAAGTAATGGAAGATGCCGCGAATGCTGTGAACAAAGCGATGCAATACGTGACGCCTGATGCAAACGCGTACGGAATGGTTTCCTCGCACAATGACTTGTTCAAGCAAAAAAACGCGAGCCTGATGAAGAATTTGTATACGAAATAAAAGCCAGACCAGTTGGTCCGCTAGGAGCCGGTCATCAAGTTAAGCAGGGAGCAAGAGAATCCGAAGTTGGTCTTCACACCATCGGCGACGAAGACTTCTGCAGCGTCTACAGTGAGCAGGGAGTCTTATCATAAGTAGGGCAAAGTTGAAAAACGTAGAGGGTTTTATTTGAATACGACTATTTAGAAACGCTAAAACTTTACTTGAATAAACATACCTCTATTATCCTACCAACTAATGGTGGTCTTTACTTTGAACCTACTAATTTGAGCCGTATCACAAGTAACGGAAAAGTTGTTGAACTAACGGACTCGATAGTTAAATAAAAAGAGGCAGTCAGAAACGTGTTTTTTTGTTCCTGACTGCCTCTTTAATTTTGATATCTAGGTACATATGCGATTACATGTAGTTCTTAACATATAGTCATGCTCGCTGGAAGCAGGAACGATCAGAGAGTGGTGGCAATTACAAGAATAATAGGTTTCTTCGCAGTATTTTAAGTCAAATGACGATGCAGAAAGTCAAGCACTTGGGCAAATGCCTGCTGGACGTTTTCTTTATCCAGCTGTCGATCAAACAAGTGGTCTTCACCAGGAAGGGTAAGGAGCGTATGCTCGATTCCAGCACGTTTTAACCGTTCCGCCATACATATAGATTCTTCACAGGGAACATCATGATCTGTTTCCCCATGTAGGAGCATAATAGGGGGAGACGAATGGTCCACGCACTCAATCGGACAGAGCAGTCTTAGCTCCTCCTTATTTTGGATGGGGCCCAGTCCCGTAGTCTCCCGAATCCAGCTACCTTGCTGACGGTAATATAAATAAAGACCGAATCTTTGCTGGATGGAGCTTTCTGTGAGTATTTCTTTCGTGATTAATTGATCGGCTAACTTCTTTGGGACGATTGTTTTTTGTAAGTAAAAGGGACTAGGCTCTGACGCCCATCCCCCTCGAATATCCCCATAACCGTAAAAAGAGACGACTGCTTTCACATATGACTCTTTAGAGCCTGCAAGTAACGCGAGATAACCTCCCGCAGAAGAACCTATTACAGCTATAGCTGATGGCTCGATATCAAGCATGCTCGGGGCTTGGTCACAAACCCACCGAAGTGCATCCCGAACATCTTCGATTATAGCTGGGAGCTTGGTTTCCGGAGCCAATCGATAATCGATAGAGAAAACATGGAATCCAGCTTGATTATACTGCTTGACCTGCTCCTGCAAAATTTCTTTTCTCGATCCAAAAATAAAACCACCCCCATGGATATAGACGATTACAGGGGAGTTGGTGTTGCTGGCGCTGTAAAAATCTCCGAGCAGGTTAATTCCGTTAACCGTTTTATAACAAATTGTTCTCATTTCGTTTCTCCTTTTGAGTCCGACTTTTCTGTTACTATGTATCTTAACGAAGACTTCTACTGTTAGTATTGGTATGCTTATAGTACTGTCTTCCGACGCAAGACTCAATAGCTGGTATGGGAACACATTAGAAAATGGGGCCTTTTCTCTACATAATAAGACAGCTGAGATTATTTCTACTGAAGGGGTTGAGGTTGAGGATATGGAGTTTAGGATAGAACATCTACTGAAAATGGATAGATTACAGGATGCGGTGGTATTAGGAGGAAAAAAAGGGCTTTCCAATGTGATTAAAGGGATCACAATAATGGAAGCTCCCGATATTGCAGATTGGCTGAAGGGTGGGGAGATGCTACTGACCAGCTTATATCCAATCCGTAATTATACGGAGGAGGAACAGCGAGAATTTGTCTCTCGTCTTGCTGACAAGGGAGTTAGTGCTTTGCTGATCAAAAACCACCGATTCGTCAAAAAAATCCCGGATGCTATCGTGGAAGCAGGCGAGAAATCAGATTTGCCTATTATCCAGATTCCCCAAGACATTCCTTATGTGGACGTGCTTTATCCGGTTATGGAAGAGCTGTTTAATAATCAGGTGATGAAGCTTAAATACTTTATAGAAGTGCATGACCGTTTCACAGCGCTTTCTCTAACGGATGCTGGTCTGGAATCCATTATCACTACATTAGGGGAATTGATTGGGAACCCTGTCGCTATTTATGATCGGAATTTTGTTTGTATGACGGCGACATCCTCATACACGATGCCAACAGAACAACAGGAGAGTATTGTAGAACGTGGGAAAACAGTCGAAACCAAATTCCCTTATTATTGGTTAACGGCGCAGGTTACTGAATTTGAATCAGAAACTAAATTAGTCGAGCAGTTAGTCGTGCCAATTCGGACGATCAATCATATTAAGGTACATCTCGTTATCACAGAAGTTCGTAAGCAACTGGAAGAGCTGGATTTTATTGCGATCGAAAATGCCGCTACAGCTCTTTCCCTTGAACTAGTCAAACAATTTGCCGTAGCAGAAGTGGAGCGGGAATTTAAAAACGACATTATTGACGACCTTTTAGCGGGAAAAAGCCAAATGCTAGAAACGGTGTATCATCGGGCTAATTTGATCGGTTGGGATTTAGACCGTTCATATGCTGTGCTTTTGTTTCATGTGAAAGAAGAGTTTACTTCTCTGAGTCAAAACGAAATGAACAAGCCCAGAAGTTCACGCAGATTACAAACAAAAACCTTTAGCTATTTACACGAAGTTGTACGTTCCCATTTTGCGGATGGTATTCTGCGTAGACGGGGAGATACGATTATCCTACTTTTACCGGTTAACCAGCAGGAAGGGAAGGGGAAAAACTGGCTACCCACTGTGAAAGAGAAAGCACGTGAGATTCAGGAGAATATTCGTGAGAAAGCCAAAGACATTGTGGTACAAGTTGGCATCGGTAATGTGGCAGAAACCGTAATGGATATTTCCGGAAGATATCAAGAGGCGCAGGATGCATTGGATCTAGGGGAGAAGCTCTATGGTAAAGAATCGATTACCGCCTTTGCTGAGCTTGGTCTTTTCCGACTGCTTTGCCAATTTCCAGACCCTGCCGTACTAACCTCTTTTATCCCACCTTCTTTAAGTAGATTAGTCGAAAGCAAGAATGCTATCAAAAATGATTTGCTACATACACTAGAAGTATTTTTAGAGCATAACCAAAATGCTGCAAAAGCAGCTCATGACCTATTTGTTCATTACAAAACGGTCATGTATAGACTGGAGCGGATCAGAGAAATAACTGGCATGGATTTTGAAGACTCGGAGGAGATGTTAGGAGTGCGTGTAGGCCTCAAGATTCTAAATTTGGTAAAAACTGATAGATAAAACTAGAAATGTATGATTGACGGGCCTGTGCCCGTCTTTTTTTTACCCAAGTTGGATAAAGAATTAGCTCGACTTTTATCCACTACTGTTAATGACTCTATATTAGTAAGCGCTTACAATAAGGATGCAAGTAAGGTAACGTCATTTGAATCAAATTCATCATCATAGAAAGGAACAGTGAGTATGGGAGAGTTAAGTAAAGAGATCGTACAGCATTTGGAGTGGCTGGGTCATTTTGGGAAAGAACCTGAAGGGGGCATTTCCCGATTTCTCTACTCCAAAGAGTGGTTGGAGGCTCAAAAAGCTTTAGAGGACTGGATGAACAAAGAAGGCTTCGACTTTCACTTTGATGAGGTAGGTAATTTATTTGGAGGCCTTCAGGGAACCAAGTACCAAGATGAAACCATTTTGACCGGTTCTCACGTGGATACGGTAGGGAATGGTGGATTGTACGATGGTCAGTACGGTATTATCGCAGGATTGCTTGCGATTAAATATCTAAAGGAAAAATACGGGAACCCGCTACGTAATCTACAAGTGGTATCTATGGCTGAGGAAGAAGGAAGTCGTTTCCCTTATGCATTCTGGGGTTCCAAAAATATCGTATGTACAGCAAAGCGTGAAGAAGTGGAAAACATCGCAGACTTTGATGGCATAGCTTTCGTGGATGCGATGAGAGAGTGCGGATTTGATTTTCGCAAGGAATCCACAGAGCTTCGCAAAGATCTGAAAACATTTGTAGAAATCCATATCGAGCAAGGTAGTGTACTGGAAAACGAGAAAAAATCTGTAGGCGTAGTCCATAGTATTGTAGGCCAGCGCAGATTTACCGTAGAAGTGACAGGGGAAGCCAACCATGCTGGTACGACTCCGATGGGTTACCGCAAGGATACCGTTCATGCAGCTAGCACCATGATCTGTGACGTGATGAATAGAACGAAAAAACACGGAGATCCGTTAGTAGCGACGGTGGGCAAAATTGAAGTCAAGCCAAACGTGGTTAACGTGGTTCCGGGCTATACCCTATTTACAATGGATATTCGCCATACTGAGAAAAAAGCGCTTGTCCAATTTACTGAAGAGATTATGGCTTCTATGAATGCTATTGCAGAAGAAATGGGCGTAGGATTAAAGGTCGATATGTGGATGGATGCAGACCCAGTTCCTATGGATAAACGCGTGGTCGAAGTAATCGAAAGTCAGTGTAAGGAAAACGGCTTGAATTATAAGCTGATGCACAGCGGAGCGGGACATGATGCCCAAATCCTAGCGCCATTTGTTCCATCGGCAATGATTTTTGTACCAAGTAGAAAGGGAATTAGCCACAACCCAGCTGAGTATACCGAGCCACATGATCTGGCAGAGGGCGTGAAAGCTCTGATCGGAACTCTTTATGAGCTGGCATACAAAGAATAGGCGATCGTCATGGCGTATCGTCTGCCCATACTCTCATCATAAGGAGCAGAAAAGAGATGAACGAACATACCCCAGCAGCTAAACAAGGTGGTCTTGAGTATTGGAAAAAGGTCGTCATTCTGTTTTGTCTTGGGTGGACTGTCATCTGGATTTACAGAACTGTACTTAACCCGATTTTACCGGAAATTAAAGTGCAGCTTGGTGTTGAATCAGATGCCAGCATGGGTCTAATCTCCAGTATGTTTTTCCTGGCGTATACCTCTATGCAGATTCCATCCGGATTTCTTGCTGATAAATTTGGAAGAAAAATAATGCTGATTCCAGGCTTCTTGATCTTTGCTTTTGGAGCCTTTACGGTCGGGATCGCACCATCTCTGGTTTTCCTGCTTGTGGGAAGTTTTCTGGCAGGACTTGGACAAGGGACCTATTATGGACCGGCTTACTCGATCTCATCCTCTGCAATTCCGAATGAAAAGCGAGGCTTCTCCACTGCCATTATCAACAGCGGTTCGGCTCTCGGAATGGCCATTGGATATATCGGTTCCTCGTACATGGTGAAGGGGCTTGGTTGGGACTGGAGACCTTTAATTTATGTAACAGGTGCTTTGATTATTATTATCGTTATTGCCTTTGCAAAAGTTATTAAGGAAAAGCCGGCAGCAAATGCTGTTGAAGGAAGCAAAGAAAAAGATCCAAATGATAAAGCAACGATGAAAACGCTTTTTGGAGATATCCGCATGATTTCAGCTTACGTCATTTACTTTTCCGTCTGTTACGGGTATTACATGATCGTAACCTGGCTTCCTAGTTACCTGCAAATGGAGAGAGGATTTCAGGGCGCTGCTATCGGATTTGCCTCGGCTCTGGTTGCCTTTGCTTCTGTTCCAGGTGCTCTATTGTTCAGCCGTTTGTCTGACAAGTTTAAGAATAAAAAGATTATGGTTGTTATTTTGTTACAAGTCATTGCCGCAGTTACACTGTATCTGACAGTAGCGATTCAAAATAACGAATTACTCATTTTGTTTTTAATCATGTATGGATTCTTCGGTAAACTAGCCGTCGATCCGATTATGATCTCTTACGTGGCAGACATTGCCCCTAAACAAGGGTATAGCACTACATTCGGCGTGTTTAACTTTTTTGGGATGATGTCATCTGTAGTCGCTCCGTTCGTAACCGGTTTGATTTCGGACGCTACGGGAAGTAAAATCTTGGGCTTTTATCTTGCTATCGGTATTATTATTGTATGTACGGTATTCCTGTTCTTTGCAAATATGAGAAGTAACTCGCGCAGTAAGAGGTTACCTGATGATGAGCAAGAATTCAAATTTAGCAAATGATTTCTAGGTATCATACTGACGGAATCATTTTCACAAAAATCGTAGAGAGAAATGGAGAGAAATATCATGGGATATCCAACTGACTTACTATCCAGCCGTTCCATCATAAAACATGGGAAATATGCTTTACTTGCTCCGGAAGGTCTAGTTAATAACGTGGTTCCAGGTTTTGACAACTGCTCGATGTCTATTCTGGCAACTCCGAAGCTTGGAGCTAGCTTTGTCGATTATGTGGTTACGATGCACAAGGGAGGCAAAAATACGGACGGCTTTGGTGGACAAGAACATATCGAAACCTTCGTATATGTACTAGAGGGAGAAGTTAAGGCATCTGCTGATGATAAGGGGTACACGCTGACAAGTGGCGGTTACCTATACTGCCCACCAGGAACAAAAATGTATCTGGAAAATCTCAAAGACGGTGACAGCAGACTGTTCTTGTACAAGCAAAAGTATAAACCGTTAAAAGACTTGAAACCATGGGTCGTTACCGGTAACTCAAATGATATTCCAGAAGAAGACTATGACGGTATGACTGATATGCGAATTCAGGATCTCCTACCAAAAGAAATAGCTTTTGATATGAACTTCCATATATTGACTTTCGATCCCGGTGCATGCCATCCATTCATTGAAACACATGTTCAGGAGCATGGAGCATACTTACTTTCCGGTGAAGGGCTGTACAACCTTGATAATGAATGGATTCCTGTAAAAAAAGGTGATTACATCTTCATGGGTCCATATGTTCAACAGGCTTGCTACGCTGTCGGTCGAGAGAAACTTGCTTATGTCTATTCTAAAGACTGCAACCGAGACGCGGATCTCTAAGAGGAGGACCTCAGCAGACGAGGACGATGGTAAAAGGTGGGCAACTTTTTACCATTCTCCTTGTTATAGCTAAGAGCGATCACATTGTTGCTGAAATCCAAAGTAATAGAGGTGTGGGAATTGAGAGTATCCAGACAGAATTTAAAAGAGCTGATTACAAGTAAACTGCACAAAGCTGGTTTAACGGAAGAGCATGCTGAAGGTGTGGCGGATGTTCTGGTCCATGCCGACATTAGAGGCATTCATTCCCATGGTGCCATGCGTGTAGAATACTATGCAGAACGGATTGCAAAAGGCGGTTTAAATACTGATCCGAAGTTTACATTCGAGAAAACGGGTCCCTGCACAGCAGTATTCGACGGGGATAATGGAGTAGGTCATGTGGCCTCTAAGCAAGCTATGGATGAGGCTATCAAGATGGCTAAAGAAAACGGAGTAGCCGTTGTTGGCGTCAGAAGAATTGGACATAGCGGAGCTCTTTCCTACTTTGTACGTCAGGCTGCAAAATCCGGAATGATTGGGATTTCTATGTGCCAATCTGATCCGATGGTTGTTCCCTTCGGCGGTTCTGAGCCATATTACGGTACCAATCCGATTGCTTTTGCCGCACCTAGCCATGATAAGCGTATTATGACACTGGACATGGCGACAACGGTACAGGCTTGGGGAAAAATTCTTCATGCCAGATCGAAGCAGGAATCTATCCCGGATACATGGGCGGTAGATAAAGAAGGCCATCCAACAACAGATCCTTTCAGGGTAAAGGCCCTGCTTCCGATTGCCGGTCCAAAAGGATATGGCTTAATGATGATGGTGGACGTGCTTTCAGGTATTCTGCTCGGTCTTCCATTTGGGGATAAAGTCTCCTCGATGTACCATGATCTGACTGAATATCGGAATCTTGGTCAACTTCATCTTGTCATTAACCCTGCCTTCTTTACTGATCCAGACATGTTTAAAAAGTATATTTCTACTACCATGGACGATTTGAACCAAATCAAGCCGGCACCCGGTTTTAAACAGGTGCTTTTCCCTGGACAGAATAATGACATGATTCAGGAAGAATTTGAGAAAAACGGCATTGAAATTGTAGATGAGGTGTATGAATTCCTGGTTTCAGACATCGTTCATCGAAACTCCTATGATCATAAAGACCCTTTTGCCAAATAAAATAGGCGCTGTGGTTAGAAAGGTATGGTGGCACAAATGAGAGTAAGCAAGCAAGAGCTGAAGGGTTTAATCACCCGCAAACTCCATAAAGCCGGATTGACGGAGGAGCATGCACAAGGAGTAGCTGACGTTCTGGTACATGCCGATGCAAGAGGTGTTCATTCTCATGGTGCCATGCGTGTAGAATACTACGCTGAACGGATTGCTAAGGGCGGTACCAATACGTATCCTACCTTTACATTTGAAAAAACAGGTCCTTGCACTGCTATTTTTGACGGTGACAATGGAGCAGGGCATGTAGCGGCGAAAGTAGCGATGGATGAAGCTATCGCAATGGCAAGAGAAAACGGACTTGCGGTTGTTGGTGTTAGAAGAATCGGTCATAGCGGAGCCCTATCTTATTTTGTACAGCAGGCAGCCAAAGAGAAGATGATTGGAATCTCGCTCTGTCAGTCTGATCCGATGGTTGTACCATTTGGTGGCTCAGAACCTTATTATGGAACAAATCCGATTGCCTTTGCTGCACCTAGTAGTGACGATGAAATGATTACTTTTGATATGGCGACAACGGTACAGGCTTGGGGAAAAATTTTACATGCCAGATCTAAAAATGAAATGATCCCAAATACATGGGCAGTAGATAAAGAAGGCCACCCAACGACAGATCCTTTCCAAGTGAACGCGTTGCTGCCGATCGCCGGACCTAAAGGATACGGTCTAATGATGATGGTCGATATACTATCCGGCATTTTACTCGGACTGCCGTTCGGGAATAAGGTATCCTCTATGTATCATGACTTGACAGAATACCGAAATCTGGGACAGCTTCATATCGTAATTAATCCGACTTATTTTACAAGCCTAACTGGATTTTTACAAAACATTACGAATACGATGGGAGATTTGAACCAGATGAAACCTGCCCCCGGTTTTAAAGAAGTATCTTATCCGGGACAGCGTAGTAAAATTCGCGAGGAAGAGAGCGAGATGAACGGGATCGAAATCGTGGATGACGTGTATGATTATTTGGTTTCGGACGTTGTTCATAAAAACCAATACGACAACAAGGACCCATTTGCAAAGTAATTTCACAGCTAGCTTATAAGGAGATATCATCCTATAGCAGCACCTTGATTCTTTATTAAATTGACGCTTTGACGCTTTAATGAAAATAACAACTTATCTGACGGAAGAGGTGCACGTACTAATGCTATATTCCATCATTAAACAAAATTCCTATCAAGATTCGGTTAATCTCATGCTCCTAACCAACAAAATTTCTGCGATGGATGGTGTAAAACAGGCATCCATTATGATGGGGACCCCTGCGAATAAAGAAATTTTCCAAAATACCGGCATGTATACGGATGAACTAGAAAAAGCGGGACCTAACGATATGTGCATCGTGATTGATACAGACAATGAAGAAAAAGTGGCTGAAGTGCTGACCACCATTGAAGATGAATTGAAAAATCAAGCTGTCAGCAGTAGTAAGCAGGAATTCGAGTCCGTTCGAACTTGGGATAAGGCGATGCAGGCTCTGCCTAATGCTAATCTAGCCCTGATCTCTGTACCTGGTCAATATGCGGCGGAAGAAGCAGAAAAGGCACTTGACCGCGGGCTACATGCTTTTATTTTTAGTGATAACGTTGCTATTGAGGATGAGCTACGACTGAAACAAAAAGCGCATGAAAAAGGGTTGCTGGTCATGGGACCTGACTGCGGAACTGGGATTCTATCCGGTGTTCCGGTAGCTTTCGCTAACGTGGTGAAAGAAGGGAACATCGGTGTTGTAGGTGCCTCAGGAACTGGCATTCAAGAGGTAACCACGCTTATTGACCGCTTGGGCGGAGGAGTAAGCCATGCAATCGGAACTGGCGGACGTGACCTCTCTGAAACAATCGGGGCAATTACGATGTTAGATGCTATTGGAGGACTTGAAAAGCATCATGCTACTGAAGTGATCGTAGTCATTTCAAAACCTCCTGCCAAAGAAGTTCGTAACCAGGTGGTTCAGCTTTTGCAACGTATATCAAAACCGGTAGTCGCTATTTTCGTAGGCGAAGAGCCTGAAGCGCATGAAGGTAGTGTATATTATGCCCATACGCTGGAAGAGACTGCCATGATTGCTGTGGATCTGTCTAAAGGCAGAGAAGTCAAGGCGAATTACAACATATTGAATATAGAAGCTCCGAAAGCTGAGCTGAAACCAGAGCAAACCACAATTAAAGGTCTGTACTCGGGTGGTACGCTTGCTTATGAAACCGCTATCCTTATGTCAAAAGGGCTTGAATTGGGACAACTCATTCATGAAGACGGGTATATGCTAAAAGCTAAAGGTCATGAAGTAATCGACCTAGGAGATGACAAATATACACAAGGCAAACCTCACCCGATGATTGATCCGGAAACGAGAATTCATTACATTGAGCAGGCAGCTTCAGATGAATCCACAGCGATTATTTTACTGGATGTCGTTTTAGGATACGGTTCCCATGACGATATGGCAGGTGCACTACTGCCTGTCATTGAGAAAGCACAAGGTAGTGCCAAGGCAAGAGGCAAAAACCTGTATTTCGTGGCAACGGTGTGCGGAACTGAAAAAGATCCGCAAGATTACCACGAGCAAAAGAACAAGCTTGAGCAAGCTGGCGTTATTGTTAAAGAGAGCAATAATCAGGCTGTTCGGACAGCTCTGTCAATGATGGGCATCCAGCTTAAGGACAAGGAGAAATCATTGATTCCTAGTGAGCAGTATGAACAAGAAGATAGTAAGGTTTCTGAATCTATCATCAAGCTATTGAGTGGAAAACCGGTAGTAGTGAATGTAGGACTCAAGAAATTTGTACATGCAGTAACTAGCTACGGCGGAAGTACGGTGCATTTTGACTGGCGACCGGTAGCTGGAGGAAATGAAAGAATGCGTAAGATTTTGAGCCTACTCAAGTAAACTGTTGTTTTTATCCTGAGGGATTTGTTTTACCTAAGCGCTTACACAGCATATGAATACATTAATATCCAATTAGGAGGATGTAGCATGTACGGACCATATCAAACAATCGATGAAGCAAATCAGGCAGTTATTCAAAAAATTATAGCCGGTGCTCCTTTTCTAGTGGACGTAGTTCCTGCTAAATCCGTAGTGGAAGAATTAAACGGGCGGGTGCTTCTTCATGCAGGTCCGCCAATTCAATTCGACGACATGACAGGCCCTATGCAAGGGGCATGCGTCGGAGCATCCTTATTCGAAGGATGGGCGGCGAATGAAGAAGAAGCGATGACCATGCTAAAACAAGGGGACATCACATTCATTCCGTGCCATCATGTCAAAGCTGTAGGGCCAATGGGCGGCATCACTTCAGCCAATATGCCGCTTCTGGTTGTAGAAAATCAGACAGATGGAAACCGTGCTTATTGCACAATGAATGAAGGAATCGGAAAAGTGTTACGGTTTGGAGCCTATTCTGAGGAGGTTATCCAGCGTCTGAGATGGATGAGAGATGTATTGGGGCCTACCCTCTCTAAAGCTTTATATCAAACCGAAAACGGCTTAAATATTAATGTAATGATGGCAAAGGCAATTACGATGGGAGACGAATTCCATCAACGGAATATCGCATCTTCCCTTGTATTTTTGAAAGAAATAAGTCCGTATATCCTACAAACGGATGCGTCCGAAAAAGATAAATTCGATGTGGTGAAATTCCTAGCAGATACTGATCAGTTTTTCCTGAATGTTGCTATGGCAACCTCTAAAGCGGTTTTAGATGCTGCAAGAACGATTGAACACGGTACCGTAGTAACAGCTATGTCAAGAAACGGAAAAAACTTTGGCATTCGTATCAGCGGTATGGGAGACGAATGGTTTACGGCCCCAGTTAATACGCCGCAGGGCTTGTTCTTCACAGGTTACTCCCAAGATATGGCAAATCCCGATATCGGTGATAGCGCTATTACAGAAGCATTTGGTGTTGGCGGTATGGCCATGGTGGCAGCTCCTGGTGTTACTCGTTTTGTGGGTGCGGGTGGATTTGAAGATGCGCTGGCAACCAGCAATGAGATGACGGAAATCTGCATTGACCATAACCCTAACTTTACGATCCCTACGTGGAACTTCCAAGGTATTTGCCTTGGTATCGATGCAAGAAAAGTAGTAGAAACAGGCATTACACCAGTAATTAATACAGGAATTGCACACAAAGAACCTGGGGTAGGTCAAATTGGTGCAGGTACGGTTCGTGCACCTCTCGCTTGCTTTGAAAAAGCTCTAGAAGCTTATGCCCAAAAACTAGGATTGATTTAACAAAACGAAGGACAGGGGAGAGCGACATGAAAGATTTACTACAGATAAACGGGATGTACAGCCAGTCTGTACACCCTCTCCTCCAGACAGACAAACCGGGCTATATCCATAGTGTGTTTCAGAATGGATGGAATATCGGTATGGGAGATGGACTTATTTTTATCGGTAGTGCGAAGAACGGACTGCTTCCTTTTGGCATTCATCTAGAGGATAGGTTCTTGCCAAAGCTCGTTTCGTTGATCGAGCAAAATGAAATGGTTCACTTTAACGACGACATGTCGGCTCTTCTCTTTTCCAAGTTTTGTATTACATTGAACCCGCAACATGCATATCATCTCTGTGTTGGGCCGATTACGAGGCATCCGCAATCACTGCTCCATCTTTTGGATGCGTTTGCAACTGAGCTAGTGATGCATAGTCGGCCTACAGGAGCTGATATTTCAGTAGAGCATTTTATCCAATGCAACATGATGGAAACCTTTGTGTGCTGTTCGGAAAGGGAACAAAAGGTTTTACAACTGATGGATGTGGCTTTAACTGAGAACTTATCACAGATAGATGAAATTCTTAGGTACTGGATTGGAAGAGGGAAAGGTCTCACACCTTCCGGAGATGACATGCTGGTGGGACTGCTTGCTGTGGATGCAGTAACGGAGGTGCTCACGGATTCGTTCCGCTTGCACTTATCAAGGCTAGTGGGGAGAGAAGACCTGACAACAGATATCAGTCGTGAATACCTGAAGTATGCGCTGAAACGAGACTTCAGTTCGGTGGTGACAGATGTTTTACATTCTCTTCTACAAAATAATTCAGTCAGCTTGAATGAGAGGACTAGAGAACTGCTACGTGTAGGACACAGCTCGGGTCTGGATACAGCATTTGGCATACTGATCGGTTTGCTGATAATAAGGAGGAACTCAAATTGGCACAAAAAGTTGTAATTGCACTCGGTGGCAATGCTATTTTACAACCAAAACAGCAGGCAACCTATGAGAATCAACTAGAAAATATCCGGAAAAGCTGCGAGGTAATCGCACGTATTGTCAAGCAGGGCTATGAAGTAATTATCACACATGGAAATGGTCCGCAGGTGGGAAATATATTGCGTCAGCAGGACGAAGCAAAAGAAGTGGTTCCGCCGTTCCCACTTCATGTGTGTAGTGCCGAATCTCAAGGCTTCATCGGCTATATAATGAACCAATGCTTACAAAATGAGCTTCAAAAGCTCGGACTAAACAATTCTGTAGTAAGTATGCTGACACAAACGGAAGTATCAAAAGAAGATCCAGCATTCCAAAATCCAACAAAGCCGATAGGTGTTTTCTACAGTGAAGAAGAAGCACAGCGCCTTGCAGAAGAAAAAGGCTGGATTGTTAAGGAAGATGCAGGAAGAGGCTGGCGTCGGGTGGTACCGTCTCCAATGCCTAAATCCATCATCGGAGCTGATTTAATTCAATCTCTGACTGATCAAGGGACCATCGTAATTGCTGCAGGTGGAGGAGGTATTCCTGTATCCCGTCAATCGGATGGAACCCTTGAGGGGGTGGAAGCGGTTATCGATAAGGATCGAAGTGGTTACCAGCTTGCCCAAGATGTGAATGCTGATGTCTTTATGATTTTGACTGACGTTCAAAATGTGTATGTGAACTATGGCAAACCAAATCAAAAATCACTAGAGACGATATCATTGGAAGAAGCCAAGCAGTATGCGGATGAAGGACAGTTTAGTGCAGGAAGCATGGGACCTAAAATGGAATCAGCCATAGGTTTCGCTGAAAAAGGAGGAACTGCTGTTATTTGTTCCTTGGACCAGGCGGATTTAGCTTTGGAAGGAAAAGCAGGTACTCGCATCACTCAAGTTAATCTGGCACAATGTAAATAATGGAAGATGGTTTTTCGACTGGAGCAGTTCTAAAGTCATGAAAATGACAATAGGACTGCTCTTTTTTATTTGAAGGAAGAGTCAACTCAAACCAACCATCAAGCAACGATCTATCATTTTAATATGAGTAAAATGTCATCTCATCACTATTGTAAAACAAAACAGATGGGTTATAGTATGTTAAAAGTATTAAAAAACGAACATGATGTAAGGTATTTCAACAATATGTGGAACAGGAGAAAACAATGAAACTGATAAAGAAACTGCTTAAACGTAAAGTTATCTGGATACTTCTTGTCCTATTCGTATTTATTTATGGTAACAATAGCTCTTTGCTTGCGAATCGACATGAGGGCTCTCCTCTTTTACTTGCTCATCGAGGGCTTGCTCAGACCTTTAGTATGGAGGATATCACTAACGAAACATGTACAGCTGAACGGATTACGACTCCAGAGCATCCTTATTTAGAAAATACAATCCCTTCTATGGAGGCTGCTTTTAAAGCTGGTGCGGATATAGTGGAATTTGATGTTCAATGGACAAAAGATAACAATTTTGTTGTTTTCCATGATTGGACCCTTGAGTGTCGTACAAATGGGAAGGGGGTCACAAGAGATTATACAACCCAAGAATTGCAACGACTTGATATTGGGTACGGGTATACGGCTGATGGTGGTAAAACATATCCATTTCGAGGTAAAGGAATTAATGTAATGCCAACATTAGATGAAGTACTGAACCATTTTCCCGATCGTTCTTTTTTGATTCATATCAAAAGTAATGATACCAATGAAGGAATTCAAATGGCTGCGTACCTTCAAAAACTACCAGCTAGCCGTCTTGACCAATTAACGGTGTATGGTGGAGATAAACCAATTGCTGCGATAAAGGAACGTATTCCTAGTTTACGAACCATGTCAAAGGCTTCGATGAAAAAAGATCTTCTTAGTTATATTGCAATAGGATGGACTGGTTACGTTCCCTCTAGTCTAAAGCATGGCGAGTTACACATACCGGATAAAGTCGCTCCGTGGCTATGGGGTTGGCCGAATCGTTTTCTGAATCGGATGGATGAAGTGGACGCACGAGTCATTATTGTAGGTGGAGATGGGGGAGGATTTTCAAGTGGATTTGACTCTCATGAAGATATTAAACGACTTCCAAACAATTATTCGGGTGGGATATGGACAAATCGGATTGATAAAATAGCACCTTTATATAAGTAGTGAAATCATTTATGGGAATTACTTTTTCGGTTGGATATTTCTTGGAAATGATACAAAAATAAGAAACGAAGATAACAATTAAATAGGAAAGACATGATACTACATAATAAACATAATTTATATTATGTAAACTAAATCATTCTGTTTTTGGAGGGGGCTAGTATCCAATTTAGTAGGTCATTTTAAAATAGTTATTGGCTTACAGGGTACAGCCCCCTAACAGAATTGATAAGTAATAGTAGAGCATACCAAAAGGAATATTATAGGGAATAAATTGTAAAATGTATCCAAAGACTCTTGTGAAAAAAACACTTATCAAATTAATGCGGTTAGCTACTGATTTCCTATGACTTTCTACTTAATTATTTACAACTTATATATCATTTACGATTATTAGATCAATTGTTAAGATTACGTTTGTGCATATAACTAATTTGACAATGGAGGCATCTAGGTGAGAGCGAAAAGCATTTATTCAATCATTCTTATTTTACTTATTACCATTTTTACTACTTCGGTTTATGCAGTAGAGAATCTAAAGTGGGTGAGTGGGGGGACGAAAGTTGATGTAGGCGATCGTTTAGCTACTTTTAAAGTCCCAGATCAACTCGCTTATTTGAACAAGGAAGATACGATAACGGTTCAAAAGCAGTTCGGGAACTCAGCATCATCACGTGAAATTGCAAGTGTGTATCCTACTTCGGATCAAGAAAATTGGTACGTAGTCATAGAATATGATGAAGTAGGTCACATCATGGATGATGAGCAAAACAATATCGATAAAGATGCGATCCTGAAGAGTTACAAAGAGGGAACAGAAGAACACAATAAAGAACGCAAGCCCGAAGAGCAAATTCATGTAGTAGGGTGGGACGTGCCCCCTTCCTATAACGCAAAGACACATACCTTACAATGGTCGATGCTTGCGGAAGATAATCAGAAAAACCCGATTATTAACTACAACCTGCGATTGTTAACACGAAAAGGGTATGTTTCTTTTATTCTTGTATCTGATCCAGCCACATTGGCGAAGGATAAAAAGATTTTGACTGAACAAATTTTACCGCAGTTCCAATTGAAAGAAGGAAATCGGTACAGTGACTATGATGCTTCTACAGACAAGTTAGCTGACTATGGTTTAACTGGACTTGTTCTAGGTGGATTAGGCTTGGCTGTTGCCAAAAAAGTAGGTTTTCTTGCACTTATTCTTATCTTTCTGAAAAAAGCATGGATTGTTGTCGTTCTTGTGTTAGGTGGTATCTTTAAAGTAGTCTCCAACATTTTTAAAAAGAAAAAGGACCACACGTTGGAGACATCCAACGATTCGCAAGCAGAGACTAATCCTAATTCTTCAAGTGAGAAGTCTCCAACAGTAGACTCAAATGAGTCATCGGTTCCATCTAATCAGACTGATTCTACATCTTCTTCAAACGATAATTCGAAAACGATGTAAATCATGAAACCACCTTGGATAACCAGGGTGGTTTTTAATCTTTCTATGAAAATCTGTATGTGTAGTAGCAGATCATGGAAGAGGACGAGCTAGCCGAGGTTTGTTACAGGATATCAGACTGACTTCGGTATGACTATGCGATAACAAGTAGCTGGTGGAAAGTATGAAAGCAGATCGTAGAGTAATCATAGCAGTGGTCAGTGTGTTGGCAGTGACACCGATCTGGACGGTAGAGGCAAAGGTAGAAGTGGCGTCGAAGAAGGTTGAGATAGACAATTACAAAAAGATGGCCAATCAACTGAAGGAAAAAATAACACCTATGTTTCCAAAAGTGAAAGAATGATAGATAGCACTGCAATATATTCAATCCCTTGCTTCTTTGCAGGGGATTTTTTTGGCAAAACCTCTATATATCAGAAATACATTTTGAGTATAGACTTTCTCTCAGAACAAGAAAAAGTGTATAAAGAACAGTTATGGTGTGAGATCGTTTATTCGTCTATCCAATACTTAAAAATGAGGTAACAGACATTTGTTACATCGCTCCTGCATAAACTTCTGGGAAAATACATAATTTGAGGAGGATTCATGGGATGGCGAATGCATTCGTAATTAGATCACTTGAGGAAGTTCGCTTTTGGTCTAGGATAATGAAAGAACATTCCCTTTTTTTGAAACTAGGTTTTAATTGTGACGATACACAGTTAATAAATGAAGCTGAACATTTTTACAGAATATTTGAAAATATAGAGGCCCAGGCTCTTTCTCTAACAGAAGATGTTGATCCTCAATATATATATGAGTTTAATGCTCAAATTCTTCCTGTTGTTAATCAAATTTGGGCTTTCAAACGAAGGGTATTAGGTCTGATCATCACCTGTCAAATTGGAGGTAATAACCTACCGTTATTAGTGGATCACGTCAGCAGAGAAGCTGCTTACTTTGCCAAACGTTTAGAACAACTTAACACCGGAACCTTAGACCCATTGCCTGATGCTATTATTAATGAAAATGTCTTCTTTCTTAAGATTATGGCTGATCATGCTAAATTCATTAATCACTTACTTGATCCTTCTGAAAGAAAACTAGTTGAGCAAGCTCGTGATTTTAGCCATGACTTTGACCAGCTTCTATATCAAGCGATCGATTTAGATTCCATGAGTCCCCAGTCTCAAACCGTTCCTTTATTATCGCAGTTTGTCGATCAAAATAAAGTGTCTGTTCGTCAACTCCGTGATTTCAAAAAAACAGCTCGTGATTTAATCGAAGCTTGCCGCATCAAGAGCATTATTCCTCCACTTCTTGCAGATCATGTCTTTAGAGAGGCATCTCATTTTCTTGAAATTTTAGATGCCTTTGAAATAGCATTAGAGGGGGCAGAAAACAGTAGTAAACAAAGAAGGAATACTCCAGAATCCAATTGTTAGTCAGGATAAAATGTTGGACTTATATAAGGAAGAGCTCACATTAATTTGCGAGCTCTTTTGCTTTCATTTGATTGGATACAAGTGTCAATACATACCATTCTCTTACGGAAATTATGCCTACAATTTAATCAATCTCATTTTCTGTGGTTCCTTTGTAATGATGGGAATGAGGGCGTCTTCCGTTTACTGTTGTATACCCTTCAAAGTAATGAACATGCCCTCCACGTGGTAGTCCGATTGCTGGGCCAGTTGTTCCTTCAATCACATGAGTGTGACCATCATCAAATGAAGTAACTGTATAATAGCGATGAACGTGAGGAACACCCGTTGGAGCAGGCTCGGTTACCCCAATGTATTGATGATCATGTCCATCATTGAATGATGTAGTACCAGAAAATGGATGTGTGTGTACAGGCATGCCATTCCAAGACGTAATATACAATTCGTGTGAATGTTCTGATGAGAATTCATTAGATTGGACAAGAAACCCTGTAACAGGTATTTTTCTCATTTTGCAACCCCTTTTCCTAATTTATTATACTGTATGAATGTGTAGGGGGATTGATATAGGCATGAGTACCATTTACAGGGTATATGGCTTGACAAAGGGAAGGTAGGGGAGAATATAGAGTTGCTTATGAATGATCCGAAACATGATCCATATAACAGACCTTAGCCTAAGGAATAGCTAGTTAAACGAATAAGAAGTTTAGTTGAAAAAGATAACGTTAATAGTATCAACTATTAGTATCAGGTGATAATATAGAGTTAATAGATTATTATTCAGGGGGAATAGTGATGCTGGATGCTCAACAAATTATGGATGTTATTAGGCATCGTTATCCATTTCTTTTAGTGGATAGGGTATTGGAGTTAGAAGAAGGATGCAGGGCAGTTGGTATAAAAAATGTTACAGCAAATGAGGATTTTTTTAATGGACACTTTCCAAATTATCCGATTATGCCAGGTGTATTAATTATAGAGGCATTGGCACAGGTAAGTGCAATTGTGATGCTGACTAAAGAAGAAAACAAAGGACGGTTGGGGCTTTTAGCAGGTATAGATAATTGTCGTTTTAAACGTCAGGTAAAACCAGGAGACCAACTTCGTCTTGAGATTGATATTACTCGATTAAAAGGTGCAATCGGCAAAGGCAAAGGTATTGCTACAGTTGATGGGGAGCTAGTTTGCGAGGCGGAAATAATATTTGCATTTGGTGATTAACACACATAAAAATTGGTGTATTAAATGGACAAGTAGTGTTATGTAATAACCAGTCTAACAGTTTATTTCCTGATGGACTGGTTTTTGTTATATCAGTAGTAGACTTGTTTCAGATTTATATTGTAAGCTACGATAGCAGGGGTAATAAATCAAGTGTGCTGTCCGCTTAAAGAGGATGAATCGTTACTTAGCTATGAATTCATCCTCCTTAGAAAACGGTCAAGGGACCCATGACAATCTCAAACTTATGAGAGGATACGTTTTTCGCCCTGAATTTCTTGAATAGGATTAATATTTTGAGTAAATTCAAGGGTGCCCATGTATTCTCCATCTTCACTTCTTATAGCGAAATAACGAATGTATACATATTTGTCCTGAAACTTAATCCAGAAATCCTCACAATCTTTATTTCCCGATTTGAAGTCTTCCAAAAGTTTTTCAACAATATGAACGCTTTTCGGAGGATGGCAATTCTGGACCGTTCTGCCAATTACTGCTTTTGTGCGGGCAAAAATTCGCTCTTTTCCATGGGAGTAGTAGCGTACAATATCATCCTTGTCAATGAACGTAATATCCACGGGCAGGTGGTTCATCATCAGCTCTAATTGCTTTATAGATAGTATCCCTGTTTCTAAGTGAATGAACCCTTCAGATATCGACTGCTTTGTTATCGCTTTTCTTTCAGGTTTCCACACACCGTCAGGGCCTGTTAAGCAATAGCCAATTTCATCACTTTCATGAGCAATTTTAACCCATTCGTCTTCCGTAAGAGTTTGAAGTGCCATTGGAAATAAGATTTTTTCCTCTTTAAAAATCATTTCATTTACCTCACTTATTACAAAGGCAATCCCATCTAAAGCTGCTTTTTTATCTCCACTATAGTTTGTTAATTTTTGTTTAACATCTTTAATGGCACTACGAATGCCATCGTCGACTCCCCACATTACTTTTGTCGGCCCATAAATGCCATATTTCTCTAAATAAGGGAAAAGTAAATTCTCTTTACGGCTGTAATGTTTATCAATATCCAACAACAGATTTAAGTCTCCGATTAGCGTATAGACGTTTTCTTCACTATCTTCTTTTTCAAAATGGTCATAATGCTGCTTAAGTTCAAAGTTAACAAGAATATCTATTTCTTTATTTTCATGCTTAAATGTATGAATCGGGTGACCCGATTTATCTTCGGGTTTTTCAGATCTATGGATTTCCTCAATGGAACCTTTAAAGATGGCTGCATGCACCGAGCATAACCGCTGTACTTCTTCCACTGGAATTCCTTCTTCCTCCATGAGTGCCTGTTCGAGCTGGGAAATTTCCGCAACGGTAATATTCCCAACGGCTTCTTCAAATTGAGCCTTCACATCTTCCACACTTTTTCCCTGATGAAGATTTTTAATAATTTGTTTTAAGATAGCTTGTCTTTCAAATGTATTCATATTTTCTAGTTCACGATTATTAATTATTTCACTCATAAGAATTCTCCTTTACTCTTCCATTTATCATTTCTAAGGGAGCTTTTTTTCCTGCATCGGTAAACAACCTTTTATTTGGCCAAGTCATCACTTTGATTGGAGGTTTGTAGCATATCGGGTCTACAGCTAGGCATCTTTTCGTCATTCTCAACTCAGGTTAAATGAAAGTTATTCTCAATAAAAGTTGAGAGAATGAGTAGATTGTGAGTGAAATCACAAATGTACTTTTAAAAAAAGCTTTGTTGATTGTTAGAATGTAATCAATGTTTTTGGTTCATCCAACCCTATGAAAGAAAGGTTAACACTCGTAGTAGAGCAGCTAAGGGAAACAGATAAACAATGACTGCAAAACTGAAACATCAAGTCACAATGAATGAGGCACAAAAAATAAATCGAAAAAATTGCTGACCAGGCTAGGTCACGTTACCTGTGGAAAGGAAGCGTTGTAGTATAGACCCAATACGGTCATTGAAAGACGACCTTCTCTAATTTTGAACGATAAAGTTTATATTCAAAGATAGGAAGGTAGGTAGGTACTTCAATTAGGCGATTTCTTCTTGTAATTTCTCTGGAATAATAATGAAAAAGCCGTTTTCATCAATATCAATTAGTTTCTTTCTTTTTAACTGATTAATTGTGCGGCTAATTGTTTCCCGTGAAGTTCCAATCATATTAGCGAGTTCTCGATTCGTAAATTGAGTGGTTAATTTGTATTTATCATGTATCTGTATACCATTTGATTTACATAAGCGAAGTAATAACATAATAATTTGTTCATTCATATCATGAAGAATTTTTTCTTCTAATCTATTCTGGAGATCCACAATTTTTTCTTCGAGAACTTTAAACAATGTAATACATAATTGCGGATACTGAAGCAAAATATTCTCAAAATCACCGATTGGAATAACAATTAATTGTGCAATCTCAAGTATCTCGGCATTTGCTGGGAAAGTACCTTTTCGGAAAAAACCGGCATGGGGAAACATTTCTCCAGCTTGGAGCACAGAAACAATTTGTTCTCTTCCCGTTGTATCCGTTTTTTGAATTTTCACCTTACCTGAATGGATAAAAAACACACGATCAAGTGGATCGCCCTGCATAAATACAAAAGACCTTGCTTTGTAAGTTCGCATTTGAGAAATATCCACAATGGATTGAAGCTCTTCTTCTAAAAGTTTTGTAAAAAGGGGGATCTTCCGTAAATGCTTCTTGATCATTCCTTCTTTCATACATACAACTCCTTAGCCAATCTCGGCATATTCTTTCCATAGAAATATTAAACTGCTACATGGAACAGTGACTGGACGATAAGAAAGGCTAGAGGTTTTTTCTCATCGTTTTCTAAATTAAAATACGCTACTAGGTTACTGTTTCTATAAGGCCGACTTATAAAATATATAAGAAATGAGATATGAGCGATTTTTGACTCATGTCCCATTTCTTATGAAAAGCAGTTACCTAAACAAAAATACGTATAAGATGATTAGTCAAAGACAAGGATATTGGGAAATTTATTTAAAAAAGGGTGCTATTTTTTCATATCCCATAATCGTTACATAATGATTATGCCGCTTCTTGATCTAACTTACTTCTGTGCAATTGCACGTGGAAACAAAACATTATTTTCCAAGTGAATATGCTGGAACAAATCGGATTCAAGTGCTTCAAGACGTTGATAGACTAGTCGATAAGTACCGCAAGCTCCTTCTGGAGGAGTAAAGTCATTCGTAATGGTACGAAGTTCTTTTATAATACTGCCGGCGTGGCTATGCTCACTCTCCAATGCTTCCACCACTTTGCATAAATTCGTATAATTTTCTTCCGTTGCATTTTGCTCATATGCTAAAATCAACGGGAAATCTTCTGTCTCTTCTTTTATTAAATGCTGCTCTAATTCTGTTTTTAATTCATGGAATAGCTTGTGGATTTTAGCTAAATGTGGTTGTGCTGATCCATGAACACGTAACACTTTTGTCACATAAGGGCTTAACTGAGGCAACTCTTCATTTAAATAGTGATGGTGCTTATTCACAATATAGTCAATTAATTCACTATAAGAGGCATTTTTCCAATCAATTTCAGATTCATGTAAAAGTTTAGTATCGTGATAAAGAGTATTTAAATTTGTTATAACCTCTTCTGCTATTAAATTTCTCTCCTTAATAGCGTCGCTAAGGGGTCTATTCCCACCGCAGCAAAAATCTATTCTATACAATTTAAAAAGGTCGCTTGCCTTCGGAAATTTCGTAACGATATCACCAATAATAGAAGACTCGGTAAATGTATGTTCCATATGAATGCCTCCACATTTTTTAAATTTTGTATCTGGATTAAGAATATGAATAATTTTAAATTTACGTCGTGATCTCAATCACTTAAAATGTGTTAAATTTATCATAAGTTAATTTAGAACTCCTATAATTCTACACAGGAAGATAAAAAAACATTTTCAGATCGGACAATTGTAAGCTATGATGTGAGACGCGTATCATAGTTGGAAGATTGTTAGGGTAGATAGAAGCAATCGGAGATGATCGATCAATTGATTGGAGATATAATCCATAAAACAGAGGGGCTCTAATGAAGTGGTAGCTGAAAAATAAATAGGATGCCAAGAAAACTTGGGTTAATAAATCGAGGGCATTGATCGATAGATAGACACATTATTGTTAACGATACCTTGGGGAACAAGCTGAGGAATCCTCAAAACTTTAGAATGTGGGTGAGGGGGGCTAAAATACGGTAGCCAGTTAACAAACTGGTTTTACAAGAGGAAAATGCTACATAATTACCGTGATATCAATATGATGAATGACATAGGAACACCTCTTAAAGTTGGCAACTTATCTTACAGACAAGACAAACATGCACTTTAAGAGGTGTTCTTTATACTATTTAAAGTACCATTTAATTGCTGATTGGAGTGCCGTCCGGAATTGTATTTTGCATGGAAGCTGGAAGCGTAATTATTTTATTCCAATCAAAGCTGTATTTGTTAAATACCGCTTCACTGACAAAGCCACGTTTTACAGTTCTTCCATTCTCATGATCTACTAAATATACCGTCGGATTGTTTTGATATTTTATCAATTGTGTGTTTTCGTTGATAACCTGTCCATCGGGGATACCATCAAGTGATAAGAATGATTGGATGCCGTCCCATGAACGGAATAATCTGAAATATACTGCCTCGCTGACAATCCCTCTTTTCTTCCCATCCATAATGATAAATACGGTAGGATCATCGACTACCTTAACACGTAACCCGTTGAACCGATTAGGATCGGAAACCCTTGCATCCAGTGATTTTACATTTTTAGTAGACTTTGAGTCAATTCCTGCTTGATCTGTTAAGGCATAAGCTGGGGAAATATACATGCTGGCTAAAATTGTGGTAACCATCAGGGCTGCAAGACTTTTTTTCATTTTCAAACACTCTCCTTGTTATAAAATTAGAAGCACTTATTTATTTCTATATTTTGGAATATAATCCTTTAATTGCTTTTTAATTTATATTTAATAAAAATATTCAGATTTTATTGACATTTCCAAAGGTAATTAGGATAATTAGTGAAGTATTTGTTAAATAATGAATGTATACCTAAAAATTAACTTTTATGTATCCGGGAGGAATGCCTAAAAAATTTTCTAGTCCATTTTTAGCCAATAATTATAGAAGATTTATCTATCATTCACTTTGTAATAGATAAGAATTTATACAATTATTGGTTTCTTACGTTGAAGGTAAGGTTGTGTCACAGGTTTGGTGTAGTTAAAAATTCTAAATAAGGGAGGGTAGCATTTTATGCATGTAGAAGCAGTTCCGTCCTATTCATTGACCAATGCACAAAAGCGAATTTGGTTTGTGGAGAATATCTATCCAAATTTAGGGGCGACGAATCTCGCTACCTCGTTTACGTTTTCTATGAGCCTACAGCATGATATTTTGATTAAAGCGATCCATCAATTTATCAGTGAAAACGACTCAATTCGCCTCACCACCATCTTCAGCCAATCCGGAAACAATCAGTTCCCAATGCAAATCATTTCCGAAGACATCCATCCAAGTATACCCATATTTGATTTTCGTTTTCATCATCAGAGAGAGCAAGCGATTCAAGAATGGCTAAGCCAAATGACGAAACAGCCTTTTTCGTTCTCCGAGGGCCCGTTGTATTACTTTGCCATATTACAAAAAACAGATACAGAGACAATGCTATATATGAAATTCAGTCATCTGATTGCAGATGGTGTAGCTATGCTGTATGCAATAAAAGAAATCGTTGCTTGCTATCAGCATCTAGCCAGAGGGGAAGAGCGGGAGAAACAAGTAAAGCCTTCCTATATAGAAATGCTTGATAGAGAAAGGGAATATCTTGGGTCTAGACGCTTTTCGTCGGATGAAAACTATTGGAGTAGTCAATTCGAAAAGGTTCCGGAATTAGTTAGTCTTACTAATCATGATGGGCTGTCTCGCAATATCGCTAGTGGACGCCATAGTCTGTTCATACAAAATGATCTACGTGATCAAATTGATTCCTTTTGCGAAAAATTTGGGATTAGCCCTAATATATTTTTCCTTGGAACCTTCTACCTATACCTCTATCGGATCACAGCTAAGAGAGATATTATCGTGGGACATATTATTAGCAATCGATCAGGTGCTCGTGATAAACATACATTTGGCATGTTTGCAAGCACGATCCCATTTCGTCATATGGTAAATCCTGATGCGGATTTTGTCACCTATTGTCTAGAGATCGCCAAACAGCAAAGGCAAATGCTGCGACATCAAAAATATCCCTACCAAACGTTATTATCTAAGGTGAGGGAGCAGCACCCAAATGTCCAGCAGCTCTTTTCAATTGCAATGGAATTTCAGGTGTTAGAATTCGATATGCAGGATGATTTGAGTTATACATCTGACATACAATTCAGTGGTTACGAGTCACAGGAGTTAATTCTACATATTAAAGACCGGCGCGAGACTAAAAGCTATCAGCTAGATTTTGATCACCATCTGGATATATTTACTGAAGAAGAGATTGGGATATGGAGCGAGCGGTACCGAACACTTATCGAAAGCGCCCTGAAAAACCCGATGAAGTGCATGAAAGAGTTGGACTTGCTTTCTTTAGAAGAAAAAACAAAGATTTTGGTGGATTGGAATCTAACAGAAAAAGAATATCCGCTAGAGAAAACCTTTGTTGATTTATTTACAGAACAAGTGAGTCAGATACCTGAGCATCATGCGGTAGAGTTTGGTGAGAAAACGCTAAGCTATCTAGAATTAGACGAGCTATCTACTGGTATGGCACATACGTTACGAAAAAAAGCTGGGCGGGAAAGCATAATCGCGATCATGCTTCCACGTAGCATCGAGATGATTGTAAGCATACTAGCTGTGAGTAAAGCTGGTGCTGCCTATCTACCTATTGACCCTGATTACCCACCGGAACGAATTGCGTACATGCTGGAGGATAGTGCTGCATCTATTTTACTTACAACTGAAGAGCTTGATCTATCAGATATTGATTTTTTGGGTGAGAAGATAGATGTACGAAAGTCTATAGAGGAAATAAAGCGTGCATCAAGCGTAAATAGCCAGTTGGAGACACTATGCTCCCCACATCCTACTGATTTAGCTTACGTCATCTATACCTCTGGTTCGACTGGCAGGCCCAAAGGTGTCATGATTGAACACAAAAGTCTCAGCAATTTAATTTTTGCAACACGTGATTTGCATGAAATATCATCTGACACCAGGATGCTACAATTCTGTTCATTTAGCTTTGATGCCTCTGTGCGTGAAATCATTCCTACACTTGCTAGCGGCGGTACAGTATGCATGGATACGAAAGAACGCTTATTTCCAGGCAAACAATTGATTGATTGGTTACATGAGAAGAGAATTAATATGGCAGCAGTCCCAACCTCCGTAATGGGCATACTTCCTGATGCCGAGCTACCTTACCTTCAAACTTTGGAGGTAGGTGGAGAAATTTGTCCTACTACTGTTGCAGTTCGCTGGGGGAAAGGTCGTCGTTTTTTTAATTCTTACGGACCTACCGAAGCAACTGTATGTTCAACTAGTGGCGAATATGTAGTAACAAATATACCAGAAGAGCTAGACAAACCAGTACCACCTGATATTGGACACCCTATTTCAAATTCTAAAATATTTATTTTAGATGAGAACCAACAGCCGGTTCCTGTTGGAGTGATAGGTGAGGTGTATATCGGTGGTGCTGGTTTAGCACGTGGATATTTGAATCGAGAGGACTTGACTAGGGAAAAGTTCGTCTATGTAGAGTTTAAAGAGCTTGGGGATGGGGCTATTCGACTTTATCGCACTGGAGATTTAGCTCGTTTTTTGCCAAATGGACGTATTGCGTACGAGGGGCGAATCGATGATCAGGTGAAGATACGTGGACATAGAATTGAAATAAAAGAAATCGAACATGTTCTATGCGAGCATCCAGTAGTAAAGCAATGTGTGACAGTAGTAGAAGATGATGAGAAGTATGGAAAGAAGCTAGTCGCATATGTTGTGCTTATTTCTCCAGATGGAGAATCTTCTATTTCTCTAACAAGAGAATTGCGAGTATTTTTACAGGGAAAGCTTCCATTTTTCATGATTCCTAATGCAATCAAGATACTTGAAGATATTCCATTGAATCCAAATGGCAAAATCGATCGAAAAAAATTAAATTGTGTGGAATTAAATAGTAAGGCCGAACATACAGCATATGTAGCTCCTATCACAGAAATAGAAAGCACTTTGACTAAAATTTGGCAGGAAGCATTAGGAACTGAGCAAATAAGCATCCACGATCACTTTTTTCATATTGGTGGGGATTCCTATCGGTTACTTTATGCTCACCAAGAAATTAATGCAATATTCAGAAGAGAGTTGCCGGTTATTGAGATGTTTCGTTATCCCACCATCCATACATTGGCACAGAGACTAAGTCAGGAGATGAGTATTGTGCCAACTTTGACTCTAAATAGGGAAATAGCTCTAAAACGTAAAGAAGCGATGCAGAAACAAAAACAGATAAGAAAACGTGGGAGGTAAGAAAAGATGCATGAGTTGATAAGCGAGGATATGCAATCCTCAGTTGCCATTATCGGTATGTCAGGGAGATTTCCAGGTGCTAGAAATATAGAAGAGTTTTGGCATAACCTTCGCCAAGGGAAAGAATCAATTCATTTCTTTAAGCCAAAAAGTGAAAAAAAGATCCCAGCAATGGGAATTTTGGAAAATATGGCCGAATTCGATGCAGCATTTTTTGAAATGACTCCACGGGAAGCAGAAGTCACAGACCCTCAACAACGCTTGTTCCTCGAAACTGCTTATGAGGCCTTGGAACAGGCAGGATATGATCCGGCGAAATATAGTGGGAGAATTGCGGTTTATGCAGGCAGTGGGCAATCCGGGTATTTAGACCATGTACATAGTCACCCCGAAATTGTAGATGCCCTTGGAGGCTATCAGATCATGCTTGGTACACAACCTGATTTTCTTTCCACGCGTGTATCATACAAGCTAGACTTAACAGGCCCTAGTATAGCGGTGCAGACAGCTTGCTCTAGTTCCTTGGTAAGCGTACATATGGCATGCCAAAGCTTGTTGACATACGAATGTGACATGGCTTTGGCTGGTGGAGTATCCGTTAAGGCAGATCAAAGCAATAATCACGAATTTCAAGAAGGCAGTATTTTGTCTCCAGATGGTCATTGTCGTGCCTTTGATTCTAAAGCACAAGGAACAGTAATCGGCAATGGGGTTGGAGTTGTCTTGCTTAAACGATTAGAGGACGCTTTGGCTGACAATGATCATATCCTCGGAGTCGTGAAGGGAACAGCTATTAATAATGATGGTAAGCAGAAAGTGGGCTATACTGCTCCAAGCATTGCTTATCAAGCAGAGGTAATCAAAGATGCTCTTACCATTGCTGATGTTAATCCAGAAACGATTAGCTACATAGAGGCACATGGAACAGGAACAATACTTGGAGACCCGATTGAAATAGCGGCACTGACAGAAGCATACTCTGAGCATACGACCAAGACAGGCTTTTGTGCGATTGGGTCTGTAAAAACCAATATCGGACATCTTGATAACGCATCTGGAGTGACGGGTTTAATTAAAACAGTGCTGGCACTTTCAAATAAACAAATTCCTCCAAGCCTTCATTTTTCTGAATCGAATCGGCAGATTGACTTTGAACAAAGCCCCTTTTATGTAAACACCAAGCTTACAGAGTGGAAGACAGGTGATCATCCTCGTCGTGCAGGAGTTAGCTCGTTTGGTATAGGAGGCACAAATGTACATGTGATCCTAGAAGAGGCGCCTGTGTATGCTAAGAGAGAAGAGGATGCACCTACCGAGTGGAAAGTATTACCTCTTTCTGCCAAGACACAGACTGCTCTTCATCAGGCAAAAGCAAATCTAGCAGATTTTTTGGACAAAAATCCAGAAGTAAATCTAGGGGATGTAGCATATACGCTACAAGCAGGAAGAAAAGAATTTTCCCATCGAAGTGCTGTGATTGCTCATGATACTACATCCGCGAAAATGACTTTACGAGACGAGTATATTCCTTCCGTTCACTATCAGGGTAGCCCAAAGGAGCTGATCGTAGAAGGAAGAACGCTCCCAAGCCCCTTTATCGTATTCATGTTTTCCGGTCAAGGCTCACAGTATGTGAATATGGGGCGAGACCTATATGAGACTGAGAGAATATTTAGAGAACAAGTGGATTATTGTGCTGAGCGAGTAAAGAATCACATTGGTATTGATATTCGTGAGCTGATGTATCCAACTGAGGAGCTGGAAGAACAAGTTAAAGAGCAATTAAACCAAACGATCTATGCCCAACCAGCCCTTTTTATCATCGAATACGCTTTAGCTAAATTGATGGAATCATGGGGTGTTCGTCCACATGCTATGATCGGTCACAGTATAGGTGAGTACGTCGCAGCTTGCCTTGCCAGCGTAATGTCATTGGAAGACGCTCTGTGCATGGTTTCAAAACGAGGTAGCTTGATGCAAAAGATGAATAAAGGTGCAATGCTAGCGGTAGCACTAGGAGAATTACAGGCTCGTGAATTATTGCAAGAACATGGTGGGGGGCTTTGTGTAGCAGCTGTGAATAGTCCGATATCTACTGTCATTGCGGGTACATATGAAGATATTCTTAGCGTAGAGCAATTGATGGAAGCAAAGGGTATTACTTATAAACGGTTGATTACCTCTCACGCTTACCATTCGATGATGATGGAGCCAATGTTAGGAGAGTTTTATGAATCGTTACTGAATATGACCTTCCATGAACCGCTGATTCCATATATTTCTAACATTACTGGTGAAAAAATTACCTCTGCGCAGGCAACAGACCCTCTTTATTGGCAAAGACATCTTCGAGAAACCGTTCATTTCTCTACAGGAGTTCGCACTCTGATGGAGGAGTCCAATTGTATTTTTGTTGAAGTAGGACCGGGCCAGTCGCTTGTCTCCCTCGTTCGTCAGCATAGAGAAGCACAACAGGCTCAGCAATCATTTACCATCACTACGTTGCCATCTGCGAAAAAGGAACAATCGGATGTGGCTAGTATACGATTAGCGGTGGGGTACTTGTGGTGCCATGGAGTAGAGATGAATCGTTATGCTTTAGGGAATCATGAAAATGCTCGTCGTATTCATCTTCCAACCTATCCTTTTGAAAGAAAGACCTACTTCCTAGAGAAAAAGGAGAAACCAACAAGTAATCAACTCGATACATTGGATCAAAAGAGAAGGGATATGGCTGATTGGTTCTATATTCCGGTGTGGAATCAATCGAGCAGAGCTTGGTCTATCGAAGACGAGGAAACCTTTGATATAAATCAAAGATGGTTGATTTTTCAAGACGAGCAAGGGCTAGGGAAACGAGTAGGAGAGCACGCTGAAAAGCTTGGGTTTAAAGTAGTGACTGTGGTTCCTGGGCGAGAGTTTTCTAAAATTGGCGAGAACGCTTATACCATCGATATCAGAAGTGAAGAATCTTATCATGAGCTGTTTACAACATTGGATATGCACGATTTTATGCCAGACAAAATCGTTCACATGTGGAGCATTCAGCCTATAGACAAGCAAGAACCAGGACAGGAAGATGAACAGTTAGAGCATTATGGTTTATATAGCATGATGTACATTGCTAAACAATTAGGAATGTATACATTACAGCAAAGAATAGAAATCATTGCTCTTTCAAATAACCTACAAGAAATAGCCAATGAGGAGATCCATCTTCCAATACGATCAACCATATTAGGACCTCTACGTGTTATATCACAAGAATATCAGCAGATAAAAACGCGCTGCATTGACGTTCAACTGACAGATATGTCTTCCAAAACATCAGATCGATTACTAAAACAAGTGTTTGATGAGATTTTGAGTGCTACATCCGATTTTATGGTCGCTATTCGCGGTACCCACCGATTTATTCAAAAATTTGAACAAATAAGGCTGTCAAAGGAGAAGTACCGTACATATTCGCCTTCTTTCCGTGATGAAGGAGTATATCTTATTACAGGTGTGACTCAGGAAATAGGGTTGTCAGTAAGTGAAGAGATAGCCAAATCAGTAAAAGCTTCCCTGGTTTTAATAGGTGATCCTGGTTTTCCAGCAGTTGATCAATGGGATAGCTACCTGCAAGCCCATGATGCAGATGATGAGATTGCGAACAAAATCAGAAGACTCCTTCTCCTTACGCAAAAATGCGAAAAATTACTTTATTATTCTGCTGATCTGACAAATGAAGAGGCAATGAGACGAGTGATTCGTTTAGCGGAAGACAACGTGGGAAGGATTGCAGGTATCGTTTTTGCTGCAGAGCGACTTGGTTCTGGTTTCATTCCATTAAAAAGTAAAGATTCTTGCTATCAAAACATTTCACAGCAGGTGTACGGCACACTCGTCCTTGAAAAGATCATAGGTCAAATGAATATTGAATTTATGCTCCTATTCTCGCGTACATTTTCTCTAACAGGCGGTGTAGGTCAGATGGACAATTGTGTAGCAAATGTCTTTTTGGATACATTCGCTAGATATCATACTGCAAAAGGTATTCCTACTATTGCAATTAACTGGGGAATGTGGAAAAACGATAATTGGATTCATAGTCAGACAGGGATGTCGTCAGAAATGCAGATGCATATGGAACAATTGCAAGAAAAATACGGAATCACAGCCAGTGAAGGCGCACAGGTCTTGAACCGTCTTCTTACAAGCGACTACTCTCAAGTGATTGTTTCTACGCAAGACATTCATTCTGCGATTCATGAATTGATTCAATACGATTCCTTACAAACAAATGCTCAGTCTCACCGTGCTGATCGAAATCACAATCAAGAAGGTGATGCCTATATCGCACCACGTGATGAGACGGAGAAGAAAATAGCTGACATTTGGCAAGAGTTATTTGGTGTTTCTGCAATCAGTATTGAGGCTAACTTTTTTGAACTAGGTGGTAACTCTCTATTATCCATTCAGCTTGTTACACGTTTGCGAAATACGTTCCATAACGATATTCCGATGGATATTCTTTTCCAATTTCCATCTATTGTAGAGTTAGCTCAAGCGATAACGACGTCTCAGATCGGACAAGAGGAGATGGATGAAATCGAGCGTATGTTGAGTGAAATAGAAAAGATGTCACCAGAGGAACTATCACATAAACTTGTTAGCGAGGTATAAAGGAGAGAACAAATGATGAACGAGTTAGACAAACGATTAGCAGCACTTTCTCCTGAACAACGGGTTTTACTTGAACAACGCCTCAAACAAAAGGGTATCCAAACTCCTTTTCCTGCGGGATTATCTAAGCAGGAAGCGAAAAATCGAAATGGCGCTTCTAGCAGCTTTGTACCAAAGAGAAAAAGAAATATGGATAAGATGGAATTTAGTCTCTTCTTTTTCTCAGGTGATGGTTCTACTCAGGATCAGAATAAATACTCCTTACTTTTGGAGACCACAGCTTTTGCTGATCAGAATGGGTTTGCAGCAGTTTGGACACCAGAGCGACATTTTGAGGATTTTGGAGGGTTATATCCAAATCCTTCGGTGTTAAGCGCCGCTCTAGCTACGATTACAGAACGTATTGAGCTTAGGGCAGGAAGCGTAGTACTACCATTACATCACCCAATTCGCTTTGTAGAGGAATGGTCTGTGGTGGACAATCTTTCAAAGGGGCGTGTTTCAGTTGCATTTGCTACGGGATGGCATCCTGCTGATTTTTTGATTGCCCCTGTACAAGCTACTGATTACTACGAATCTAGAAAAGACGGGATGTTCAACTCTATAGAATTGGTAAAGAGGCTATGGGCTGGTGAGCAGATTCCTTTTACAGATGTCAATGGAATTGTTCACGAAATACGTACTCTCCCTAGACCGTTGCAAAATGAACTAGATATTTGGATAGCGACGAACGGAAGTCCAGAAACCTATCAGCGTGCGGCCCAAATTGGAGCTAATATTCTCACAGGAATTACGGGTGGAGATTTAGCAGATTTAGAAGCGAAAATTGATTTATATCGTAAGACTTTGTCCCAAAGTGGTTTTTTACCCGAATCTCGCAAAGTAGCTGTGATGCTCCATACTTGCTTAGGAACAAGTGATGAAGAGGTCAAGGTGAAGGTGGAGAAGCCGATGAAGGAATATTTAAAAACCTTTATGAAACAACAGAAGAATATTCTTACAGATTATTCATCCATGTCTGCCTCTGATTTCGATGTCATTGTAAATCATGCTTTTGAGTCTTATTTTCAAGAAAGTGCATTATTTGGAAGCCATGACAAATGTAAAAAGCTGATCGAGACTCTCATTGATATTGGTGTGGATGAGGTGGCCTGCTTAGTGGACTTCGGTATAGATAACGAGACGATCATGAATAGCATTAGAATGTTGACTGATCTAAAAAAATCATTTAATCAAAAGGAGCTGTCCTTATGAAAAGCTTGACGGACCGTATCAATTTACTTTCTGACAAACAACGTGAATTACTAGAAAAGCAATTGAAGAAGAAAAATGTAGACGTGAACAAAATCGGTATCAATAAAGAAATGATTAATCCTCGTGGGCACTCGAATGCGAGTCCACTTACTTATGATCAGGAACGCTTGTGGTTCTTCAATCGAATGCATCCAGAAAGTCACACCTATAACGTTTATGGTGCGGCTAAATTAACAGGCACTGTGCATCACTGGGCTTTAGAGAAGAGCATCAATGAGATTGTAAAGCGTCATGAAGCATGGCGTACCGTGTTTGACAGTGTGGATGGACAAGCACGTCAAATTGTCTTGCCAGAACTCCAGATCTCTGTTCCAGAGGTTGATCTTCGTCTTGTTCCAGATGAGATTCGGGATGAAGAAGTACAGAGACAGATGAAAGAAGAGGTACAGCGCCTTTTTGATTTGAAAAAAGGTCCGCTGATCCGCTTCAAACTGTTTCACGTAAGCAATTCAGAATCGATGTTAGTCATGACTGTTCATCATATTGTAATCGACCGTATTACTTTCTCCATTTTTTTCAAAGAACTATCTTTGCATTATCAGGCGGTGCTTACAGGTATACCCGTACAGCTATCAGAGCTTCCCATCCAATATGCAGATTATGCTGAATGGCAACGAAATTATTTTGAAGGTGAGACCAAAGAGAAATTACTAACATTTTGGAGAGAGCAGCTCGCGGACTGTGATTATGTTTTGGATATCAGTACTGATTTTCCTCGTCCACCAGCTATTACCTACCGTGGTGCCAGATGCTTTATTCAAACACCACTCGAAGTATTAAATGGCCTAAAAGCGATCGGACAAAAAGAGAATGCGTCTGCTTTCATGATTATACTTGCTGCCTTTAAATTGCTTTTATATAGATATACAGGTCAATCAGACATTTTGGTTGGTACTCCACTTGCCAATCGTAGCCGAGTTGAGATGGAGGATGTAATGGGGTATTTCCTAACGATGGGTACACTCCGCACTCGAATGTCTAAAGATATGACGTTTATCCAATTATTACATAGTGTAAGGGAAACGGCTCTCGCGGTATACAAGCATCAGGATATGCCAATCGGTTTATTAATTGATGAATTGAAAGTACCCATGGATGTCAGTCGCAACCCGTTAGTTCAAGCTATATTCGTGTATGTCGATGTACCAGAAGAAAAATTACAGTTGCCAGATCTTACAGTAGAATTCGAAATGATTGATGCTGAAACAGCAAAGTATGATATTACAGCAGGTTTTTCTGAAACCGAAAAAGGACTGGAAGGTTTTTTTGAATATTCACCTGATTTGTTCCGTAAAGACACGATTGAGCGGATGCGTGAGCATTGGCATCGCTTGCTTCATGCTATCTTAGAAAACCCACATTCCTCTATTAGTGATTTGGCTATGTTAACAGAAGGAGAAGAACGACAGTTACTTATTGACTGGAATAGCACCAATCAGCCATTCTCTGATAATGCATGCATTCATGAATTATTTGAAGCCCAAGTGGAGAAAACACCAGATCAAATTGCTCTCAAGCATAATGATCAAGTCATTACCTATGAGGAGTTAAACAAACGTGCTAATCAAGTGGCTCATCTATTGAAAAAAAGAGGAGTAGAACGTGAAACGCTCGTCGGTATGTATATGGAACGTTCAATTGAAATGATTGTTGGTGTGCTTGGGATTTTAAAAGCAGGAGGGGCGTATATTCCGATTGATCCTATCTATCCAATAGAAAGAGTTCGACATATCCTACAGGACTCTGGTCTTCAAATCGTCCTTACAAGCCAACATTTAAATGAATTGATGAGCAAGGAAGGAAGGGAGTGTATTTGTCTAGATAACGAACAAGAAGCGATTGCATGTGAGGATATTCAAAATCTTCCAACACAAGCAAATGCTCACAGTCTTGCTTATGTTATCTATACATCTGGCTCTACTGGAGACCCAAAAGGTGTCATGATTGAGCATCAGGGTTTATGTAATATAACGGAAGACACCATTAACACATTCGAAATTACTTCAGATAGTAAGCTTATCCAATTTTTTTCTATCAGTTTTGATGCGTCAGCTCACGAAATATTTTCCTCTCTATGTGCAGGGGCTACATTATGCCTAACGAGTCCAGATGTAAGAGCGGGAGGGAAGAATCTTCTTGCATTTTTACATGAAAATCAGATTACGACTATGTTTATTACACCTTCTGTTCTAGCAACGCTTAACCCAGATGAGCTACCAGAATCCTTGCAGACGGTGTTAAGCGCAGGTGAGCTTTGCACAGTTGACATGGCCGAATGGAGTAAGGGACCACGCAAACTATATAATGGCTATGGTCAAACGGAGACTTCTATTATTAGTATCGTGCATTTATGTACACAAGAGAGCCTACCAGGTCAAGTAGGGCGTCCGTTTGCCAATATGCAGGTTTATATACTGGATGATTCTCTCAACCCTGTTCCAATTGGGATTAAAGGGGAGATCTATGTTGGTGGCGTCGGAGTAGCCAGAGGATATATGAATCAACCTGAATTAACA